>JBQGDG010000086.1:0-9471 GCA_052038935.1 Neorhizobium sp. | reverse complement strand
TCGAAGACATGGAAGGCGGCCGATGGCCGCCTTTTTTGTTGCCGGCTGCGGAAGCGCCGCGTAGCATCGCCGTACGCCATGCCACAGTGATCTCCCCGCCATGACCTTCCAGCTTCGCGACGCCACCGCCGCCGACCTGCCTGCAATCACCGAAATCTACCGCGACAGCGTGCTCAACGGGGTCGCGAGCTACGAGATCACACCGCCGGACCTTGCCGAGATGACCGCCAGGCATGCCGGCATCGCCGACAGGGGATACCCCTATATCGTCGCGGAATCGGAAGGCGGCGTGCTTCTGGGCTATGCCTATGCCTCGCCGTTCCGCACCCGCCCGGCCTATCGATGGCTGGTCGAGGATTCCATCTATCTCGCGCCCGGAGCACGCGGCAGGGGCGTCGGCAAGGCGTTGCTGAAGGACCTGCTGGTACGGTGCGAGGCTCTCGGCTTCCGCCAGATGGTGGCGGTCATCGGCGGCGCCAGTCCCGCTTCCGTCGCCGTCCACCGCAGCCTCGGCTTCGAGCTGACCGGCACCCTGAAGGGAACGGGTTTCAAGCACGGGAAATGGCTCGATACCGTCCTGATGCAGATCTCGCTCGGTGACGGCAAGGACAGCGATCCCGATCTTTCAGCCTATCCCGGCTCGCTCTTCAAGGGCTGACGACGGAGAGCAAGGCCACGGCCCGCCCTCCGGTTTGTCCCTGCCGGCGCGATCCCTCGAGCGGGCGAGAAGCGCCGGCCTGCACGGCGGCGGAATATTCCTTCAGGACGAGGCGAGAATTTCGGGCGGACCGGGCTCGGAGCAAGCGCCGGCCCCGCCTCTCATTGCCCTTCCGCCGCGCGGGCCGCAGCCTGCTGGCGCTGCAGCACGCGGTCGCGCGAGGAAACGCCGAGCAGATCGGCGATCCTCCAGATCACATGGTCCTCGATCTCGTTTCGCTGGCCGTCGGCATAGACGATGTCCCAGAGGATGCCGAGCAGCTCGACCCTGTCGTCTTCGCTGGTCAGATGACGCCTCAGATCGGTGGTGAAGCGGTAGTAGTCGACCGCCTCGCTGCCTGCCTCGTGTCCGGCCTCGATAAGGGCCTTGAGCTTGTCGGCGCCGAGATCGTACCGCTCGCGTATCAGCTCGCGGAACTTCTGCTGTTCCTTTGCGGAGACATTGCCGTCCGCTTCCATGACCTGGAAACAGAGCGCGACGAAGGCCACCCGCGGATCGTCGGGTGCGAATTCGTTTTCGTGGTGCGGCGATGCGAGAGTGTGGAGGAAGGCCTGAATGCGGTCCAACATCGATGCGGCCTTGCTCCCCTGGCTAGAACAGCCGCAATCGCGTTCTGGACGGATCGGCGTTCTGATCTTTCACGCCCGGATCATCCGGCGGGCGCCCGAAAAATGGAACCGGCTCGTCGTCATTTTCCTGCGTTTTGGCGGCGGGTGAAGCGACTTTCTCCGGCGCTGTTGTTTTTGTTGCAACAGCCTGCCCGGCCGGCGGGGCCGCCGGGGGCGTTTCGGAGACGTCTTCGGCTTCGAGCGCCGCGGTGGGTCCCGTCGTTTCGGCCGTCGGCCGGTCGTCCGCCAGAACCGGCGGCAGGGCCGCGATGGCGTCGTCGGCGGCAACCGTGCCTTCCACCGTCGGAGCGTCGAGCTGACTGAAGGGGACCTTCCATTCGAAGGCGTCCAGCTTGCCGCTGACCGGAGAGATCGGCAGCCAGTTGTCGGAAACAAAACCGTCGGCCACCCAGGCCGGATCACGCGGTGCCCGCAGCGCCTGCTGCATCCAGTGACGGATGCGGCCCTGATCGCCGGTTTCGGCCTCCTCGATATCGGCGAGCAGCAGGTAGACCCTTTCGCTGGCGTCCATCCGGGCGGCCGCCTCGGCGCGGGCGCGCGCCTTGGCGAAGTCCTGTGCGTCGAGCGCTGCCTGGGCCACGACGAGCAGGGATTCGACATTGTTCGGCCGCAGGGCTTCGAGCTTCTCGGCGCGTTTCAGGCGGTCGAGCGTGCTGTCGCCGCTTCTCGCCCGGACGTAGGTGCGGGCGAGGTCGGGATGGGGAGACAGCTTCCAGACACCTTCGACAACGGTTGCCGCCTTGCGGACGTTTTCTTCGCGCAGCAGCGCCTTGGCAGCGACGATCGCCGCCGGGACGAGGTCCTTAGCCAGCTTCAGAGCGGCCTGGGCGTCTTCGCGGGCACCGCGCGGGTCACTTTCGAGCCGATCGCCGGCGCGCGCCGTCAGCAGGATCGCCTTCAGCCGTTCGGCCTCTCCCTTCGAGACGATGTTGCCGGCGCGCTGCTGGCTCAACGTCTGGAGGGCATCGTCCCAGCGGCCGGAGCTTCCCTGCGCCTCCAGCGTCGCCTGGGATGCCCAGGGCAGATAGGGAGCGTGTTCGACGGCGCGTTCGGCATATTGCCGTGCGGCTTCGTTTGCACCGAGGCGACGCGCCTCCATGTAGAGGCCGCGCAGGCCGAGTTCCCGGGTCTCGGGATCGTCGGCCATGCTTTCGAACTTGGCCCGGGCGTCGTCGTATTTGCCTTCGATCAGCGCCGTCTGGGCGTCGAGCAGGTGGATCAGGGGCTCCTGGTCGGCACTGAGCAGGCCGCGGGTGCGGATGCTCATCTTGCGGGCGAGGAGAGCATTGCCGGCACCCGCCGCGATCAGGCCGGTGGAAAGCGCCTGATATCCGCGGTCCCGTTTGCGGGCGCGGAAATAGCGACGCACCGAGAAGGGCGACGTCCAGATGACGCCGACGATCCACCAGACGAGCATGACGGCGGCGATCAGCGCGACGACCAGCGTCGCCGCGACCATCAGGCTCGTCTCGATCAGATGATCCTGCCAGGTGATCGACAGCAGGCCCGGCCGATCGGCCAGCCATGCGAAGCTCCAGCCGAGGGCGAGGACGACGAGAAGGAAAATGAAAATCCTGACCATTCCGTTTTTTCGTCCTCAGCCTTGATTGCCGGTGATCGCGCGGGTCAGCGTTCCGCCGACGAGATCTTCCACCTGGATGCGGGCATCGAGTTCCTGCTTGAAGGATTGCGATGCGGTTTTCGCCGGTTCCGGCAGGGTGTCCCATTCGCGGGCGGCGGCGGGCAGATCGCCCGAGCGGAGCCTGTCCTCGAACCGGGCAACCACCGCGTCGGGCGTATCCCCCTCGATATCGCCGACCTTGCGTACCTTCACGACGGACATCGCCGATGACAGGAGCCGCGAGGCGATGCCCTGGTCGGGATCGGGCTGGGAAATCGCCTCGATCATCGCATTGGCGATGGAGGATGCCTGGCGCTGTAGTTCGGTGCGGGAAAGCACGCCCTTGGCGGCGAAGGGCTGCAGCTTCGCGATGGCGGGGTCGCCTTCTGCCACGGTTCCGTAGGTCTGCAGTTCCGCTTCGAAGGATCCGCCGCGGTCGATCGCGCCCTTGAGCGCGGCGGCGGCAACGGCGCGCGCCGCCTGCTGTTCTGGCCCGCGGTCGTTGATCTGCGCCTCGGCCTGCTGCAGCCGCTGGTCCAGATCGGCATTGCTTGCCTGCGTCGTCGAGCGCATCGAGGCGATTTCACCTTCGATGGTCGACAGCCGCTCCGTCAGTGCACCCGTATCGCCCGAGGGCGCGCTGCTCTCCAGGGCGGTGACGCGCGCTGCCAGATCGTCGGAAGGCGTGTCGCTGCGGTTCGCGAGCGCCGCCACTTCCTGGCGAAGCGACGCGATCTCGGCGGAGATATCCGCGCCGTCCTGGCTTTGCGGCGGCGTAGCGCCCGGCAGGTAACCGGCATATTGCATGCTGCCGGCCAGCAGCAGTGCGACGATGCCGCCGAAGATACCGGCCGCGACGAGAGTGGTGGTCGCGGGTGCGGACCGCTGCGGTTGCCGTGTTCCGGACGCCCCGGCCTGCGGCTCCTCATCGGCCGGCCGCTGCCAGGGTTGCGACTTCGGCGGCGCGGCCTCGTCGTCCGCAGCGTCTGCCGCCGGCTTCGATGGCTCTTCCCGACCCGGTTCCGGGATCGTCGTCGGTTCGACTGCCGGATCGGCGGCATCGTCGAAACGCGGCACGTCCGTCTTTGCGGTTTCCGGCTCGGCGGTCGCCTCGGCGGCGGCGGCCGCGACTTCGGCGGTATCGACCGGCGCTGCCGGTTCGGCGGCCTCTCTTTCGAGCGGCGGCACGAGTTCATCGGTATCGTTGGCGCGAACGGGCTCCGCTACGGCCGGTGTCTCTTCCGCCGTCAGGTCGATCGTGACCGGCTCCTTGTTCGTCCTGGACCGGCGCGGTGGCTTTTCGGATACCATCTCGACCTCATTTCTTGTCTGCTTTTGCTAAAACCTAGTTGGTGCCCCTCGGGAAGGAAAGGGGCAGTGCGGGAATTTGGAGGGCGGCGCCGTCAAAGAAGCGCCAGCAACGCGTCCTCGTCCGGCCTTTCCGCGATCCGAAGGCGGGCGCGATGGGCCGCGGGCACAGCTTCCGCCGTCCGCGTGCTGATGCACAGCGTTTTCAGGCCCGCCAGCGTGTCGGCGAGCGGTGCGGCGAGATCGAAAAAGCGGATGGCGTTCTCCCGCGAATAGAGCAGGACGGCATCGGCGGGAGGGCTGGCGATCTTTTCGGCGATCGTGGCCGGGCTGTAGGCGAGCGGCAGCATCTCGTAGATCTCGGCGACCGCGAGGGACAATCCGGCCCGGCGAAGGTGATCCTCGAACGCCGGTGCCCGCGGTTTGCCCGCAAGGTAAAGGACCGGCAGGCCGTGATCGCCGAGCGTCGACGCCACCAGGCCGGCAAGTTCGTGCCCGCCGCCATTGCCCGCATGGACCGTCCGGAACCCCGCCTGGCGGGCGGCGGCGGCGGTAACCTCGCCGACGGCAAAGAGCGGCATGTCGAAATCGATGGCCGAACGAGGCGCCGCCGCCGCAAGGGCCCGCAGCGCTTCGGCGCTCGTCACCACCAGGGCGCCATGGGGCGCCTGCAATGCGTCCAGCGCCGCCTCGAGCCGATGGTCGGCTCTGCTCAGCGGCAGCAATACCGGTTCGTGGCCCAGGGATGCGAGGCGCTCCGCCGTTCGTGCCGCGGAGACTGCCGGGCGGGTGACGACGACCCGCACGGGGTCAGCTCCAGCTCTCGAAGAAGCCGGTGCCGGCGGCGGCGCGCACCGCATCGCCGGCCCGCCGTCCGAGCGCCTCGGCATCGGCCCGTCTGCCTTCCAGCTCGATCGCGTGCTCGCGCTGGCCGTCCGGCGTCAGGATCAGGCCGGAGAACCTGAGGTCGTCGTCGCGACAGATGGCGAAACCGCCGATCGGCGTGCGACAGGAACCGTCGAGAGCTGCGAGGAAGGCGCGCTCGCAGGTGACGGCGTCATAGGTCGGGCGGTCGTTGATGGGATCGAGAAGCTTTGCGATCCGCGCGTCGCCGATGCGGCTTTCGACGCAGATGGCGCCCTGCGCCGGGGCGGGCGGAAAATCGGCGGGATCGAGAAGATCGGTGACGACCTCTTCCTTGGCGAGCCGCTTCAGGCCGGCATAGGCCAGGAGCGTCGCATCGACCTGGCCTTCGTCGAGCTTGCGCAGGCGTGTCTCGACCAGCCCGCGGAACGTGATGACGTTGATATCGGGGCGGGCGCGGCGGATCAGCGCCTGGCGCCTGAGCGACGAAGAGCCGATCGTCGCGCCGTCCGGCAAGGCGGTCAGGGTCGGCGCGGTGCGGCCGATGAAGGCGTCGCGGAAATCCTCGCGCGGCAGGTAGGCGGCGATATGCAGGCCGTCAGGCAGTTTCGTCGGCATGTCCTTGGAGGAATGCACGGCGATGTCGAGTTCGCCGGTCTGGAGCTGCTCCTCGAGTTCCTGGGTGAACAGCCCCTTGCCGCCGATCTCGGAAAGCGACCGGTCGGTGATCCGGTCGCCGGTCGTCGACAGGACGACGATCTCGAACATCTCTTCCGGCAGGCCATGGGCCACCATCAGCCGTGCGCGCGTTTCGGACGCCTGCGCCAAAGCCAGCGGGCTGCCTCTCGTGCCGATCCGGAAAGGTTTTGTTTGCATCCGTCTCAATCCGTTGTTACCGGAAGCTCTCGTAGACCGGATCATCCGGCATCGCAATAAAATCGCAATGAGCGAGTGGGCAATGGCGCCGTTTCTCCGCATCCTCGGCATCGAAACAAGCTGCGACGAAACCGCGGCGGCGGTCGTGGCGCGGCACGAGGACGGGCGCGGCGAGGTTCTGTCCGACGTCGTTTTGTCGCAGCTCGACGAACACAGCGCCTATGGCGGCGTGGTGCCGGAAATCGCCGCCCGTGCCCATGTCGAGGCGCTCGACGAACTGGTCGAGGAGGCGCTGCGGCGCGCCGGTGTCGGTCTCGACGAGATCGACGGGATCGCCGCGACTTCCGGCCCCGGCCTGATCGGCGGGCTGCTCGTGGGGCTGATGACCGCCAAGGCGATCGCCCGGGTCTCCGGCAAGCCGCTGATGGCGATCAACCATCTCGAAGGCCATGCGCTCACCGCGCGGCTGACGGACGGACTGTCCTTTCCCTATCTGATGCTGCTCGTCTCCGGCGGGCATACGCAGCTGATCCTGGTGCGCGGGATCGGCGAATACGAGCGCTGGGGCACGACGATAGACGACGCGCTGGGCGAGGCCTTCGACAAGACGGCCAAGCTGCTCGGCCTGCCCTATCCGGGCGGTCCGGCGGTCGAGAAGGCTGCGCAGTCGGGCGATCCCGACCGGTTTTCGCTGCCGCGGCCGCTGGTCGGCGAGACGCGGCTCGATTTTTCCTTTTCCGGCCTGAAGACCGCCGTGCGCCAGGCCGCGACCGAGATCGCGCCGCTGACCGAGCAGGACGTCGCCGACATCTGCGCCTCGTTCCAGAAGGCGGTATCGCGGACGCTCCGTGACCGTATCGGGCGGGGGCTCGCCCGGTTCCGCGAGGAATTCGCCGGGCTCGACACGGAGCCGGCGCTGGTCGTGGCCGGCGGCGTCGCCGCCAACCAGGATATCCGGCGCACGCTGCAGGCGCTCTGCCTCGAGCACGGCTTCCGTTTCATCGCGCCACCCTTGAGGCTCTGCACCGACAATGCGGCGATGATCGCCTGGGCGGGACTGGAGCGGATGGCGGAAGAACTCCCGGCCGACGACCTGAGCGTCGCGCCGCGGTCACGCTGGCCGCTGGACAAGGCCGCCCAGACATTGCTGGGATCGGGCAAGCGGGGGGCGAAGGCATGAGCGGCGAGCGGATCGCCGTCATCGGCGCAGGCGCCTTCGGGACCGCGCTCGCGACCGTCTTCGCGCTCGAAGGCCGGCATCCGGTGACGCTCGTCGGCCGTCAGCCGGACCTGATGAGCGACCTTCGCGAGGACCGGGTCCACGATGCGGCCCTGCCGGGCGTGCCGCTGCCGGATGCGCTTTCCTTCTCCGCCGAGCCGGATGCGGTGGCCGAGGCCAATGTCGTCCTGTTCGCCATGCCTTCCCGCGCCCAGTTCGATGCCGCCCGCCATTACGGGCCCTACCTCGCCCAAAACGCGGCGGTGGTCATCTGCGCCAAGGGCCTCGATCCGTCGGAACGGCTGCTGACCGACGTCGTTTCCGGCGAACTGCCCGGCGCGGGGATCGCCGTGCTTTCGGGACCGGGTTTTGCCGCCGATATCGCCCGCGGCCTGCCGACCGCGATGGCCGTCGCCTCGCAGGACGAAACGCTGGCCGAGCGGCTCGCGCATGTGCTTTCCGGCCGCACTTTCCGGCTCTACGCATCGCCGGATGTCGTCGGCGTGCAGCTCGGCGGGGCGCTGAAGAACGTGCTGGCGATCGCCTGCGGCATCGTCGAGGGCGCGGGTCTCGGCGAGTCGGCCCGTGCCGCGCTGATCTCGCGCGGGCTCGCCGAAATGTCGAGGCTGGTCGAGGCGATGGGCGGCAATGCCGATACGGTGCGCGGCCTGTCGGGGCTCGGCGACCTGGTTCTGACCGGCACCAGCCACCAGTCGCGCAACCTGCGTTTCGGTATCGCGCTCGGCAAGGGCGAGCCGGCCCGGGCGGCCGGCGGGCCTCTGGTCGAGGGCGCATTCGCCGCTTCGGTCGCGGCGCGGCTCGGCGACCGGTTTTCGGTCGAACTGCCGATCACGCGGGCCGTGGCGGCGATCATCGACGGCAGGCTCGATGTCCTGACGGCGATGGAACAGCTGATGACCCGGCCGATCAAGGCCGAGTAACGAGACGACCACCACGCATTTCCGGCGGCACCGATCCAGGTTTCCGGCGGCATTACCCCAACTTCGAGGAGAAACCGATGCTGTTTGCCTTTCTTTGCACCGACAAGCCCGACCATCTGAACGTCCGCATGGAGACCCGTCCGACGCATCTGGAGCATCTCGACAGGCTCAACGCCGAAGGTGTCCTCAAGTTCGCCGGCCCGTTCCTCGACGACGAAGGCAAGCCGAACGGCAGTCTCGTCGTGGTCGAGGCCGCCGACATGGCTGCCGCCCGTTCGCTTGCCGAGGCCGATCCCTATTATCTGGCCGGCCTGTTCGAAAAGGTCGAGGTCAAGGCCTGGAACTGGGTCTTCAACAAGCCGGAGTGAGGCAGCGAATGGCGTACTGGCTCTACAAGTCCGAGCCTTCGGCATGGTCCTGGGAACAGCAGAAGGCTGCCGGGGACAAGGGCACCGAATGGACCGGCGTGCGCAACTATCTGGCGCGCAACAACATGCGGGCGATGAAGATCGGCGACAAGGGCTTCTTCTACCATTCCAACGAAGGGCTGGAGATCGTCGGCATCGTCGAGGTCTGTGCGCTGTCGCATCCCGACTCGACCGCCAAGGGCGACCCCAAATGGGATTGCGTCGATATCCGCGCCGTCATGGACGTGCCGAAACCGGTGACGCTGAAGGACATCAAGGCCAACCCGAAATTCGAGAAGATGTCGCTGGTGACATCGATGCGGCTTTCGGTGCAGCCGGTGACCGACGAGGAGTATCTCGAGATCTGCAGGCTCGGCGGTATCGACAAGCCGCCGAGATCGGCCGAGTGAGGGGCTGAGCCGGATTGAAGACCGATCCGACGACGTTCATCCGCCGCAATACCGGTCTCATGCGGCCGCCGCATGTGCCGGAAGTCGTGCTGCATCTGGCGACCGAGGCCCACGATCTCTGGCTGAAGACCGAGGAGGAGCTCGAGGCGATCGGCCTGCCGCCGCCGTTCTGGGCTTTTGCCTGGGCCGGCGGGCAGGGGCTGGCCCGGCACGTGCTCGACAATCCGGAACTGGTAGCCGGCAAACGGGTGCTGGACTTCGCCAGCGGATCCGGCCTCGTGGCGATCGCGGCCAGGCTCGCCGGGGCCGCTGAGGTGCTGGCGGCGGATATCGATCCGTGGGCCGGGACGGCGGTGATGCTGAACGCGGCGGAAAACGCGGTCGAGATCGGCTTTGCGGGTGACGACCAGATCGGCCGGATGGTCGATGCGGAGGTCGTTCTGGCGGGAGATGTCTTCTACGACCGGGATTTTGCGGC
>JBQGDG010000085.1:0-27074 GCA_052038935.1 Neorhizobium sp. | reverse complement strand
ACGATCATGTGCAGGAGCACGATCGCCCAGAGCAGATAGGCGCCGCAGCGATGGACGAATTGTACCGTCTTGGGGTTCTCGAACAGGTTTATCCACCAGGGCTGCTGCACGAACATGTCGCCCGGCACGAGCGCTCCGTCCATCAGCGGCCATGTCGTATAGCTCAGGCCTGCATCGAGACCGGCGACCAGCGCACCGAGATAGATCTGGAACAGTACGAGGAAGGCGATACCGCCGGCGACCAGATGCGATTTCGCCGTTGGCGGCCGGTCGGCCGTGTGCGGCGACAGCGCCCGCATGATCCACACGCAGGCCGCAAAGATCAGACAGGCGATCGTCAGATGCACGGCGAGCCTATACTGCGAGACGCTGACGAGTTTGGTAAGGCCGGAGGACACCATCCACCAGCCGATGAACCCTTGAAAGCCTCCGAGAGCGAGCGTGCCGGCAAGCGGCCAGCGAAGGCGCCTCTCGATACGGCCCGTCAGCCAGAAGAAAGCGAGCGGCAGCGCGAAGATGATTCCGATCGAGCGGGCGAGGAACCGGTGCGCCCACTCCCACCAGAAGATCGACTTGAACTCGTCGACCGTCATGCCCTTGTTGAGCAGCTCATATTGCGGGATGCGCTGGTAGAGCTCGAACTCCTCCTGCCACTCGGCAGCGTTGAGCGGCGGGATGACCCCGTGGATGGGTTTCCATTCGGTGATGGAGAGGCCGGAATCGGTGAGCCGCGTCGCTCCCCCGACGAGAACCAGACAGAAAAGCGTGAAAAGCACCAAGCCCAACCAGATGCGCACGGCCTTGCGGTTCCGCTCGATACGCCCCGTCTGGCGGGTTGCCTCGATGATGACTGTATCTGTTGCCGTCATGGCGGATACTCCTGCCGTTGACGTCAGCCCTCCGATAATCGAGGGCGCATCAACCGCCGTTGGTGGGACAACGCGACGCAGCGGCGGATCGTCCCTCGTTTCCGCGTTGCTTTGCCTGATGGACCGGTGCAAAACAAGCCCCGGCGCTTTGCGGCATGCGGTCGCGGCCACGGACTGTTATCGGGAGGCATGATTTGGTTCCGCGTTTGAGAAGCTTTGTCGGCACGATCCTGATCATCGTCCTCGTCATCTTCTATGCTCTCGTCGCCACGACGATCGCGACGCTGACGCTCGCCACCTCCCCATGGTGGGTTCACTTCCTGTATTTCCTCCTGTCCGGACTGATCTGGATCCTGCCGGCCATGCTGATCATCAAATGGATGGCCGGCCCGAAGCCGAAGGAATAGTTTTCACGCGGAGTTAACCAGAGCCCGTGCTTTTGTTTCCGCCACCCTGCACATAAACTCCTTATTCTTGCCTGCCGCCTAGTATCATCGAAGACGATATGGGTGAGGCATGGCCACGCTAGCGATTGAAGAAGAACAGACCGGCACTCCGGAGGGCGGAACTCGACCCGGCATCCGGGCGACGTTCGCCGAACTGGACATCACCCTCATCGATGACCCGCATCAGATCGAAGCCGAATGGCGACGGCTCGAAGGGCGGGATTGGAATTCGCTTAATCAGAGTTTCGAATGGTGCCGGGCATGGGCGGGTTCCCGTGGCGCGGAACTTCTGGTCGTCGCAGGCCGGATCGGACGACGTTTGTTCCTCATCCTGCCGCTGGAAATCGTCCACGAAAAGGCCGGCAGGGTCGCGCGTCTGCCGGGCGGCAGGTTCAACAACGTCAATACCGGCCTCTTCGACGCCGATCTTGCGGCTCCCGATGCGGAAGAGGCGATCAATTTCAGGATATCGCTTGCCCACATGCTGCGCGGCAGGGCGGATCTGATCGTCTTCGACCAGACACCGATGGAGTGGCGGGGGACAAGACATCCGCTCGCCGCGCTGGCTTCCGTCGAAAACCAGAACCGCTCGTTCCAACTTCCCCTGCTCGGCTCGATGGAGGCTACGCTTTCCCAACTCAACGCCAAGACCCGTCGGAAGAAGTTTCGAACCCAATGCCGCAAGCTGGAGGCCATCGGCGGCTTCGAACATGTTTGCGCCACCGACCGTGAGGAGCAGCACGCGCTGCTTGAACTCTTCTTCATCCAGAAGGGCGAGCGGCTGCATGCTTCCGGCCTGCCGGACGTCTTCGGCCCGGCGCCGACCCGGGCCTTTTTCAGCCGGCTGCTGGATGCGCCGGCGCAAGAGCCGGACGCGCTTCTTGCCATGCACGCCATCCGCCTCAAGGGACAGCACGAAGGCCATATTGCGGCCATCACCGGCCTGTCACGGAAAGGCGGACATGTGCTCTGCCAGTTCAGCTCGATCAACGACCGGATCGGCGCCGATGCGAGCCCCGGAGAACTGCTGTTCTGGCTGTCCATCGAGCGCAGTATCGAAGAAGGCGCGACGCTCTTCGATTTCGGCATCGGCGACCAGCCCTACAAACGCAGCTGGTGCAGCCAGGAAACGGTGCAGCACGATATCCTGCTGCCGGTCAGCCGTCGGGGGGCGCTTCTGCTCCCCGCATTGCTGGCCGCCACGAAAGCCAAGGCCTACGCGAAGAAACATCCCCGGCTATATGCGACACTCCAGCGTTGGCGGGCCGCTCACGGCGATTGACAGCCTCTGCGGTCCAGCGGCGACTATTCCCCAGCCGGTGCTCAGGCAGCGTTACGCCGACGCGACGGCGGCTGCTGGCGATCGTCAGGCTGCGACATGACGAGAAGGTTGCGGAAGCCGGCATCGGCATAATCGACCACCAGCCCGGCGATGTCGCTCTCGGAGAAACCGGGGACCGACAGGATGACCTCCGCCTTTTCCTTGCGCACGACGCGCGAAAGCCCAACGGCATCGGCCGGACCGCATTCGACCAGCACGATGTCATAGGCATCGGACAAGGCATCGACGATCATTGTCAGACGATCGGCACCACGCATGGCGCGTGCCGGATCGGACGTGCCTTGCGGCACGATATGGGCGTTCGACAGGCGATCGCAATGAATGGCGTCACCAAAGGCGCTTTCGCCGCATAGCAGATCGGTAATCCCCGCCAGCTTGTCATGATCGGCCATCAGGCGCGTCGGGCAGGCAGAACCGGTCAGATCGATAAGGACGATGGTCCGCCCCCCTTCCGCAATGGCACGGGCCAGCATCACGGTCGCCGTAGATCCGTCGTCACCGTCCGGAGACACGACCGCCGCGACCGGCACGGCATGGCGCTGCAGATACTGCGCGACCGAGCCAATGCTGAAGCTCGATTCCGGCTCGCTGGTTCCTTCGGACACAACGGCCGCGGCGCCCTGCTCCACCGCAACGGTTTCTGCTCCGGAAACGTCTGCCTGCTCCGTCGACAGCGCGGGATCGAGATCGGTTTCCCGATGCGACTGTTCCCGAGGTTGCGGGCGAGGCTCCGGTTCATGCCGCAGGGCAGCCAGGGTCTGGGCGTTCGCCGGAGAAACGGGCGCGGCCGCCTTCGGGGCATCGTCGAACGCCGTCTCGGGCATCGGGCGGGCATTGCCGTTGACGGGGCGCAAGGCCCGGCCGCTGAAGAGTTCCATGACCATGACGACGAGGCAGCTGCCGATGAGCGTGACCAGCGTGACGATGATGACGATCGGCGCGACCTTCGGGAAATAGGGCTCTGCCGGCTCGACCGCCTGCGACACAATCCGCGCATCGGCGGGAGTAGCGTTGCTGTCGAGCCTGGACGTCGCCTCGCGATAGCGCGCCAGATAGGTCTCGAGAAGCTGGCGCTGCGCCGTTGCCTCGCGCTCGAGCGCCCGGAGCCCGACTTCCTCTTCGCCGGCCCGCGCGGAATCGGCCTTGAGCGTGTTCAACTGCGCCATCAGCTGCTGCTCGCGCAGCCGCGAGACTTCCGCCTCGCTGTCGAGGCTCCCGAGAATCTTGCGGGTTTCATTGTCGATCTGCTGGCGAATGCCGGTCAGCTGCGCCCGCAGGCCCTTGAGCCGCGGATGCCCTTCCAGCAGCGAGGTCGACTGGTCGGAAATCTGCGCCTGCAGGTTGGCCTCCGCCTCCTTCAGCCGCTGGATCACCTGGGAACTGACGACATCGGCGATCGTGTCGGAAGCGCGCCCGGCCTTCAGCGCCGTCCTGACATTTTCCGCCCGGGCCTCTGCATTGGCCCGCTCCGCACGGACACGCGTCAGTTCGGTGGAGATGTCGTTCAGCTGCTGGGTCGAGAAACTGTTGGTTTCGGTTGTCTGGAAAAGACCGTTCTGGGCCCTGTATTCCGCGACCTTGCGCTCCGCATCCTTCACCCTCTGGGTCAGGTTGGCGATTTCCGGCTCGAGCCATTTGGCGGTCTCGGAATGACTGTCGAGCTTGGCGCCGCTCTGCAGCTGCAGATAGACATCGGCCATACGGTTGGGGATAGCGGCCGCGAGCCGCGGGTCGTGCGAGGAAAACTCGATCGCGATGACGCGGGAATTCTCCACCGCATAGACCTGCAGCTTTTCACGGAATTCCTTGATCACGCGATCTTCCGGGTCGAGCGCCATGGGATCAGGCTTGATGCCGAGAGCGACCAGCGGATCGGGCAGAAAGGACTGGGCGGCCGGATCGAACTCGCGGTATTGAGTGAGCTTCAGATCGCTCGCCACCCGACGGATGAGATCGGTCGACTGGAGGAGCTGTGCCTGACTGGTGACGTTGAGCGAATCCAGTACCGGATCGTTGGCGGCGCCCGCCGCCTCCCCGCCGCTGAGATTGGGCGAGCGGGATTCGATCAGCAGCCGCGTTTCGGCGCGGTAGCTCGGCGCCATCAGGCTCGTGGAGACAAGTGCGGCAGCCGCTGCGAGAACGGTTATCGCGAGGATGCGTCCCTTGCGCGCCCATACGGCGGCAATCACGCGACCCAAATCGATATCCACGTCCTGGTTACTGCCGTTTACGCCTGACATCACGAGCTCCACCTTTGCGATCCGGCAAAGGTAAAGGACCATGGTAACCCGACGGTTAATGGCGCATCTACTTGGCAGACACCGAATTATCGGGCGGCTTTACCCACTATTAACCCTAACAGATCCATAACAGCCGGGAATGGTAAGAACAGCCGGAGCCTGAGAGCGAAATGGCCTTCGCCCGATCCAATACAGTGCTGGCAGCCGCTATGGCCGCCGGTGTCGCGCTACTCAGCGGATGCACGACCCAAGCCCCCGCTTCCAAGGGCTTCGAGGAGGCCGCCGTCCAGCCCTATCGCCTGGATAGCGGAGACCGGCTGCGCGTCACCGTCTTCGAACAACCGGGGCTGACCAACACCTATACGGTCGACCAGGCGGGGTACATCGCCTTCCCGCTCGTCGGACAGGTCGCCGCCCGCGGCCAGACCCTGCCCGCGCTCGAAGGCTCCATCGCAGGCCGCCTGAAGCAGGGCTACCTGCGTGATCCGGATGTGAGCATCGAAATCGACCGCTACCGCCCGGTTTTCGTCATGGGCGAAGTGGGGCGCCCGGGCCAGTATTCCTACGTGCCCGGCATGACTGCGCAGAACGCTGTGGCGATCGCAGGTGGCTTTACCTCGCGCGGCAACCAGAAGGACCTGGACGTCACCCGCAAGATCAACGGCAGGGTCGTAACCGGACGGACGGGCGTGACGGCACCGGTTCTGGCCGGCGACACGATCTATGTCCGCGAGCGCCTGTTCTGAGCGAACATGCCGACCGGCTCCCGAATGCGCATCCTCCATTGCTTCCGCTCCCCGGTTGGCGGGATATTCCGGCATGTCCGCGATCTCGTCGAGGAACACAGCGCGGCCGGACACGAGGTCGGCATTCTCTGCGACAGCTCGACCGGAGGCAGCTATGAGGATGCCCTGTTCGACGGAATTCGCCCGTCGCTCAGCCTCGGCCTCACCCGTCTTCCGATGCGGCGGGCAATTTCGCCCTCCGATCTCGCGGCGCTCTTCAGGAGCTATCAGCATATAAAAAGTTTGCAGCCGGACATCCTTCACGGTCATGGCGCCAAGGGCGGCGCTCTGGCCCGGATGATCGGTTCAGTGTTGCGGGTTAACAAGTATCGCGTCGCCCGCGTCTATTCACCCCACGGAGGCAGTCTCCACTTTTCGAGATCGTCCGTGTCGGGTCAGGCCGTGCTGCGCCTGGAACGCGCACAGGAGCGCATCAGCGATGCCATCGTCTTCGTCTGCGATTATGAAAGGCGGACCTACGAGGCCAAGGTCGGGACGCCCCGGCCGCGTTCCCAGGTCATCTACAACGGCGTCAGCGAGACCGATTTCGGCCCCGTCGAGCCGGCGCCCGACATGGCGGACTTCCTTTATATCGGCATGCTGCGCGATCTGAAGGGTCCGGATGTCTTCATCGACGCCTTCGCCCGCACCGAACGGCTAATCGGGCGCCCCCTGTCGGCGCGATTGGTCGGCGACGGTCCCGATGCAGACCGCTACCGGTCGATGATTACCCAGTCCGGCCTCGGCCGCCGGATCCTGATGATGCCGGCCATGCCCGCCCGCAAGGCGTTTTCGCTCGCCCGGACGGTGGTGGTACCCTCGCGGGCGGAAGCCATGCCCTATATCGTACTCGAGGCGCTCGCGGCGGAGAAGCCGGTCATCGCTTCTCGCGTCGGCGGCATTCCGGAAGTGCTCGGCGAGGCCAGCGCGGCGCTGGCAGTCCCGGGCGATGCGGAGGATCTTTCACGGATCATGACGGAGACGATCACCCAGCCCGACTGGCAGGATCGCGTCATGCCCAGACCGGCCGCCTTCAAGGCGGTGTTCTCGGCACCGGTAATGGCGCGCGACATGCTCGATCTGTACCAAAAGCTCCGGCCACAGCCCGGCACGCCCGCGCAAGCCTAAAGGCTTCCTTAGCATCTCTTTGATAAGCGGTTTCCATGACCTCCCCGTCGACAACGGGAAGAAAGGGGCCGATGCATGAACCAGCTACCGAATCCCCAGGATCTCGATCTCGAAACGCTGCGCCGGCAGGTTTCCGAAATCCGGTCCACGGATGATGCAGCGCAGGCGACGACGGAACTCAATCCGCTGGCGCGACAGATTGCAGAGCAGTTCCGCGACAGCAACTATTCTCCGACCATGCTGATCGGCCAGTTCCGGCTGTTCGAACTGGCGTCGCTGCTGGCGATCGGAATGATCGTCGCCTATCTCATGCTTCCTGCCGCGAACGGCATGTTCGCAGCGCGCTTCGCGGTTCTTGCCGTCGGGGCGACATTCACGGTGCTGCTCCTGCAGCTGGTTGACGCCTATCTGATACCCTCCATCCGCGCTGCAAGGCTTACGGCCAGGCGCGTCGTCACCGCCTGGGCGATCGGTTTCGCGCTGAGCTATCTCGGCCTGTCGTTTTCCGAAGGCGCGCTCCTTCCCGCCCCACTGGCGGCAGCGTGGTTCCTGTCCGGCACCGCCTTCCTGCTTGGCGAGAGACTGCTGACGGCATTCGCAATCCGCAACTGGGCACGCAACGGCGTCATGGAGCGCCGCGCCGTCATCGTCGGCGGCGGCGATCCCGCCAAACAGCTGATCCGTCAGCTCGAGCGCCAGCCGGACAACGATATCCGCATCTGCGGCATCTTCGACGACCGCGGCAGCGAGCGGTCACCCACCGTGGTCGCCGGTTATCCTAAACTCGGCACGTTTTCCGAGCTGATCGAATTCGCCCGCCTCGCCCGCATCGACATGCTGATCATCGCCCTGCCGGCGACCGCCGAGGCGCGCATCCTGCAACTCGTCCGCAAGCTCTGGGTCCTTCCTGTCGACATAAGGCTCGCCGCACACGCAAACCGCCTTCGTTTCCGGCCTCGCTCCTATTCGCATGTCGGCGCAGTGCCGATGTTCGACATTTTCGACAAGCCGATCCGCGACTGGGATTCGGTCGCCAAGCGGATATTCGACATCGTCTTCGCGGTAATCGCCATCGCGTTCCTGTGGCCCGTCATGCTGGCTGCCGCGGTCGCGGTCAAAACGACATCGAAGGGCCCGATCCTTTTTCGGCAGAAACGTCATGGTTTCAACAACGAGATCATCAACGTTCTGAAGTTCCGCTCGATGTACACCCATATGGGCGACCAGACGGCGGTAAAGGCGGTCACCAAGGGAGATCCGCGCGTCACCCCCGTCGGCCGCTTCCTGCGCAAATCCTCGATCGACGAACTGCCGCAACTGTTCAACGTGCTGAAGGGCGAGCTGTCGCTGGTCGGCCCGCGACCGCATGCGGTCCATGCCCAGACCGGCGAACGCAAATATGTCGATGTGGTGGAAAGCTATTTCGCGCGCCATCGGGTCAAGCCCGGCGTTACCGGCTGGGCCCAGATCAACGGCCTTCGGGGCGAACTCGATTCCGACGAGAAAATCCGCGCGCGCACGCAGCACGATCTCGACTACATCGAGAACTGGTCGATCCTGTTCGATCTCAAGATCCTGTTTCTCACGCCGATCCGCCTCCTGAACACGGACAACGCATATTGACGATGGCGACGGTTGAAGAGCGAGGGCAGCCCCCTTCAGCGGTCACGATCTTCCGGCTCATGGGCTCGGCGCTCATCGCGTTCGGCGTCTTCCTTTCCGGCTTCGTCATCTCCGAACCGGCGCCCTACGAACTGATCATGGTCATCCAGATCGCGATCTGGTTTCTGCTCGGGCTTCGCATCTCGCGAACCGCCTGCGCCCTCCTGGTGCTCCTGCTCGTCTTCAACATCGGCGGGCTCCTGTCGATGACGATCATGGCGGACATGACCGGCGCCCCGATGTATTTCGCCGTATCGGTCTTTCTCGGGCTCAGCTCCGTCTTCTACGTCGCAATCGTCGAGGACGACCCCGGCCGGCTGGAACTGATTTTCAAGGCGTGGATCGCCGCGGCGGTCATCACCGCGTTGCTCGGCATTCTCGGCTATTTCAACGCCTTCCCCGGCGCGCATATATTCACCCGCTACGACCGGGCCATGGGTGCCTTCCAGGATCCGAACGTCTTCGGTCCCTATCTCGTCGCGCCGATCCTCTACATGCTCTACCGGTTGCTGACCGGCCGCATCGTGGCGGCGCCGTTGCTGATTGCGGGCATTCTCGTGCTCGTGCTCGGCGTATTCCTTTCCTTCTCGCGCGCAGCGTGGGGACTGCTCCTGTTTTCGGGGATTGCCCTCATCGCCGTGATGCTGCTGAAGGAGCGAAGCACGGCCTTCCGATTGAAGATCCTGACGATCGCGGTCGTCGCCGGTCTGGTTCTCGTTCTCGCCCTGGCGGTCGCATTGCAGTTCCCGCAGGTTTCCGACCTCTTCACCAACCGGGCGCGGCTGGTACAGGACTATGACGGCGCACGGCTCGGACGCTTCGAGCGCCACAAGATCGGCTTCCTGATGGCCATGGAGCGGCCGTTCGGCATGGGACCGATGGCATTCGGCAAGATCTTCGGCGAGGACGAGCACAATATCTGGCTGAAATCGCTGACGACCTACGGATGGCTCGGAGCCGCGACCTATCAGATCATGATCTGGGCGACGATCTGGCTCGGGTTCCGCTACCTGCTGCGTGAGCGCCCCTGGCAGCCCTACCTGATGATCGCCTGGGTGATGATCCTCGGCCACGCCCTGATCGGCAACGTCATCGATACCGACCACTGGCGGCACTTCTACCTGCTGCTCGGCCTTCTCTGGGGCTGCTTTGCGCTCGAGCATCGGCATATGCGGCAGGCAAGACGGGCAGCCTGACGGCCGCCGCTTGACTTCAGCTTTCGCTGCGCCAGATCATTTTCATGCTCACGACATCACAACTGCGCGCCGCCCGGGCCATTCTCGGCATTTCCGTCGAAGATCTCGCCAACGTCTCCGGCCTTTCCTCCGATACGATCGTCGTCATGGAGGCATCTGCCGGAACCGCCGATCCGGACGTCGCGGCAAAGCTCCGGCGATTGTTCGAGGCCAAGGGTGTCGTCTTCGTTTCAGCAGGCCAGCAGGATGCATCCGGTCCGGGCGTTCGACTGCATCAGCAGCTGCCCGAGGAAGGCATCCGGCCGCAGAACCTGAATGCGACAAACGACGACTAAAAATTGATCTGAGGCCGGAACCATTTGAGTTCCCAGTCGTTTTTCCGCCGCCAACGAACTGCGGGGGATGCATATGGCCAGAACGAACAGTCTTTATCTGATTATCGGAGCGCTCGTCGTAATCGTCGCGGGCCTCAGCTTCTATCTTTACCGGGAAGAGACCAAGCCGGAAGGCGTGTCGATCAGCATCGGCGAAAACGGCGTGAAAGTTCAAGAGCAGTGAGGCGGTAGCTGCGCATATAACCTTAACTATAAGAGCGCAGATTTATTCGAAAGCTGTTCATTATATTTCTAAGTAGAATGAGGGGTTAGGTCATGACGTCACATCTGAATGTCAACGAGATCGAAGACAAGGGGCTGAAGAAGGTCTGGAGCGTCTGCGATTTCGCCAAGCGCTACCGGCTCGACAATGAGGAAGAGGCGCGTCTTCTCAAGCTGCTCGGCCCGTTCGCCACGCAGCAGGAGCTCCTGATGAATGCCAGCCGCACTCCCCGCTTCCGCTGACATACAGTAATTCCTCCATCTGCCTGCCTGTCGCACCGAACCGCCTCAGGTAGAGATACGGCCTCTACTTGGCGTTTCCCTGCCCCGGAACATTTCCTCCTCCTGCCGGTTAGATTTCCGGGAGACGAATTCTTGGCTGTCGGCACTTCATTGCCGGCACGGAAGGAGGAGATGATGTTTCGAATCGCATCCAAGGCAGGGCTTGCGGCAGCCCTTTCTCTCGCCGCCTGTTTTTCATTCACCGTTCCTGCCACCGCGCAGGACGTCGAACTGCGCATCGGCCCGGACGGATTGAGGCCGGTCGTCCGCGAGCGTGATCGCGACCGCGGTTGCAGCCCCGGCGAAGCGCGTGCCGCTGCGCGCGGAGAAGGCCTGCGGCAGCCGCAGGTGATCCGCGTGACCTCCCGCAGCGTGACCGTGGAGGGCATGACGCGTTACGGGCTCGACCGCATGACATTTGCCAATCGTCGCGGCTGCCCGATCATCTGAACTGCAGCAGCCCCATCCCGCTTGCGCCCCGTCTCGGCTTTGTCGATGGCGGGGCTTTCGTGTCGAAGCCCAGAACCACCATGGGTCATCCGGATTTTTCGCTTGCGCCATGAAAGCCATGCCAGTATGGAAGTCGTGCTTCCACGAAGCAGGTCGGGGCGTAGCGCAGCCCGGTAGCGCACTTGACTGGGGGTCAAGGGGTCGTCGGTTCAAATCCGGCCGCCCCGACCAGTAAATAAATCTCGAAGCCTCCCCCAGATGCTTCGATACGCCGGCGGGAGAACTGTCATAGACAGCTTTCTCCAGGCTCTGTTCCTTGTATGTGATCTATGTCCGCAGGAATATTGGACAGGGGCATGTCGCCAGGCGCTGTCATTCTCACGATGTCGATTTTGGTTCTGCCATGTTGCCCTGCGGTTGCGGCAGACGCGGAAAACGGTCGCAGCATCTTCAAGGTCTGCGCCCCGTGCCATTCCGTTGAAAGCACGGTGAACAAGGCCGGTCCGTCTCTGAAAGGCGTTTTCGGCCGGCGGGCGGGAAGCGTGACGGAATTCCGTTATTCCAAAGCCATGCAGGACGCGGGCCAAGCCGGGCTCGTCTGGAACGAGCAGGCGCTCGCGGAATTTCTTGCCAGTCCGAAAAAGAAGGTGCCGGGCACCTCGATGCGTTTCTGGGGCTTCTGGTTTCAGTCCGAAATCGACGACATGACCGCCTATCTCAAGACTGCCGATTAGAGAAAGAGAAGCCGGACACACCGGTCTCCCCAAAGCCCAGGCTCGACAGCGGTCAGGCCGCCCCGCGATGGCGAAGCGGCCCGGATGCCCGCATGATTACCGATAGGGCGAATAGCACTGCTGGCGCGGACCATGATAGGGCTGGAACGTGTTGTCGTAAGCCCGATAAGAGCGGTAGCGCGAATAGCACCACTGGCTGTGGCTGCTTGCGCCGACATATCGACGAGGCTCTACGTAACGCGGCTGGGCCAGCGCACCGCCAATGATGGCGCCTGCGGCAAAGCCGCCGATGATGGCGCCCGCGTGACCGTGGTTATGACCCCGCCAGTGACGTCCGCCGTAGTATCTGCCGTGATGACGATAGTAGCGGCCATGCCTGGAATAGCGGCTGCCGTGATGACGGTAGTAACGCGGGGCGTTACGATATTGACCGTGGCTCCACTGAACCTGTTCAACCGGTTGCGACGTCGCGACCTTCGGAGCGTTGACGACGGGGAAGGCTTCAGCCGGCGCGACACCGGCGAGCGCCGTGACGGCGGATACCAATATGACTGCCAGTTTCTTCATTTTCATCTCCTCGGAATGTCTCCCCAGGAGAAATGATCTAATTTACCTTCTGAACCAGAGGTGAACGATAAATTTATGGTGAACGCAGAGACGTTTGCGCGCCTATTCTACAATCTAGCGCACCTGATCGAGCAGACGCTTGCATTCCAGAAGATCGAACAGGGCCTCCTGCAGAAGAGCACGATCCTCCTTGCCGACGCTCGACTTGCCGACCGACACTTCCGGAGTATCGTCGTCGCCTGAGGAGCCGAAGCCGAAGAACCTGCCGCTTGGTTTTACTTTCGGACGGCCGAGGACCTGATCATCCTCGGACATCCCGGCTTTCGGCTCGGATTGCCTTTCGCCGCTCGAGGCAATGATGGCGTCCATCGTCGCCACATCGCCTGAAGCGATGGCCGCGACGAACTTGTTTCCATTCGTCTTGAGAAGCTTCTGGACGCCCTTGATCGTGTAACCGTGGTCGTAGAGAAGATGGCGGATGCCCTTCAGCAGTTCGACGTCTTCCGGGCGGTAGTAGCGACGCCCGCCGCCGCGCTTCATCGGCCTTATCTGCGTGAAGCGGGTTTCCCAGAAGCGAAGGACGTGCTGCGGCAGATCGAGGTCATCGGCGACTTCGCTGATCGTGCGGAAAGCATCCGGGCTCTTGTCCAACTCTCAAACCTCCTGCGGCAACCGATCGCGCCGCGCCCGCGGGCGGGCTTTTGCCATCGTGGCCATGTGTTCCCAGGCATCCACGGCGGCACGGCATCTTACGCCTGACGCGACGTTTCGCACAGTCAGGAAAGATCGCCCCGGCGGAAGCTAGGTTACGCCACGAATCACACGTATCTCAACGGGTTGCGGCGGCAGATTCAAGCATGTTCACAAGATTGAGGAAAAACCGCAGCCTCACGCGACGGGGCTGACCGGCTTCAGCTTCGCCTTGCGGCTCACATGCGCTTTCAGGATTCGCTGCTTCAGGACATTCGATGCCTTGAAGGTCATGACACGGCGCGGCGAGATCGGAACCTCTTCGCCCGTCTTCGGATTGCGGCCGATCCGCTCGTTCTTGGAGCGGACCTGAAACGTCGCGAAAGAGGAGAGCTTCACCACTTCACCGCGAACGATCGCATTGCATATTTCGTCGATTACCGTCTCGACGAGTTCGGCCGACTCTGTCCGGGAGAGCCCGACCTTGCGAAAAACAGATTCTGCCAGATCTGCACGCGTCACTGTCTTTCCGGCCATGATCCCCGCCCAGTTTCCAAAATTGAATCTTATCAAAGCCGATAAAGACTATTTTGCTTGCGCACGAGGGTCAAGCGCCTGCCGGCAATCACCTATTTCTTCCGTGCCCGGCCGATCGGCTACCAGCGGACGAGTACGGAACCCCATGTAAAGCCGCCACCCATCGCCTCGAGCATGACGAGATCACCGGGTTTGATTCGGCCATCGGCGCAGGCAACGGACAGCGCGAGCGGAATGGATGCCGCCGAGGTATTGCCGTGCAGATCGACCGTTACCACGACCTTTTCCGGCGGAATGCCGAGCTTCTTGGCCGACCCGTCGATGATACGGCGGTTCGCCTGATGCGGGACGAGCCAGTCGAGGTCCTCGGCCGTCATGCCGGTCGCCTCGAAAGCGCCCTCGATGACATCGGTGATCATCGCCACGGCATGCTTGAAGACTTCACGGCCTTCCATGCGCAAATGCCCGACGGTTCCGGTGCTGGACGGCCCGCCATCGACATAAAGCTTGTCCTTGTGGGAGCCGTCGGAGCGCAGCTGTGCCGTCAGCACGCCGCGGTCCTCGGTCGTCCCCTCACCTTCCTGGGCCTCGAGGACAAGGGCGCCGGCGCCGTCGCCGAACAGCACGCAGGTGGTGCGATCCTTCCAGTCGAGGATGCGCGAGAAGGTCTCGGCGCCGATGACGAGCGCTCGCCGCGCCATGCCGCCGCGAATGTGGAGATCGGCCGTCGCCATGGCGTAGACGAATCCGGTGCAGACCGCCTGCATGTCGAAGGCGTAACCGTGGCTCATGCCCAGACGGCGCTGGATATCCACCGCCGTAGCGGGAAAGGTATTGTCCGGCGTCGAGGTTGCGACCAGAACCAGATCGATATCGTCGGGCGTCAGGCCGGCATTCTCAAGGGCCGCCCGTGCCGCCTGCTCGCCGAGCGACGCCGTCGTCTCGCCCTCACCGGCGATATAGCGCTGGCGGATGCCCGTGCGCTGCACGATCCATTCGTCAGAGGTCTCGACGATGTCTTCCAAATCGCGATTGGTCATCACACGCTTCGGAAGCGCTGCTCCATAACCGCGAACTACTGAACGGATCATTTTCACTCACATCCCGTGGTCATGCCGCTTCGGGACCAGCCGGCGGCTGGCGTTTGGCATGGTAACTCTTCAAATCCTGCGAGATCTTCGCATTGAGATCGTTGCGCGCCATATCGTAGCCGACGTCGATGGCAGCGGCGAAACCGTCGGCATTCGTCCCACCATGGCTCTTGATGACGATCCCGTTCAGGCCGAGAAAGACGCCACCATTGACCTTGTTCGGGTCCATCTTCTCGCGCAGCCTGTCGAAGGCCGGCTTGGCCAGAAGATAGCCGATCTTGGCGAGAAAGGTGCGCGACATCGATTCACGCAGCAGCGTGGCGATCTGACGCGCCGTCCCTTCGGCCGTCTTCAACGCGATATTGCCGGTAAAGCCCTCGGTCACGACGACATCGACTGTACCCTTGCCGATATCGTCGCCCTCGACGAAACCGTGATAGGAGATGGTCGGAAGGTTCGCCTCCCGGATCAACCGGCCTGCCTCCTTCACCTCTTCCTGGCCCTTGACCTCCTCGACGCCGACATTGAGAAGGCCGACTGTGGGACGATCCACTTCGAAGAGCGCCCGGGCCATCGCCCCGCCCATCAGGGCGAAATCGAGCAGCTGCTGGCTGTCGGCGCCGATCGTCGCACCGATATCGAGCACGATACTCTCGCCTTTCAGCGTCGGCCAGATGCCGGCGATCGCCGGACGCTCAATATTGGCCATGGTCCTGAGACAGAACTTGGCCATCGCCATCAAGGCGCCGGTATTGCCTGCGGACACGGCGACATCGGCCTCGCCGAGCTTCACGGCCTCGATCGAACGCCACATGGTCGATACGTAGCGGCCGCGTCTCAGAGCCGAGCTCGGCTTTTCATCCATCGCGACGGCGAGTTCGCAGTCATGGAAAACCGACCGTTCGCGCAGTTTCGGATATTTGGCGAGCAGCGGCTCGCACTTGGCCTTAAGGCCAAAAATGATGAACGTGACGTCGGGATGACGGTCGAGGGCCTTGGCGGCTCCGGGTATGACGACCTCGGGACCGAAATCGCCCCCCATAGCATCCAGAGAAATTCTGATCACTCGTCTCTGATCCTTATCTTCGGCCGGCCCGACGGCATCGAAACGCGTTCTACCAGTCGTCACCGGCCCTCTGGCCACGCTCATGCGCGGCCCGGCCGGCGAAATCGTGGCCAAAATATAGTTTTCGACGGCGCTTACAACAGGGCTAGTCCTTTTTCCAGTCTTTCAGGACCGCGAAGGGATTGGGTCTGGCATCGCTGTCGCCGGGATCGGTTTCGACATGATCGGCAAATTCCACTCCCGCCTTGCGCGGATAGGGGTCGATCGCCAGTGCGGCAAATTCGGTCACGACCTCTCCGATGTCGATCGTATCGCCCTCGAAGGTCTGCGGAAGGTCGGGACCGTCGGGATCAAGCACCATTTCGGCGGTATCGCTGGCGACGATGCGCGCGAGCTTCGAGCCCTCCGGAATGAATATCTGCTCGAGGGCTTCGTCGATACGCGTCTCGACCGGTTCCAGCGTCACGACGCAGGCCTGGACGACCTCCGCCTCGACACGACCCTTCATCCGCACGCCGTCCTTCTTCCAGCGCGACAGGTGAACTTCCGTGCGCAGGGATTTCACTTGGAGAACCTGCCAGAGCTCCGCCACCCCTTCCAGTTCACGGGAATTTGCCTCGGCCGTGACGGTCAACGCATTGGCGGATATGTTCCCCACCTTGACGGGATAGGAGAAAGGCGGCTTCTCCGGCGAATTGTTCTTGTCTTTCATCTTTCCTCACCTCCCTCATTCCGGTCCGGATACGGGACCGGGGGCCGGGATCATCACCTGGCCACGGGAAACATCGTCTTCAGAAACAGTTGCGAGCTGCCGCTCGGTCTCCAGCATCCAGTTTGCGAGGCCACTCATGTCGGGAGCCACCGCGACACCGGCGTGGATATTGCGGGCGAGCGTTGCCGACAACTGGCCGGCGTCGTGCGCGTCCAGGGCCTTGGCATAGGATTCCAGCCGACCGTAGAACATGCCCGCCAGTTTCTTCATGCGCTTCGGCACGCCCTGATCGCCGATCCCGAGCTCGCGGATGGAATGGTCGAGGTCCTGAAAGAACGCATCGACGATCTCCTGAGCAAGTTCCTGACCGCTGGTCTGCGAACGTGCGGTACGCCTGAAAAACAGGATCATGACGATCGACAGCATCTCGTAGCGACCCATCACCGTGTCCGGCACGCCGAGATCGCTGTAGAAGAAAGGAACCCGTGCCGCCGATGTCAAGACCGAGTACTGCCGCTCGACGATAACCCGATTGTGCTTTTTGGTCCTGAACAAGCCGAAGATCATCGAAAGTCCTGCGATTGGCCCGCATAAATCGAATGCAGGGTCGAGCCCATGTTGCATGCAAGCGAAAGCTGGTTTACCGAAGCAGGCGCGAATTGCAATGCTGTTCGGCCAAGGCTGCCGAGGCTTCGATCAATCCGGCCGCTGGTCGTCTTGCCGGGGCCGTCGTCCCCGAATAGCCACAATGGTATTGAACAGCGAATGGCCTGGTTCTGAACCGGTCGTGTTTACCTGGGGGTCGCCGTTGAAGAAGCGGACTGTCGAGTACGGAATGACATTCTTGAATAAAACAGCCATCAGCCTGCTGCTCCTCGCTTCCGTCACCGTATCGGGCTGCACCTCGATGAACATCGGCGACACGATGTATAACGGCTATGTGATCGACGAGAAGTCTCTCGCCCTCATCCCGGAAGGGTCGAGCCGCGAGCAGGTTCTGCTCACGATGGGTACGCCCTCGACGACGGCGACGTTCGATACGGAAGTCCTCTACTACATCTCGCAGAAACGGGAGCGTCCGGTCGCCTTCATGAAACCGAGACTGGTCGAGCAGTCGGTGCTCGCCATTTACCTCAACAAGGACGGCGTGGTCGAACGCAAGGCCAACTACTCGCTCCAGGACGGCAAGGTCTTCGATTCGATCTCGCGCACGACGCCGACCGGCGGTCGCGATCTCACCTTCCTGCAGCAGATTCTCGCGGGCGGCACGGGCGCGGCAAGCAGCGGCGCTGCGGCGGTCCGCAGCATGCTCGGCAACATGTAAAACAAGCCTGTCCCTTCGACAAAACGCCCGCGGATCGCTCCGCGGGCGTTTTGCTTTCGGATCACAGCCATCGTCAGCCGGCGAGAATCGCCAGCAGCAGGAGTGCCACGATATTGGTGATCTTGATCGCGGGATTGACGGCCGGACCGGCCGTGTCCTTGTAGGGATCACCGACCGTATCGCCCGTCACGGACGCCTTGTGGGCATCGGAGCCCTTCATGTGGCGCACCCCGTCCTTGTCGACAAAACCGTCTTCGAAGCTCTTCTTGGCGTTGTCCCAGGCGCCGCCGCCCGACGTCATGGAAATGGCGACGAACAGGCCGTTGACGATGACGCCGAGAAGCGAAGCTCCCAGTGCGGCGAAGGCGGAGGCCTTGTCGCCGCCCGAGATCAACAGCACGCCGAAATAGACCACGATCGGCGCCAGGACCGGCAGAAGCGAGGGAACGATCATTTCCCGGATCGCCGCGCGGGTAAGGATATCGACGGCCCGGCCATAGTCCGGCCGATCGGTTCCCTGCATGATTCCCGGCTTTTCGCGGAACTGGCGGCGAACCTCCTCGACGATCGAGCCGGCCGCCTTGCCGACGGCAGTCATGGCAATGCCGCCGAACAGGTAGGGAATAAGGCCGCCGAAGATGAGACCGGCGACGACATAGGGGTTGGCCAGGCTGAAGGAAATCTGGCCGACGCCTTCGAAATACGGGTATTGCTGCGCGTTGGCAGCGAAATACTGCAGATCGTTGGAATAGGCAGCGAACAATACGAGAGCGCCGAGACCGGCGGAGCCGATCGCATAACCCTTGGTGACCGCCTTGGTCGTATTGCCGACCGCATCGAGCGCGTCGGTCGATTTGCGGACTTCCGGCGGCAGGTGCGACATTTCGGCGATGCCGCCGGCATTGTCGGTGACGGGGCCGAAAGCATCGAGGGCGACGATCATGCCGGCCAGACCCAGCATCGCCGTGACGGCGATGCCGGTGCCGAACAATCCGCCGAACTGGTAGGTGGCGATGATGCCGCCGACAATGGTTATCGCCGGGAGCGCCGTCGATTCCAGCGACACCGCCAATCCCTGGATGACATTGGTGCCGTGGCCGGTGACCGAGGCCTGAGCGATCGAGTTGACCGGTCGCTTGTTGGTACCGGTATAATACTCGGTGATAACCACGATGAGCGCGGTCACCACCAGACCGACCAGGCCGCAGACGAACAGGTTCAACCCGCTGATCTCCTGGCCTGCGACCGTGCCGATCACGCCCCAGCCGACGGTCATCGAGGTTGCAACCGCCATGCCGAGGATCGACAGGACGCCCGTGGCAATCAACCCCTTGTAGAGCGCGCCCATGATCGAGCCGTTGGACCCGAGCTTGACGAAGAAGGTGCCGGCGATCGAGGTGACGATGCAGGCGCCGCAGATCGCGAGCGGATAGAGCATCGCCTGTTCGAGCACCGGCATGCCGGCAAAGAAGATCGCAGCCAGCACCATCGTGGCAACGACGGAGACGGCATAGGTTTCGAAAAGGTCGGCCGCCATGCCGGCGCAGTCACCGACATTGTCGCCAACGTTGTCGGCAATCGTCGCCGGGTTGCGCGGATCGTCTTCCGGAATCCCCGCTTCGACCTTGCCGACGAGGTCTCCGCCCACATCGGCACCCTTGGTGAAGATACCGCCGCCGAGGCGGGCGAAGATGGAGATGAGCGAGGCACCGAAACCGAGCGCCACGAGAGCGTCGATGACCTCGCGCGAGCCGCTCGCGTGACCAAGTCCTGCAGTGAGTATCCAGTAGTAGATGACGACGCCGAGCAGCGCCAGACCGGCAACCAGCATGCCGGTGATCGCCCCCGACTTGAAGGCGATGTCGAGGCCGGCCGCCAGACTGTGGGATGAGGCCTGCGCCGTTCTGACATTGGCGCGGACGGAAACATGCATACCAATAAAGCCTGCAGCGCCGGACAGGACCGCGCCGATTATGAAGCCAAAGGCAGCCGTGGCGGACAGAAGCAACCATGCCAGGATGGCGACGACCACACCGACAATGGCGATCGTCATGTACTGGCGCGTCAGATAGGCCTGAGCACCTTCTCGGATATAGCCAGCAATCTCCTGCATGCGCTCATTGCCCTGATCGGCGGCGAGCACGACGCGCGTCGCCCACACGGCATAGATGATCGATAGCAGACCGCACACGATCACACTCAAAATCACCGTCATTCGCTTTTCCTCTCCCAAATTGCCAAGCATTGCGCTTGGCCACGTCTTCTCCCGAAGCGCCTTGGGTACGACAGGGCGCACCAGGACGCACTCACTGCCTCAAAACTCACGTCCGGCGGCTTCTGCCGGCCGATACCGTCGCAGGCCGCCTCCCCTCCCAAGAAGACGTCGTCGCCATGCGAGGGCGAGATTGCGGTGGAGATCACATGGCGTCAAGCCCCGCAGGGGCAAGGGAGCAGGGCAAAACCCGGGCGACAGGAGACGAAAAGACGCAGGTCAGGCAGACCGCGTGGCGGTGCGCCTGAAAAGGAGCGCTGCGATCAGAAAAAGGCAGATCACCGTCACCGGCCATATGACCAGGTTGATATAGGACCAACCCCAGGTGACGAATACCTTGCCGGACGAGAAGGAGGACAATGCGACGGTGCCGAACAGCACGATGTCGTGGAAGCCTTGCACCTTGTCGGCCTCGTGGGGGCGGTAGCTCGAGACGATGATCGCGGTCGATCCGATGAAACCGAAGTTCCATCCGATGCCGAGCAGCACCAGCGCGCCCCAGAAGTTCCACAGTTCGATGCCGAGATGGGCGATGACCGCACAGGCCATCATGGTGAAAAGACCGATGGCGACGACCTTTTCCGCGCCAAACCTGGAGATCAGCGATCCCGTGACGAAACTCGGCCCGAACATGGCGAGGACATGCCATTGGATTCCGAGCGTCGCCATTTCCGTCGGAAAGCCGCAGCCGATCACCATGGCGAGCGGCGCCCCGGTCATCACGAAGGTCATCAGCGCGTAGATGCAGATGCCGCAGATCATGCCGGTCAGGAACCGTTGCGTCAGCACGATCTCCCGCAGCGGCCGGGCCGGCTCGAGCGTCTGCGCCGCGGCCTTGGCTACGGGAAGCCTGAGGAACGACAGGAGGGCGATGCCGGCGAGGCTCAAGGGTATCAGTGCCATGAAGGCGCCGGCAAAGGTCACCGGTTCGAAGAGATCCTTGGCCCATATGACGATCTGGGGACCGAGTATGGCGGAGATGATGCCGGCTCCCAATATCCAGGAGATCGCCTTGGGCTTGTAGGAGGACGGCGAAGCGTCCGCGGCGGCAAACCGGATCTTCTGGGTAAAGCCGGAGGCCGTGCCGATGAGCAGAAGCGAAAGACCGAACATCCAGAAGTCGCCCCGGAAAAGGGCGATTGCCGCAAACGCACCACCGGCTGCACCGATCAGGCAACCGAGGATGAAGGCGGCGCGCCGGCCGAGGTGGCGCGAGGCGATGGCGATGACGACGGCGCCACTCGCCGTGCCGATATTGAAGGCGGTGATGGGAGCGGTCGCCAACGACTTGTCTTCACCGAGGAGCTGGTAACCCGCCAGCGAGCCTATCGAGATCGACAGGGGAGCCGCCGCCCCCAGGATCGCCTGGCTTGCCGCGAGCAAGGCGACGTTGCGGCGAGCTGTGCGCATCTGCGCCTGAAGACTATCCGCCACCCCGTCCATGTCTGCCTACCTGGTTATTTCTTGGCGTCGCCGCGGACCTGTCTGGCGATCCGGTCCAGTACCGCATTGACGATTCTCGGCTCGTCCTCCTCGAAGAACGCGCGCGCAATCTCGACATATTCCGTGACGATGACCGGGACGGGAACATCCTTGCGTTCCATGATCTCGAACGTGCCGGCACGCAGGATAGCACGCAGCGTCGAATCGAGACGCGACAGCGGCCAGTCTTCCTGCAGCGAGGCGCGGATCACCGGATCGATCTTCGTCTGGTCGCGGACGACGCCGGACACGATGGAACGAAACCACGACGGATCCGCCTTGAGATAGGTCTCGCCGTCGAGTTCCTGGCCCAGACGATGCGTCTCGTATTCGGCAACCACTTCCAGTACGCCGGTTCCGCCGACATCCATCTGGTAGAGTGCCTGCACGGCGGCAAGCCGCGCCGCGCCGCGCTGGTTGGCGGCCTTGATCTGTTTTTCAGCGCCCTGCTTTTCGGTCTCGTTCGACATCAGCGGGCACCCTGCAGCTTTTCGCGCAAGGCGATCATCGTCAGCGCTGCGCGGGCGGCAAAACCGCCCTTGTCCTTGTCCGACCGGCGAACGCGGGCCCAGGCCTGCTCATCGTTCTCGACCGTCATGATGCCGTTGCCGATCGCCAGCGATTCCGAGACGGCGAGATCCATGAGCGCGCGCGAGGATTCGTTCGCGACGATATCGAAATGATAGGTCTCGCCACGAATGACCATGCCGAGCGCGACGAATCCGTCATACTCGACGCCGCCCTCTTCCGAGGCATCGAGCGCCATGGCGATCGCCGGGGGAATCTCGAGGGCACCCGGGACCGTCAGAACGTCATAGGTAGCGCCCGCCTCCTTGAGTGCCGCCGTGGCGCCATCAAGCAGCGCGTCGGCCATGTCGTCGTAGAACCGAGCTTCGACGATCAGGATATGGGGGGCGGTTTCAAGCGACATGGATCACCTTCGAATATTGTCCCGGTCGGCCGGGCTCTCGCATGGGCGCGGTCAAAACACGCTCTGAGACGGTTGGCAAGCGATTTTGCGCGCACGAGCCCTGCATCGGAGACATAGGGCAAGGCGGGAGGCCCATATCTATATTACTAAGATCATAACGCAGATGGCGTATCTATTCTAAAATGAATCATCTGTTAAACTGCGACAATTCGCTAATGACGCCCTTGCCTCATCCGATTCATTAGACATCTATTATATAGCCTGCTGAACCTGGACGAGGCGATGACAACGCACAGAATTCCTATGGACGACATGGATGCCCTGCTTCTGAAAATTTCCATGGCGCGGGGCCTGGAGGAAATTACGTCGATCGTTCGGCAATCGGCCCGAAACCTCATCGGCGCCGACGGGATAACATTCGTCCTCAGGAACGAGAACGAATGTCTCTATGCCGACGAGGATTCCATCGAGCCGCTCTGGAAGGGCCAGCGGTTTCCGATGGAGACCTGCGTCTCCGGATGGGCCATGAACCACGGTGAGGTCGTCGTCATAGGTGACATCTACAAGGACCCACGTGTGCCCGCCGACGCCTACCGTCCGACGTTCGTCAAAAGCCTCGTCATCGTTCCCCTGCGGCCGGAGGATCCCGTGGGCGCGATCGGCGCCTATTGGGCGAAGGTCGGCATCCCCCCGGAGGAAAGCGTCCATCGACTGCAGCGCCTCGCCAATGCCGCCGCCGTCTCCATCGCGAACGTGGCGCTGACCAATTCGCTGGCCGCCGCTCGCGACGAAGCGGCTCGCGCCCGCGATGCGATGATCCTCGCCATGGCTTCCCTCGCCGAGACGAGGGATCACGAGACCGGCGACCACATCAAGCGCACACAGCATTACGTCCGGGTCCTGGCGGAGGCACTCCGCCGCCAGGGACCGTATACGGACGGGCTCAACGAGGATTTCGTCGATCTCCTCTACAAGTCCGCGCCTCTGCACGACATCGGCAAGGTCGGCATTCCGGACCGTATCCTGCAGAAGCCGGGACGGCTGGACCGCGAGGAATTCGCCATCATGAAGACGCACGCGGATCTCGGGCGGGCGGCGATCGCGACGGCGGAGCGCTACATGGGCTCGACCGATCCTTTCCTCAGCCTGGCCAAGGAGATCGCCCATTGTCATCACGAGCGCTGGGACGGAACCGGCTATCCCCGCGGCCTCAAGGGGGAAGACATTCCGCTGGCCGGACGCATCATGGCGGTGGCCGACGTCTATGACGCGCTCGTCTCGGAAAGGGTGTACAAGCCCGCGATGAGCCATGACGAGGCCGTTCACATCATCACGGGCGAGAGCGGCAAACATTTCGACCCGGCCGTCGTTGCAGCCTTCGGCGAAGTCGCAACGACGTTTGCGGAAATCCACCGCAAATTCGGGCAGGGCGCGCACGCCTAGCCCTTCTGCGGAAACTCCGCGAGGCGGGCGGCATAACGCGCCATGGTGTCCACCTCGAAATTGACGAAATCACCCGGCTTGCGATCGCCCCAGGTGGTGACCGCCAGGGTGTGGCGGATGAGCAGGACGTCGAAATCGGCGCCCTCGACGGCGTTTACCGTCAGCGAGGTGCCGTCGAGTGCCACCGAACCCTTCGGCGCGACGAAACGGGCGAGATTTTCCGGCGCCCTCAGCCTGATGCGGACAGCCTCTCCCTCCGGTTCGACCGAAAGGATTTCGGCCTTCCCGTCTACATGGCCGGATACGATATGGCCGCCGAGTTCGTCACCGATCTTCAAGGCCCGTTCCAGATTGACCCGTGTTCCTTTTGTCCACGAGGCGATCGTGGTCAGGCGCAAGGCCTCTTCCCAGGCCTCGACCTCGAACCAGCGCTCGTTGCTGCCGTCTTCGGGAAGCGTGGTGACCGTCAGGCAGACGCCACCATGGGCGATAGAGGCGCCCATGGCGATCGTCTTCGGATCGTAGTCCGTCGAGATCCGGAGCTTCACGCCTTCGTCGAGAGGCGTCATTTCGGCGACGGTGCCGACATCTGTCACGATTCCGGTAAACATCAGCAGTTTCTTTCGTATTCGAGCCAGCGGTCGGAGCCGAAGCGCTCTTCCCGCACGCAATGAAATTCCGCCGGAACATCGGATGGCGTCACCGGAGATTCAAGTCCTCCCTCGCCAACCACAAGTTCGGACTGGGAAAGAACGAGCCTATCAACGAGCCCTGCCTGAAGGAAACTTCGGCCGACATGGGCACCTCCTTCCACCATCAACGACGAGATTCCGCGGGTCGCGAGATTGGACAGAAGTGCCGCGAGATCCGCCGCTTCGAGAATTTCGACGCCCGCCGACAACAGCGCTCGCAGCTTCGTCTCGTTGGACGGGTGCTCCTGGCAGAAAGGATCGGTGACGGCTACGACAGGAACATCACTCACCGATGTGGCGAGCTTGGAGGACAGCGGCAGTTCCAGCCGCCGGTCCAACACGATCCGCAGCGGCGATCGCGGCGCAAGGCCCGGAAGGCGCGCCGTCAGTTCCGGATCGTCCACCAGGGCCGTGCCGATACCGACGAGGATCGCATCGTTTTCCGCGCGCATCATATGGACCTGAGCCCGTGATTGCGGCCCGGTGATCAGCAACTCCTCGCCCCGGCGCCCGAGCATGCCATCGGCCGAGACGGCAAGCTTGAGGGTCACATACGGGCGCCCCCTGGTCTGGCGCGACAGATAGGCCGCCAGCACCCTGCGGCCCTCGGCTTCCATCAAGCCGGTTTCCACGACGATGCCGGCCTCGCCGAGAATGGCAAGCCCGCGACCGGAGACGCGTGGATCGGGATCGTTCAGACAGACGACGACGCGGGACACGCCCGCCGCCACCAATGCATTGGCGCAGGGCGGCGTGCGGCCATAGTGAGAACAGGGTTCCAGGGTGACATAGACCGTCGCCCCCCTCGCCTTCTCGCCGGCAACCGCGAGCGCCTGCGTCTCCGCATGGGGGCGACCACCGACTGCGGTGACAGCCTGACCGACGATCGCGCCATCCCTGACGACAACGCAGCCGACCGAGGGATTGGTGGCCGTCATGCCGGTATGCCACTGGGACAACCGCAGGGCAGCGGCCATGAAACGACGGTCGTCCGCGCCGCCCGTCACGTCTCGAGGCCCGGATCGCGGGCAATCTTGGCGCTGATTTCCTGGATCACCTTTTCGAAATCCTCGGCATGGGAGAAATCGCGGTAGACCGAAGCATAACGGACGAAGCCGACGTCATCGAGGCTCTTCAACGCCTCCAGCACCTGAAGACCGATCTGTTCAGACGATATCTCGGCCTCACCGGAACTTTCAAGGCGGCGGACTATGCCGGAAACCGCCCGCTCGATGCGCTCGGCATCGACCGGACGCTTGCGCAGCGCAATCTGGAAGGATCGCACCAGCTTGTCGCGGTTGAACGGAACCTTGCGGCCGGTCTTCTTCAGGACCATCAACTCGCGCAGCTGAACCCGTTCGAAAGTCGTAAAACGGCCGCCGCAGTCGGGGCAGATGCGCCGCCGGCGGATGGAGGTGAAATCCTCCGCCGGACGCGAATCCTTGACCTGGGTGTCTTCAGAGCCGCAGAAAGGGCAGCGCATGCCTTCTCCTCGGCTTACATGTACGGATACATCGGGAAGCGGCCCGTCAGGGCGACGACCTTTTCGCGCACCGCAGCTTCGACCGCAGCATTGCCCTCGTCGGAATTGGCGGCCTTGAGACCGTCCAGAACCTCGACGATGAGGTTGCCGATTTCGGCGAACTCGGCTTCCTTGAAGCCGCGCGTCGTTCCCGCCGGGGTGCCGAGGCGAACGCCGGAGGTGACGAAGGGCTTTTCAGGATCGAAGGGAATACCGTTCTTGTTGCAGGTGATGTAGCCGCGGCCGAGGGCTGCCTCCGCCCTCTTGCCGGTGGCGTTCTTCTTGCGAAGATCGACCAGCATCAGGTGGTTGTCGGTGCCGCCGGAGACGATGTCGAGGCCGCCGGCCTTCAGCGTTTCGGCGAGCGTCTTGGCGTTCTTGACGATCTGCGCGGCGTAATCCTTGAAATCCGGCTGCAGCGCCTCGCCGAAGGCGACGGCCTTGGCTGCGATGATGTGCATCAGCGGACCGCCCTGCAGGCCTGGGAAGACGGCCGAATTGATCTTCTTGGCGATTTCCTCGTCATTGGTCAGCACCACGCCACCGCGCGGACCGCGCAGCGACTTGTGGGTCGTCGTCGTGGCGACGTGGCAATGCGGGAAAGGCGACGGATGCTGGCCACCGGCGACGAGGCCGGCGATATGGGCCATGTCGACCATCAGGTAGGCACCGACTTCATCGGCGATCTCGCGGAAACGCTTCCAGTCCCAGATGCGGGAATAGGCCGTGCCGCCGGCGATGATCAGCTTCGGCTTATTGGCACGGGCCTTCTCGGCGACGTCGTCCATGTCGAGCAGGTGGTCTTCCTCGCGCACGCCGTAGGAGACGACGTTGAACCACTTGCCGGACATGTTTACCGGCGAACCATGGGTGAGGTGCCCGCCGGAATTGAGGTCGAGCCCCATGAAGGTGTCGCCCGGCTGCAGAAGCGCCAGGAAGACCGCCTGGTTCATCTGCGACCCGGAATTGGGCTGGACGTTGGCGAAATTGACGCCGAACAGCTTCTTGGCGCGTT
>JBQGDG010000084.1:0-2079 GCA_052038935.1 Neorhizobium sp. | reverse complement strand
TGCCATCGAGCACGCCCATCGCCTCGCCTTTCGTCCAGCGCCCGGTCGAAGCCTCGGCCTGACGTCGCGCGCCTTCGGGATCGTAGAGATAAAGCGCCTGAACCTGCGGTTCGAAGGCCGCCACCCGCTCCTCCACCGCGCACCAGTATTCGAGCGGAGAAAGTTTCCGTTCGCGATAGAGCGACAGGATATCCCGGATCGTCAGTTTCAGCAGTTCGTTCATGGCGCTATCCGGGCAGTGTCTTTCGGGTTGCGATCAGGATCTTGTCCGCGGGTCGAGAAGGTCGCGCAGACCGTCGCCCAGCATGTTGAGGCCGAGCACGGCGAACGCGATGGCACATCCCGGCAGGAGCGCCAGCCATGGCGCCTGGCCGAAGAAGGTCTGGCTGTCGGCGAGCATCCGCCCCCATGTCGGCGCCGGCGGCGGCATGCCGAGCCCTAAAAAGGAAAGCCCCGCCTCCGTCAGGATCGCCAGGCCGAGCTGGATCGTCACCTGCACGATGATCTGGTTGGCGATGTTAGGCAGGACGTGCACGAGCGTGATCCTGGTCTTCGACCGGCCGATGCCGACGGCTGCCATCACGTAGTCCCGCGCCCAGATCTGCCGGGCGGCGGCAAGGGTCAGCCGGGCAAAGACCGGCACCATGAACACGGCGATGGCGATGATCGCGGTGAAGCGGCCCGAGCCGATGAAGGCGCCGAGCATCATCGCCGACAGGATGGGCGGCACGGCGAAGATGATGTCGCAGCCGCGCATCACGACGAGTTCCATCCAGCCGCGCTGCGTCGCGATCGTCACGCCGAGAGCCGAGCCTATCGATGCTCCGATCGCCACCGCCAGGAATGACGTGGAGAGCGAATTCCAGGCGCCAATCATCAGCAGCGATGTCAGGTCGCGGCCGAACTGGTCCGTGCCGAGCAGGCCGAATTCCAGCGGTGCCTTGAGCCTCTGGACGATATTCATCTTCGACGGAGATAGCGGCGTCCAGACGAGCGAGGTCAGCGCCACGGCGACGAGCGCCAGCGTGATGACGAACCCGGCCAGCAGGACCGGCCGGCGGAACATGCGCGCGGTCACGTCGCCACCCTCAGCCGCGGGTCGATGACGAGATAGGCGAGATCGACGAGAAAGTTCATCACGATCACCAGGGCTGCGAAGAACAGCACCACGTCCTGCATCACGATGATGTCCCGTTGCGAAAGCGCCTGATAGGCGAGCCTGCCGAGCCCCGGCAGGATGAAGACGTTTTCCACCAGGACCGCACCGGCGATCAGGAAGGTGAACTGCAGGCCGAGCATGGTGACCACGGGCACGAGCGCATTGGGCAGCGCATGCCGCCAGACCGCGCTCCGCTCGCTCAGCCCCTTAGCGAGCGCGGTGCGGACAAAATCCTCGTTCATCACTTCGAGCACGGAGGTCCGCGCCACCCGCGTCAGCACGCCCGCCTGCGGCAGAGCCAGCGCGATCGCCGGCATCAGCAGCGCCGTCAGCCCGGCACCCAGGCCGGCATCCCATCCGGGAAACCCGCCGGCCGGCATCCAGCCGAGCCTGCTCGAAAACGCGATGATGAGCAGCAGCCCTACCCAGAAGGCCGGCACGGCGATCGAGACATGGGAAAATATCCCCGCCACGAGATCGAAGACCCCGTTATGCCGCCGCGCCGCCTGCACGCCGAGCGGCACGGCGATCGCGACCGACATGGCGACGGCCATCAGCGCCAGCGGAAGCGTCACCACCAGGCGCTCGGCGATCAGCCCGGCGACCGGCACGCCATAAGTGTAGGACTGGCCGAGATCGCCTCGAACCATGCCGGCAAGCCACGCGAGGTAACGAACCGCCATGGGTTCGTCGAGCCCCATCTGCGTGCGAAGCGCCGCCAGCGTCTCCGGCGTGGCCGACGTTCCCAGCATGATCGCCGCCGGGTCGCCGGGCAGGAAGTTCATGACGCAGAATATCAGGAGCGACACGACGACGAGCGTGACGATGAGGCTGACGATGCGGCGGATAAGGATGGAGATCATGTTCCGACACCCCCGGGACGGTCGCCGCTCGAATGATTGCCCCTCACCCTAACTCTC
>JBQGDG010000083.1:0-51250 GCA_052038935.1 Neorhizobium sp. | reverse complement strand
CAGCGATCCGGTCGTGACCTTCCGGCCGGGCGGGGAAATCTCGATGAGTTTCATGCCGCGGCGACCTCGCCGGAGCGGGTGCGGAACATGATGGGATTTTCGCCGCGCATGACGACTTCGCCTTTCTGATTGGTCACCTCGTGGAGGAACCGCACGATGCCGATGCCCGGCCGAGAGCGCAGGGGCCTCGCTTCGAGCACGGTCGATCGCCCCGACAGCATATCGCCGGCGAGAACCGGCTTCTTCCATTCCATGAAGTCCACGCCCGGTGAGCCTTCCGATGCCGATCCCGACAACCAGCCGTCATACATCATCCGCATGAAGAGGCTCGCGGTGTGCCAGCCGGAGGCGGCAAGTCCGCCGAGGATGCTGGCCTTGCCGGCCTCCTCGTCGAGATGCATCGGCTGCGGATCGAATTCCGCCGCAAATTCGACGATGGCTGCGGCGGAGACCTGTTGGACGGCGAGGGGAAGGACACGGCCCGGGGTGAAATCCTCGAAATAGAGCATGGCATTGCCTTGGCTTGTTCGGACGGTGCCACATTAGGAAATGCCGGGCACAGCAACAATCTCTAATCATTGCGATTTTGAACAACGAGAAAGGCGGATCACGGCTGGGTTTTCGTGGAGAACCATGCTTTTGTGCCGCGTGACCGAAACTGGCGGGGATGGATGCATGGCGAGCCTGAGAGACATTCTGGACGAGGCGGCCGCCCAGGGGCTGGTCGCGCAGACGCAGGTGCCGGCGCTGACGGACCATCTGCAACGGCGCGGCGTGCGTATCGAATCAACGGTCCGGCCAGGGAGGCCGGATGCGGACGAGGAGATCGTCGATACGGAAGTGCCGCGTTTCGTCCGCGGGTTCCATGATATCCTGATCACGATCGGCGTGCTGATCCTGCTTGCCGGCGTATGGGGACTCGGTTCGGGGCTCGCGATACTGCCGGTGATCGTCGTGCTTGCGGAAATCCTGGTGCGGCGCCAGCGACTGGCGCTCCCCGCCGTGGTGCTGAGCCTTGCGACACTCGTCTGGACGGCTTTCATGACGATGTTCGTGACGGAGTGGTTCGGGTTCGAGCCGGACGGCACGCTTGCCTTGCTGGTCCTGCTCCTGCCGTTCCCGCTTGTCCTCGGCCTGTTCTACTGGCGCTATCGCGTGCCGATCGCCCTGGCGATCCTGCTGCTTTCCGTATTCGCGTTGCTGCTGGCGCTGTTCTTCTATCTCCTGGGCCTTGCGACCGGGGTAGACGAATTTGCGGAGACATTCCCGACGGCATCGACATTCATCGTCCTTGCCGCCGCCATCGGCCTCTTCGGCATCGCCCTGAGCTACGATCTTGCCGATCCCTCGCGGATATCGCGCCGATCCGACATCGCCTTCTGGCTTCATCTCGCGGCCGCTCCGGCGCTGCTCTACGCGATGCTTGCGGTCACCTTTCTCGGCTCGGGAGAGGGACTGTTCCTATTCGAGCGGGTGCAGGCCTATGAAAGCGCCGGGCGGGTGCTGGTGATCGTCGTCATCCTCATGGCGATCGGCCTCGTCATGGACCGGCGTGCCTTCGTCACGTCCGGGCTGGTGTCGCTGATCGCGGCAGTCGGCGCTATTCTCGGCCAGGGTGACGTCAGCGGCAGCGGCACGCTGTTTATCGCGCTGCTGGTCGTCGGCGTCTTCGTTCTGGCGATCGGGGTCGGCTGGCCGTCGCTTCGGCGCATGGTCCTCGGCGGCTTTCCCGAGCATCTGAAAACAAAACTGCCGCCACTCAGGTGAGGGCGGCAGCAATTCCACGTTCTGCAACGGCGATCAGGTGTTGAAGCGAAAATGGATGACGTCGCCGTCATGGACGACGTATTCCTTGCCTTCGTCGCGGCCCTTGCCGGCTTCCTTGGCGCCGACTTCGCCTTTGTAGGCGATATAGTCGTCAAAGGAGATGGTGAAGGCGCGGATGAAGCCGCGCTCGAAATCGGTATGGATGACACCGGCGGCCTGAGGCGCCTTGGTGCCGCGGACGATCGTCCAGGCGCGTGTTTCCTTGGGACCGACGGTGAAATAGGTGATCAGGTCGAGCAGGTGGTAGCCGGCGCGGATCAGCCGGTCGAGCCCGGCCTCTTCGAGCCCGAGCGCCGAGAGGAATTCCTGCGCTTCCTCTTCGGGAAGCTGGGCAACCTCCGCTTCGATGGCGGCGGAGATGATGACGCATTCGGCGCCCTGGCCCTTCGCCATCTCGGCAACCGCCCTGGTATGCTCGTTGCCGTCGACGGCGTCGCCCTCGGCGACGTTGCAGACGTAGAGGACCGGATGCGAGGTCAGGAGATTGAGGCCCTTGAGGATCACGATGTCTTCCGGGCTCAATGTCTGCAGCAGGAGACGGGCCGGCTTGCCATCCTGAAGAAGCTTGATGACGGCTTCCATGACGGGCAGCTGGGCGAGCGAATCCTTGTCCTTGCCGGTGGCGCGCTTGCGGGTCTGCTCGACGCGGCGCTCCAGGCTTTCCAGGTCGGCGAGCATCAGCTCGGTTTCGATCGTCTCGGCATCGCCGACCGGGTTGATGCGGCCTTCGACATGGGTGATGTCGTCATCCTCGAAGCAGCGCAGAACGTGGACGACGGCATCGACCTCACGGATGTTGGCGAGGAACTTGTTGCCGAGGCCTTCACCCTTGGACGCGCCGCGGACCAGACCGGCGATATCGACGAAGGAAATGCGCGTCGGAATGATTTCCTTCGAACCGGCGATCGTCGCAAGCTGCTGCATGCGCGCATCCGGCACGGCCACTTCGCCGGTATTCGGCTCGATCGTGCAGAAAGGATAGTTCGCGGCCTGCGCGGCGGCAGTCTTGGTCAGCGCGTTGAAAAGAGTGGACTTGCCGACATTGGGCAGTCCGACGATACCGCATTTGAAGCCCATCGGGGATGAAACCTATCGTTTAACTGATTTGGCTGTCGCTATGGGGGAAAGTGCCTTTCGGGTCAAGGCTTGCAAGCGAACCCTGTCTTCTCGTCGGGCCGGATCTGATCAACCTCGGGCTGGAAGGGGAATGTTCCATGACGCAATTCGACGCTTCCCCGGATGCTGCAGCTCCATGAAGAGAGATGTCTTCGCGTCGAGCCCCGGGGCCAGCCGAGCGGCATCGTGTTCGACCGCGATCGGACCAACGCGCGGCCGCAGCCTTGAAATATCGCTGCTGCGGTGCAAGATAAGGGTCATGCCCGAGAGGCTGCCCCCATCAGGAGGTTGCGCTGATGGCCGAAGATACGGTTCTCACTCCCAAAACAAAATCGAAGCCAAAGCTGGAGCGGCCCAAGCTCTACAAGGTCATCCTGCTCAACGACGACTACACGCCGCGCGAATTCGTCATCATGGTCCTGAAGGCGGTCTTCCGCATGAGCGAGGAGACGGGCCTGCGGGTGATGATGACGGCGCATCGGCTCGGATCATGCGTGGTCGTCGTCTGCGCCAAGGATATCGCCGAGACCAAGGCCAAGGAGGGCGTCGATCTTGCCAAGGAAGCGGGTTTCCCGCTGATGTTCACCACCGAACCGGAAGAATGATGGCCGGGACTATTCGTCCTTCTGGCCGAACATCTTTTTCAGCATGTCCGCCATCGGGCCCGTCGTCGGAAGGTTAGGCTTGGCGCCGCCACGGGCCTGACGCACATGCGACTGAGCGGCCGGCTTGACGCGAGGGCTCGCAGGCTGCTTTTCCGGCTCCGGTTTTCCGCCGACGGCGAGCGTCAGCTTGTTCATCAGCTGCGAATCTTCGCCCTTCACCAGCATCTCGGCATTGTCCGAAATCGCATCCATCAGCGGCTCGAGCCAGATCCGGTCGGACTTGGCGAAGTCGCCGAGAACATGCCCCTGAACCTGTTCCTTGGAACCGGGATGTCCGATCCCGATACGCAGCCGGCGATATTCCTTGCCGCAATGGGCGTCGAGCGACTTGATGCCGTTGTGGCCGCCATGGCCGCCACCGGTCTTGATGCGGGTTCTTCCGGGCACGAGGTCCAGCTCGTCGTAGATGGCGACGATATCCGCCGGCGTCAGCTTGTAGAAGCGCATGGCCTCGCCGACCGCTTCGCCCGACAGGTTCATGAAGGTCTGTGGCTTCACCAGCAGGACCTTTTCACCGCCGATCTCGCCCTCCGAGATCTCGGCCTTGAATTTCCTGGCCCAAGGCGAAAAGCTCGAGCGGCGCTGAATGGCGTCGACCGCCATGAAGCCGACATTGTGGCGGTTGCCCGCGTATTTCGCTCCGGGATTGCCAAGGCCGGCGATGATCAGCATCGAAAGTCTCCGTTCGCTATCGGCGGTTCACGACAGCGAAACGGGGCGCATGTCAACCGTTTTTCTCTCAGTGCGCACTCAGGCCGAGAGGGGTGAGACCATAAGAGACCCGGATCGCATCCTGCCGCCCGTCGTTGATGACCGTGTCCAGGCCTTTCTGCATGGCCTTGATGACCTCGTCCGATACGCCCCTGTTGCAGGCAATGCCGAGTTCCTGCTGGGAGAGCATGATCAGTTTCGCAATCGGCTTACCTTCCGTTTTCAGCGTCTCATAGACGCTTTCCGACATGGGCATCAGGTCGATCCGCTGCTCCATCAGCTTGTTGAAGGTGATCGCGAAATCGGTGCTGAGATCCACCACCGGGAAATCCATCCAGCGCAGGACTTCTTCCGAATAGTCGGCGCGATGCGTTCCGACCGTATATCGTCGGGCTTCTTCGAGGGTTTCTGCCTGCACGCCGGAGCGGGTGTTGCGGACGAGGAACGTCCGCTCGACGGAGAGGGGAGTAATCCACTTGAACCGCGGTTCACGCTCTGCCGTACGCGCGGCGGCGAAGACGCAATGGGTGGATTGGGTCTCTGCGAGGGCAATGGCTCTTGCCCATGGCATGATCTCCATCGTGAAGGGAATGCCTGCCTCCCGCATCGCCGCTTCGACCTGTTCGATGCCGGCGCCGCGATAGGCCCCGTCCTGATCGCGATAGCTGAAGGGCGCATAGGCTTCCGTCGTGAAGGCGATGGCCTGTGCCGCGGCCGGCGATGCCAGCCCGAGTGCCCCGATCAGTAAAACTGCCATCCTCATCGTCTGCCTCACATGGTGTGCGTGAACCGGGCTCCGATCGATGGCGACCATCCGTCAGCCGGCCTTTGCCATCCGATCGGACCGCGCCGACAAATCCGCCAGAAGATCGTTGATCTCCCTCGGTCTGGAGAAATGATAACCCTGGGCGTAATCGACGCCGATCTGCATCAGCTGGAGCTGCTGCTGAGCGGTCTCGACGCCTTCCGCGACGACCCTGCACTGCATCTTGTGCGAGATCGTCGTGATGCCTTCGATCAGCATGCGGCTCTTCTGTTCCACTTCTTCGCCGCGGCCGAGCAGCGACTGAACGAAGGACTGGTCGATCTTGACGATGTCGACGGGGAAGCGGTTGAGATAGCTCAGGGACGAATAGCCGGTACCGAAGTCGTCGAGCGCGATGCGGCAGCCGAACTCGTGGAGCTCGCTGAGGACCCGGCGGATTTCCGGATCGTCGTGCATGAGCACCGCTTCCGTGATCTCGATGACGAGGCGGGAGGGGCGGATGCCGGTGCGTCCGAGCAGGGCGGCCAGACGGGTCGGGAGGCCGGGCTCGAATTGCAGCGGCGAAAAGTTCACCGCGACATAACTTTCAGAAAGGCCGGGGAGACGGGAAACGCGGCTGAGATTGGCCAGCGCGTCCTCCAGGATGAGGTTGCCGATCTGGGCGATCGTTCCGGTTTCCTCCGCCACGCTGATCAGCGGGCCAGGGGACATGAGGCCCTTGCGCGGATGCCGCATGCGCATCAGAGCCTCGAAGCCGACCGGCTGGCCGGTGCCGATGTTGACGATCGGCTGGAAATGCGCCTCGAACCAGCTTGCCGCGATGCCGACCTCGATATCGCTCTCGATTTCGGCCCGCTCGCGCGTCTTGGTGAGGATGGCCGGATCGTAGACCTTGGCGCCGTTCTTGCCGTCACGCTTGCGTGCATACATGGCGAGATCGGATTTCTGCAGCAGTTCGGCGGCGCTCGACGCATGTTCCGGATAGAAGGCGACGCCGACGCTGGCGCTGAGCCTCACGCTGGTGCCCGAAATCCTGAAAGGGGCTTCGAACAGATCGATGATCTTCTGGCTGAGGTCGATCGAACGCTGGTCGGCATCCTCGCCGGCGATCAGGATGGCGAATTCGTCGCCGCCCAGCCGCGATGCGGCATCCGCCTCCTGCAGCATGGGCTCGAGACGGGCGACGAATTCCCGAAGGACCATGTCGCCGGCCGCGTGGCCATGGGCATCGTTGATCGACTTGAAGCGATCGAGATCGACGAAAAGGCAGGCGACCTTCCGTGCCCTGCGGTCGGCATCGACGATCTTGCTGTCGAGCGCGGCTTCAAACCCCTGGCGGTTGAGGAGGCCGGTAAGATGATCCGATATGGCCTGCTGGTGATTGCGTGATTCGGATTGCTTCAATTCGGTGACGTCGGTCATGACGCTGAGCGACCGTGTCAGATGGCCGCTCGCAGGCCCGAGATCGGCTTCGGCGATCAGTACGTTCATCAGCGTCCCGTCGGCACGGACGAACCGGACGGTGATTTCGATCGTACGACCTTCGGCATCGTTGTCGAGCCGTCGGCCATCGAAGAGGGGGCGGTCGGCGAGAAAGACGAGATCCGAAAAATTACGGCCGACGACCTCTTCGCGCCGGTAACCCGTCGCCAGCAGCCAATAGTCGCTGACGGCCACGATCGTGTCGCCGGTCATCAGGGAGAAGAGCATGGCCGGCGTCAGATTGTAGATCTCGATCGTCTGCTGGTGAGCCCGCTTGAGTTCGCGCTCCTCGCGTTCGAGCAGGGCCTGCATCTCGTTGAAGCTTTTCGCCAGACGGCCCATCTCGTCGTTCGACCGCCAGTCGACATGGTGTCGCGATCCCAGTCTGCGGGTCGCCTCGATGGCGGCGGTCAGGCGCATCAGCGGCTTGATGACCATCAGCCGGTTGCCGAACACGGCGGCACCGAAGACGGTGAGGATGGCGATGATGAAGATCGAGATGAAGGCGAATTCGATCTGGTGCAGGGCGGAGAACCAGCCGGGCGTCGGTACGTAAACCGTCAGCTTTCCGACTTCGCGTGCGCCCTGGACGGACTTGTAGACGACGGTGCGCGTGCGTGCTTCAAGACCGGCAAGGCCCAGGCCGGCGTTGTCGGTCTCCGAGACGTTGAGCTTGCCAGTCGTGTCGCTGATCTCGACGGCGCGGATGGCGGGGTCGGCGACGAGCATCAGGGCGACCTGATGAATGCTGTCGACGTCCAGGTCCCACAGGGGCTTGCCGAGGGCCTGCGAATTGCTGCTGAGGACGACATCCACATGCTCGCCGAGGCTCTGGGAGGCCTGCTGGGAGGAAAGCGTCAGGAATAGCGTAAACAATGGTGCGACGACGACAAGCAGCGCGCCCGAAATGATCGCTATAAACCGACTCTCGACAGAGTGAGTCATCCGTCTTTCCCCGGCGCTCTTGCGCCCCCCTAAAGAATACCCCGTAGCTTGATCGGCATCCTTCCATCGAAATCTTTAATCTTCCGTGACGAGGTTGAAGAAGTCTCGGATTAAAGTTGCAGTTGCGACATGTCGTCCGGGCACAAAACAAAAAACCCGCCGTTGAAGGCGGGTTTTCGATTGGCGAATGCGAAAGAAATTATTCTTCCGACGGAGCCTCTGCGATTTCTTCTTCGGCAACGCCTGCTGCCGGAGCAACGAGCGTGGCGATGGTGAAGTCGCGGTCGGTGATGACGGGGCGAACACCCTTCGGCAGCTTGACGGCCGAAATGTGCATGCTGTCGCCGATCTTGGCGCCGTTCAGATCAACCGTGATGAATTCCGGAATGTCGTTGGCCGGGCAGTGAAGCTCGACCGTGTGACGGACGATGTTGAGGACGCCGCCCTGCTTGATCGCCGACTTGTCTTCGTTGACGAAGTGGACCGGAACTTCAACGTTGACTTCCGTGTTGCCGGAAACGCGGAGGAAGTCGACGTGCATGGTGAAGTCGCGCACGGGATCCAGCTGGTAGTCCTTCGGCAGAACCTTGATCTTCTGGCCGTCGAAGTCGATGGTTGCGATCGTCGTCATGAAACCGCCAGCGTGGATACGCTTGGTGACCTCATTGGTGTTGAGGGCGATGGCAATGGGGGCCTGCTTGTCACCATAGATGACTGCAGGAATAAAACCGTTGCGGCGAAGTTCACGGGAGGACCCCTTACCGACCCGTTCGCGCGCCTCGGCCTTGAGCTCGTAAGTATCGTGGCTCATGGCATTTCCTTTCGAGGTTATTGGAGAGTTCTGCGCCGCCTATGACAGCCGGCTCGAACTGGAGGACATCTCTCGACGTTCTCCATCCGCGTTGCCTCCAAGGGTGTCTGCGCGGACGCGTCCCTATAATACAAGGTATCCCGCGAGGCAAGGGTCGCGTGGCGCGGCAATTGCCGACGATGGCTTCCGCCGCATCACATCCAGCCGGCGAGGCGATCCGGCCATGGGATTATCCCAAGTAGCGGTTCTTGCGGGAATGTTAATCACGTTTGCCGCTTGATGCCTAAAAAAGAGATGACTCAATAAGATGTATTGGATTTGTTAAAGTCCGATCCCCAAAAACTGAGGCAGTTTTGAGGGATAGTTCCGATGTATGGCGTGTTCACCTGCCTGGCCTACGAGCACAATCTTGTGCTCGTTCTCGTGGCCGGCGTCCTGTGTTTCCTGGCAAACCTTGCCACGGTGGCCTTTATCGGCCGCGCGAAGGAGGCAAATCGGATCGTACGGGTGGTATGGGCCGCCGTTGCCGGGGGAGCTGGTGGTTTCGGCATATGGGCGACCCATTTTGTCGCCATGCTGGCTTACGATCCGGGCCTGACCTTCCGCTTCGATCTGTCGCTGACGCTCGTCTCGCTCGGTCTCGCCTTCGTCTCCACCTTTGTCGCAGCATGTCTGGTCGTCACGACGCCGACGCGCTGGAGCGCGGCGGGCGCAGGCGTCGTGTTCGGCGCAGGTGTTTCCTGCATGCATTTCACCGGCATGTCGGCCATCGAGTTCGGCGGTGTGATCGTCTGGTCGAGGCCGCTCGTCCTGCTGGCCATCGCTGTTGCCATGGCGATGGCGCCGGTTGCGCTCGTTCTTGCGTTGCGCAAGGGGACGAAGCCCGTGCTGCTCGCCGCGGGAACTCTCTCGCTTGCAATCGTCTCCATGCATTTCATCGCCATGGGCGCGGCGGAACTCGTTCCGGATCTGACATCCTCGATCGAGATCGGCGCCCTTTCGAAACCACTGATGCTGTCGACCATCATCGCCGTCTCGCTGTCGCTGATCGGTTCTGGCGCGGCCGCAGCCCTGATCTCCAGCCGTGCTGCCCGCACGTCGAAGGCAAGCGAGCGGAACTTCCAGCTTCTGGTCCGCGGCGTCACGGATTACGCCATCTACATGCTCGACCCGACCGGGATCGTGACGAACTGGAACGCGGGCGCGCAACGCACCAAGGGCTATGCGGCCGGCGAAATCGTCGGGCAGCATTTCGCGCGGTTCTATTCCGCCGAAGACCAGGCGAACGGCCTGCCGGAACAGGCGCTGAGCATCGCGCGGGAGGCCGGACGGTTCGAGGCGGAAGGCAAGCGCTACAGGAAGGACGGCAGCTGGTTCTGGGCGCATGTGGTGATCCAGCCGGTGCGGGACGACGACGGACTGCTGGTCGGCTATGCCAAGATCACCCGCGACATCACGAGGCAGAAGGCCGACAGCGACCGTATCGCGACGATTACCCAGAATCTCGATCTCGCACTCGAGAACATGAGCCAGGGGATCTGCCTTTTCGACCGCGACGAGAAGCTCATCCTGTCGAACGGCCGCTATCGCGAGATGTTCAATTTCCCCGATGATTGCGTCATTGCCGGGATCGGGTACCGGGAGCTCGTCCGCAAGGGTTACGAGATTTCCTTCTCCGACCAGCGGGAGGCAAAGGCACATGCCGATCAGCATTATCATCGCTACATGGCGGCGATGAGATCCGGACAGCGGAGCCTGGTTCACCGTACCCATGGCGGCCGGACCATCCGCACGGTCCTCAACATGCTGCCAGATGGCGGCTGGGTTTCCACCTTCGAGGACATCAGCGAGCAGATACGTTCGGAGGAGCAGATCGCCTTCATGGCCCGCCATGACAGCCTGACGCAACTGCCAAACCGGGCAGCCTTCATGGCGCATCTGGAGGCGGAGGTGCTGCATACGGAGCGCAGCGGCGAACAGCTGGCGATCGTCGGTATCGATCTCAACAGGTTCAAGCAGATCAACGATCAGCTCGGCCATGCGGTCGGGGACGCCGTGCTCAAGGAGATCGCCCGGCGAATGCAGCAGGTCGTCCAGCGGCAGGAGATCTTCGCCCGTTTCGGTGGCGACGAGTTTGCCGCGGCCATGCGCTATACGGATATCGGCGAGGTCCAGGCGTTTCTCGATCGCATGGCTGCCGAATTCAACCGGCCGATGGATGTCGAAGGTCACAGGCTGAGCCCGGGCGCGAGCATGGGGGTCGCGCTCTATCCGCATGACGGGCAGACGCCCGAAGTGCTGATCGCCAACGCCGATCTCGCCATGTACCGGGCAAAGGGCTCGCTTTCGCGCGAGGTCTGCTTCTATGACGTGGAGATGGACGAGGCCGCCCGCGACCGGACGAAGATGGCCAAGGATCTCTGGGCGGCGATCGATGCCCAGCAGCTCCATCTCCACTATCAGGTACAGAAGTCGGTCTCGACCGACGAAGTCACGGGTTACGAAGTGCTGCTGCGCTGGCGGCATCCGGAACGCGGCAACGTCTCTCCGGTGGATTTCATCCCGGTCGCGGAGGAATGCGGCGCCATCCTGCCGATCGGCGAATGGGTGCTGCGGCAGGCCTGCCTGGAGGCGGCCAAATGGCCGAACGACTACAAGGTGGCGGTCAACCTGTCGCCGGTCCAGATCGCCCACGCCGACATGCCGGCGCTCGTCCACACGGTATTGCTCGAGACAGGCCTGAAGGCGAGCCGGCTCGAACTGGAAATCACGGAAAGCTCGATCTTCAGCGACAAGCAGCGCGCACTCCATGCTCTGCGCGCCATCAAGGCACTCGGCGTGTCCATCGCGATCGACGATTTCGGAACGGGATATTCGTCCCTGGAGACGCTGCAGTCCTTCCCATTCGACAAGATCAAGCTCGATCGCAGCTTCCTTGCGGATGTCGAGCAGAGCAACGAGGCGAAGGCGATGGTTCGGGCAATCCTCGCGCTCGGACAGGGTCTGCGCATTCCGGTCCTGGCCGAAGGCGTGGAAACCCACGACCAGCTTCACATCCTGCGGGAGGAAGGCTGCCACGAGGCGCAGGGCTTCCTGTTCGGTCGCCCGATGCCGATCGGCGAGCAGATGCTGGTCACGGCGGCGTGACCGTCGTCCGAGAGCCGCGCTCGTCCCGGCTGGACGACCTACCGGCGCGCTTCCCCGCCGGGCGCGTAGACTGATTTCCGTTCGAAGCGGACTTTCAGTCCGCAATCCCCCCAACGGAGCATGTATTTGCGGGGATCCGTCGATGCGAATTCGGTATGGAAGCCCCTCGGCAGTTCGTCGATGCGAAAGTCACGGTTCGTCGCGCGCTTGTCGTCGGATTCCGAGACCTCGGCGAAACCGGTATTGCCGCATTGGGAACATTCGAGTTTTCGGGAATAGCGGTCGCGGGCGGCCATGCGGGACTCCTTGGATATTGCGCCCTACATAGCCAAGGGTGCAGGCGAATGCAAAACGCCGGGACGTAAATCCCGGCGTTCGCGAAGGCATTGGGCCTCGGCCCGGATCAACCGCGCCGGCATTCGCCGGACGAAACCACCGTAAAGTCGCTGTTGCGTGCCTCGCAGGCGTTGGAGAACGTCTGCTGGCGGCGCCCTTTCTGGCCGCATACCGGGCGATATTCCCGCGTGCAGAAATTTTCGGAGGCGGGGCGATCCGGTCTGGACGGGCGTCCCTGGTCGGGTCTCGACGGACGATCCCAGTCGGGGCGATCGGGCCGCGAGGGGCGGCCGTCGTCCGGCCTGGAGGGACGGTCCCGGTCGGGTCTTTCCGGGCTGCGGCACTCGCCCTGGCCAACGACCCTGAAGCCGCGCTGGCCGGCCTGGCAGGAATTGCCGAAGGTTTCGAAACGACCGCCTCTTTCGCCGCAGACGGGACGGTAGTCCATCGTGCACATCTGAGGCTGGGGCTGGGGCCGCGGCGGCGGATAATAACCGCCGGAACCGGGACCGGGTCCTCCTTCGACGCAGGCGGACAGGACCGGCAAAAGAAGCAGGAGAGGCAGTTTGTTCAACTGCCGGAACAGGAAAGACATGGGCGACTCACTCCTCGTTGTGATCGAGGCGGAACCTATGTCATTACGCGGGCAGGAAAAAGATCAGTCGAACAGGCTGGAGACCGAGGATTCCATCGCCGTGCGGTTGATCGCCTCGCCGAGCAGCTGGGCGGTGCTGATCACCCGGATGTTCGGCGCGGACTGAACCGCCGTCGTCGGCTGGATGGAGTCGGTGATGACCAGTTCGCGCAGTTTCGACGATGCGATCCGTGTCACCGCGCCGCCCGATAGAACGCCGTGGGTGATGTAGGCGGTGACGCTCGTGGCGCCGTTCTTGAGCAGGGCTTCGGCTGCGTTGCAGAGCGTGCCGCCGGAATCGACGATATCGTCGATCAGCAGGCAGTCCTTGCCTTCGACTTCGCCGATGACGTTCATGACCTCCGACTCGCCGGCGCGTTCCCGGCGCTTGTCGACGATCGCGAGCTGACAGTCGATACGCTTGGCGAGCGAGCGTGCGCGCACCACGCCGCCGACATCGGGAGAAACGACCATGACGTTGTTCAGGTCGTAGTGGTCCTTGACGTCGCGGGCGAGGATCGGAACGGCAAACAGGTTGTCGGTCGGGATGTCGAAGAAGCCCTGGATCTGGCCGGCATGAAGATCGAGGGTCAGCACGCGGTCGGCGCCGGCCTCGGTGATCAGGTTGGCGACCAGCTTGGCCGAGATCGGCGTACGGGGGCCGGCCTTGCGGTCCTGACGGGCGTAACCGAAATAGGGAAGGACCGCCGTGATGCGCCGGGCCGAAGCCCGCCGGAACGCGTCCATCATAATCAGCAGTTCCATCAGGTGATCGTTGGTCGGGAACGACGTCGACTGAATGACGAAAACGTCTTCACCGCGCACATTCTCCTGGATTTCAACGAAGATTTCCTGGTCTGCGAACCGCCTTACGCTGGCTTTTCCGACTGGAACATTGAGATAACTGCAGATCGCGTCGGCCAAGTGCCTGTTCGAGTTGCCTGCGAAAACCTTCATTGCGGTCCGCCTGTTTTGAAGCTGGATGGGCGCCTTTTACCGCCGCCCGTTCCGAATGCAATAGCGTTTTCCAAATGCCCACGCATTTTATGAACGAACTGTGACTTCGGACGTACACTCTTTATCCGGATTGCGACTGCCGCCAGGCGAGGTAGTCGCGGATCGTCTTGGTCGCGATCGATTGCATGAGCGCGGGAGATGCCGCAGCCCAGGGGTCTGTTCCCTGCGCCGGCACCGTTTCCTGGCCCTGCATGCGGTGCAGCCGGGCGCCGCCGTTGTCGAGCACATCCCACACGTAGATGATCGTCACCTTGCCGCCGTCGGTGAAGGCGGAGAAATATCCCTTGAGGATCTGGTCCGTGCTGGCGTCGCCGGATGGCCGGATCGTCAGGCCGCCTGCGCGCGCCTCGGCGCCGAGCTGACGCGAGAGAGGGGTGATCGCCTGTACGGGCGCACCGATGATCGGCAGGAAGCGTATGCTGGCGCTACCATCGCCGGCCGAAGGCGCTGCGGCTTGCGTCTGCTGTGGCGTGGCGATCCCGCCTGCGGATGGTGTCTGGCCGGCATCGTCCTGCCCCTGCCAGTCGGGAGCGGGGCCAGAGGAGGCCGGCGATACCGAATTGCCGGATTGCAGCGCGCGGGCCTGGGCTTCGAGCGTGTTCTGCGGTCCGGCGGAATAGACCGGCGTGGAGCCTGCCGCCTGGGCAGCGTCGGCGCGCGCCATTCGGTCGGTGTCGGCCTGGGTGACCGGAGTCGAGGATCGGCCGGTTCCGCCGCCGACATCTGCCTGCGGTGTCAGCGCTTCCGTCGTGTTGCAGGAGGCGAGGGCGACCGAAAGCAAGGCGGCGATGGAAAGCCTCTCAAACCGCAGCACGAATCCGTCTCCCGACCAGTTTGCTTCGCGCGAAGCTTAGTGGCCGGGTTCCAGACGTGTCAATCGCACGGCCTGGGCGTCAGGCGACGATCAGATCCAGGCCGTGGCGCGAAAGTGCCTGCGGCGCGCCCTCGGTGGTGAGATAGGTGTGGCCGAGGGTCATCGCGGTGCCGGTGTCGGAATCCATGATGATCATATGCACGAAGAGCGTCATGTCGGGTAGGATTTCCTGGGCATTGCCGACATGAAACATCTGATGCTCCATCCAGGACGGCGAGAAGCGGGCGCCGAGCGAATATCCGCAGGCGTTCAGGCGGTGCCGGGAGAGCCCGCGTTCGTCGAGGATGCGGGCATGGGTGTCGAACACGTCGCCGAAAACATGGCCGGGACGCAGGACTTCCTCGATCGCCCGGATGGTCTCGAGGCAGGCCTTGTAGAGTTCGCGGTGGCGCAGGGTCGGTTCGCCGATCACGACGGTACGCATCATGGCGGCGTGATAATGCGCGGCGGCACCCGCCCATTCCAGCGTCAGCTGGTCGCTGGCTTCCAGTTCGCGCCGGCCGGCCTTATAGCGGCAGAGCAGGGCATCCTCGCCCGATCCGATGATGAATTCGTTCGCAGGATAGTCGCCGCCGCCGGCGAACACCGCGCCCTGCATCGCCGTCAGGATCGCCGCCTCGCTGCCGCCCGGCCTGATCAGCGGCAGTGCCGCGTCGAGCGCGTCGTCGGCAAGCTCGGCGGCGCGGCGCGCATAGGCGATCTCCGCCGGGCTCTTGACCAGGCGCAGCCCGCTGACGAGATAGGACGCGTCGCTGATCTGGCCGAAGCTCGACAGCTGGTTATCGACAAGCCGAGCGACGCGGCCCGTCATGCCGTGGGTGTCGTATTCCACGCCGATTCGGGCGCCGAGCAGATCCATGTCGCTCAGCAGGTTCTTGAGATCGAGCGTCGGGTCGGCGTTTACCCGGTCGACCCATACGACGATATTGTCGATGATAGAGGTCTGGCGCGCCTGTCTCAGATCCGCCGAACGGGTCAGCAGCGTCATCGAGCCGTCGGCCTTGACGATGAGGGTCTGGAAGAAGCAGTAGCCGAAGGTGTCGTAGCCGGTGAGCCAGTACATGCTTTCCTGGGCGAAGAGCAGCAGGGCGTCGAGCTTCTGTTCCTGCATTTCGGCCAGCAGCCGGGTCAGGCGGGCGGAATATTCCTCGCGGTCGAAGTGTAGAGCCATTTCAATCCTCCCGGATCGCGATTGCGGAAATCTGGCGGCCGTAGTCCGGCTCTTTTGCGTGGGTGGTGCGCCGATAGGAAAAGAACCTCTCGGGATCGGAATAGGTGTCGAGATCGAGATTGCTGGCAAGCACGCCCGCGTCGGTCAGGCGCTTGATCGTCAGCGCCGGCAGGTCGAACATCGCATGGCCCGTCTTATCCGAAGGAGAGAAGAACCTCTCGTAAGCGGGATCGACGGCCGTGAAACCGGCGACGAATTCCGGTCCCACTTCGTAGCTCTTCCGCCCGATCGAGGGGCCGAGCACGGCGGTGATCCTGTGCCTTTCCGCCCCGAGCGAGACCATCGTCCGGATCGTGTTTTCCAGAACGCCGTGGAGCGCACCTTTCCAGCCCGCATGGGCGGCGGCGACGACGCCGTTTTCCGCGTCGGCAAACAGGACCGGGCCGCAGTCGGCCGACAGGACGCCGAGCACGATCCCGGGAACCCTGGTCGCGATGGCATCCGCCTTCGGGCGTTCGCCCGCATTGCCGATCGAATCCATGACGACGACATCGGGCGAGTGTATCTGGTGGACGGTTGCGAGCCTGTCGACCGGCTGATCGAACCAGGCCGTCACCCGGCGGCGGTTTTCCGCTACCCGGTCCCGGTCGTCCTCGGAGCCGACGCCCACATTGAGGCCGGCATAGATTCCGTCCGAAACTCCTCCCTGCCGTGTGAAGAAGCCGTGCCGGACGCGGGCGCCAGCCCGTTCGTTCAACAGGGGGCTTTCTATCGGCGTCGGCAAGGTCGCGTCCTGCATCGGCTTGTTTATCCCGTTGATTTTGAATGAGGTTTGCGCGGTTCTCAAGGGGTTTCCGCTGCTTCGATCCGCGGCGAGATTGGCGCAAGGCGAGGGCGGATGTCAATCCGTCGCGTCGTCGCGACGGATCGGAAATGCACTCTCGTCAGAAACTCAGTCGATCGTCCTGAACGGCATAAGCCTTACCGCGGGGCTCGAAACGGCGATGACCTTGAACAGTTCGCCCATCTTGCCGGCGCCTTCGCCCGCCAGCCTGTCGACCGCCGCCGCGATCAGGCGCTGCTCCGGTGGTTCCTTGTCGCGGGATAGTGCCGCGGCACGCTCGGCGAGCCCCAGCCCGTAGAGGAACTCGCCCTGCCGCAGCCCGCCGTTCAGGTGAACGCCGGAAGCGACTGCGACCCGTGCGAGATCCTCGAAATCCACATGACTGGTGAGGTCGGCTTCGCCGGGATTTGCAAGCGGCGGGTCGAAATCGTGGTTCATCACCGCCTGCAGCGTATCTCCGAAGCCGGTGGACATGTGGCCGTAGTCGATGACGAGCGCCGTGCCGCCCTGGTGCTTGAGCCTTTCGCACAGGGTCTGCATGACCGCATGGCGCGCTGGGGCGATTTCAAAGATCGTGCCGTCCGGGATGGAGCCGGACGGGGCCGGCAGGAGCGTCGGGTCGAGGCTTGCGACGCCGGCGGCGAAGGTGAGTTCGTCGTTGGCGTCGAGGCCGACCAGCCGCTCGCGAAAACCCGTGGGGGTCTTGACGAACTGCCGGATCGGGATGGCGTCGAACAGCTCGTTGGCGGCGATCAGGCAGAAGCCTTCCGGTACTTCCTCGAAACTGTCATGCCAGCTGATCTTCGTCGAATAGGCTTCCAGCGTGACGCGCTGGACGCCCCGCAGCCGTTCGCTCGTCTCGACCAGGTGGACGGCGAGGTTTTCGAACAGCGGCGGTGCGATGCGCCTGATGACACGCAGCATGTCGGCCATCATCGTGCCGCGGCCGGGGCCGACTTCGACCAGGCGGATGTCCCTGGGGGCGCCGTGCTGCTGCCAGGCATGCACCATGAAGACGCCGACCATCTCACCGAACAGCTGGCTGATTTCCGGCGCGGTGATGAAATCTCCGTGGCGGCCGAACGGTTCGCGCGTCCGGTAATAGCCGTATTCCGGGTCGGCGAGGCAAAGCGCGAAATAGTCGGTGATGCTGATCGGCCCGTTGGCGCGGATCAGAGCCTTGATCTTCTCGGCGAGGCGCGTGCTCATGCGGTGTTCCTCAGGCTGCTGTCCGGGCGGCGGCCCGCGCGCGCATGACCGCCCAGATGCCGACCGCCACCATCGGCAGGGAGAGAACCATGCCCATGGTCAGCCAGCCGGTGCCGAGCAGGTAACCCAGCTGGGCGTCCGGCTCGCGGAAAAACTCGACGAAAATGCGCGAGAGAGCATAGCCGATGACGAAGGTGCCCGCCACGAGGCCCGGGACCTTCAGCGCCTTGAAGCGGAAGATCATCAGGGCAAGGACGAGGAGCAGGACGCCCCCTTCGAGGGCGGCTTCGTAGAGCTGGCTCGGATGTCGGGCGAAGGGGCCGCCGGTCGGGAATACGATCGCCCAGGGCATGGAGCTCAGCCGCCCCCACAATTCACCGTTGACGAAATTGGCGATCCGGCCGAACAGCAGGCCGAAAGGCACGACCGCAGCGATCACGTCGAACATCGTCCAGACGGGGATGGCGTTGCGTCGCGCAAACAGGATCATGGCGACGATCGAGCCGATCAGGCCGCCATGGAAGGACATGCCGCCGTTCCAGATCTCGATCGCGCGGATCGGGTTCTCCACCACGCGCGCAAAGTCGTAGAAGAGGATATAGCCGAGCCTGCCGCCCAGCACGATGCCTACGGCGATCCAGACCAGGAAGTCGTCGAGATGCGCCTTGGTCATCGGTGCGACGCCGCCGCGCCAGTGTGCAGGGTTCGCCACGAGCCTGCTGGCGTAGAACCAGCCGATCAGGATGCCGGCGACATAGGCGAGGCCGTACCAATGGACGGCGAGCGGGCCGATGGAGAAGGCCACCGGATCGATATTGGGAAACGGCAGAATGGCAAGCAGATGAAGTGCTTCGTACAATGTAAGTTCTCGGCATGACCGTCGTGGCCGGAACATGGCCTCGGCAAAAGTGGCGGTCAAGCCGAAATCGCCAGAAGGCCCGCCACGGCAGTGGATGGAGCTTGCAACGGATCGCCGCTGGCCCTACTTCCAGCATATGGATATCTGCCGGGCGCGCATTCTGACCGGCCTCAAGGAGATGACGACATGTCGACCGGAACCAACCGCATTCTCGATGACTTCGCCCGCCTGATGACGGATGCCGCCGGAGCGGCGCAGGGTGTCCGCAAGGAAGTGGAAACCGCTTTCCACGCCCAGGCCGAGCGGTTCCTCAACAATATGGACGTGGTCAAGCGGGAGGAATTCGAGGCGGTTCGCGAAATGGCCGCCCGCGCGCGCGACGAAAACGAAGCCCTGAAAGCCCGCCTCGAAGCCCTCGAAGCCCAGCTGGCCGCCCGACAGGGCTGAGCTTTCCAATCTGATTCCGAACCTTGCCGCCCGTCTTTCGCGACGGGCGGCCGATTCCCCCAAGGGACGGCAATCGTCGTCGCCTTCGAACGGTCAGGACGCCCCGTCCGAGCCTCCGGCGCATGTAAAAAACTGCGGCCTGTGGACACTTGCGAAAAAGCAAGGCGCCAGAGTCGGTTAAGACTCTCGGCTGATCTCCGATACGAACAGCTTTAACAGTTAACCCACGGAAATTATCGGCCCGGGGGCTGGCAGGCGGACTCCGTCTAGCTACACTGATTTTAAATGATGATTCGAAACGAACTGGTAAGCTCCAGGCAGGGTGGCAGCGTTATTCTGGCGGCGTCGTTCGATCATCCGAAGTGTCATTCCGGTTAATCGTTCGCGTATTGGCGTTTGCGCAGATTCGCATTCATTCCGGTCAAGAAGGTGCCGCATGAGCCTGATGGAATTGGAAGTTGAACGTCAATCGAACCCGGTCGACATGATCGAGTTCGTCGCCGCCTCAAACGACTGGACGTTCGAGCGTTCCGGCGAGGACGAAATCGCCATGACGGTCGAGGGCCGGTGGACCGACTATCATGTGTCCTTTTCCTGGATGGAGGAGTTCGAAGCACTGCATCTGGCCTGCGCCTTCGATCTCAAGATCCCCGACATGCGCGTCAACGAAGTCATCCGGCTGCTGTCGCATGTCAACGGCCAGACGCTGATGGGGCATTTCGACCTGTGGCGGCAGGAGGACGTGATCATTTTCCGCCAGTCACAGCTGCTCGCCGGCGGTGCCGAGCCGACCAACCAGCAGGTGGAAGTGCTGCTGTCGAGCGCGCTCGAGGCCTGCGAAAGCTACTATCAGGCGTTCCAGTTCGTCGTGTGGTCGGGCATGGAGGCCAAGGCCGCCATGGATGCGGTCCTCTTCGAAACAGTCGGCGAATGCTGATCATGACCGGCGGCAACGGATCGATCGTTCTCGTCGGCGCAGGAAACATGGGCGGCGCCATGCTCACGGGCTGGCTCGACAAGGGTGTCGCGGGCGACAGGATCACGGTTCTCGATCCGTCGCCATCCGACGCCATGAAGGCGAGGATGGATGCCGCGGGCGTCCGTCATTCGGCGGGGGTGCCGACAGGCCTGAGCGCCGATCTTCTCTTTCTTGCCGTCAAGCCGCAGATGATGGATGCCGTCCTGCCGCCGTTGATGCCGTTGGTCGGCGAACGGACCGTGGTCGTCTCGGTCGCCGCCGGCAAGACCCTGGCCTATCTCTCCCGCCATCTCGGCGACGCGGCTATGGTCCGCGCCATGCCCAATACGCCGGCCATGATCGGCCGCGGGGTGACCGGCGCGTTTGCCAATGGCCGGGTGACGGATGCCCAGCGCGCCGCCGTCGACGACCTCCTGCGTGCCAGCGGTCCGGTCGAATGGGTTTCGACCGAGGCGGATATCGATGCGGTGACGGCCGTCTCCGGAAGCGGCCCGGCCTATGTCTTCTATCTCGTCGAATGCATGGCGGAAGCCGGCCGCAAGGCCGGCCTGCCTGCCGATGTCGCCATGCGGCTCGCACGCGAAACCGTGGCGGGGGCGGGGGAGCTGATCCACCGTTCCTCCGACGAGGCGGCCCAGCTGCGGAAAAACGTGACGTCGCCCGGCGGAACGACCGCGGCGGCACTCGCGGTGCTGATGGCTGACGACGGAATGCAGCCGCTTTTCGACAAGGCGATTGCGGCGGCGCGCCAGCGCGCCGAAGAACTGGGAAGCTGATATTTCATGGCCGACGAAATTACCTTTGCCGACTTCGAGAAGGTCGATATTCGTGTCGGAACGATCGTCGAGGTCGAGCCGTTTCCAGAGGCGCGCAAGCCGGCTTTCAAACTGAAGATCGATTTCGGCGCGGAGATCGGGGTGAAGAAGTCTTCCGCCCAGATCACAGTCCACTATACGCCCGAAACGCTGCTCGGACGCCAGGTTCTCGGCGTCGTCAACTTTCCGCCACGCCAGATCGGGCCGGTACGGTCCGAAGTGCTGACGCTCGGCTTCGAGGACGAGAACGGCGCGATCGTGCTGGCGGCGGTGGAACAAGGCGTGCCGAACGGCAGAAAGATGATGTGACCGGACGGCTATCGTCGGGGGAGGCCGCAGCCGCCTCCCGGGTGACGATTGCGGGTTCGGAACGTCCGTGTATCAATCGTGAAAGCGGACACGCATGAGGGCCAGCGGCCGGTGATCCGGGCCGCGCAGAACAGCCTCTTTCCCGCCTGGCATGCTTTTCAGTCCGACCTGTACCGGCTCGCCGGGCTCGACGTTTCCGAGATAGACGACATGCCTCGATCCGATCATCCGGGCAGGGGTGCCGGCTTCGAACATCGCGCGATCGCACAGGGCGCTGAAACTCGGAAAATACAGCAGGCCGGCAGCGTTGAAATCGATCGAGGGACACGGCAGGATCGTCCGCTCATCCTCTATCTGCATATCCAGCCTCCGGTGCGGAGAGAGGCGCGCAAGATCCGCCGCACCCTGCGCCACGCGCCGTATCGCTGCAGGCGCTTCCGGCGGCATTGCGAGTGCCCGCGGCGCACGGCGTACGATCGACCGGTTGCTCGGCGGCCGGGAGCGGCCGACGAACGTGGAAACCAGCATCATGCGGCCGACATGTTCCTGGTTCGCCGATATGCGCAGCAGCGAAGCCAGGCGGCCGCTGCCGACACGATAGAGCTCCGCAGACAGCGTCAGATCGCCGCCGAGGCGCGGCACCTCCGCTCTCGTGAGCTGCAGGCTCGTGGCGCAGAAAGCCGCGTAGAGAGGCTCTCCGGCGGCGCAGGTGAAGACGGCATCCCTCTGCCCCATAGCGCGGGCGATGAGGCGCCAGTGCAGGTCACCGGCGCGGCGCATCAGCCACTGCTCCGAAAGGCCCTGGTAACCCATCTCCGCCATTCCGAGGGTATGGGCTTCGCAAAGGCCGAACTGGCCGGATGAGGACAGTGCAGGAGCGATCATGCGGCAAGCACGCTTCTTTGCCGCGCGACGATCTTCCCGGCCAGATACCGACTGTCTTCATCGATGCCGAGGAATCGCCCGGAACCCCAGGTGTTCAACCAGCCGAGACCGATGAAGTAGAACCCCGGCACGTCCGTCACGCCTCGGCGAAATCTAGGTTTGCCGCGTCCGTCGAAACAGTCGACGTCTATCCAGGAATAGTCGGGTCGAAATCCGATCGCCCAGATGATGGACGAGATGCCTGCGGCAGCCAGATCCACCTCGGTGATTTCCTGTTCGGGGCGCCAGACCTTCTCGAAGGCCGGCTCTTCCGGCGCGTCGACCCCCTGTCTTTCGATCCAGGCGTCGATCTGCGTCCGGATTCCCAGGTAACTCCGATCGGCATCGTCGAGATTCTTCTCGAGATCCGGCAGGAAGCCCATCGTCGTGCCGCTTGCTCCGGCAACCGAACCGTAGAGGCTTACGCCTTCCAGGGCGTATTTGCGCAGGTCTATCTCCTTGCCGCCGTCGCGGCCGGACATGTAGTGGTTGGTCTGCGTCAGCGCCTTAACCGGGTCGGGGTGGCGATCGATGGTGACCTCGTAGACGCCCGCATCGTAGAGCCAGTCCGTCGCATCGCGTCCCCGGTACCTGCGCGGGCTGCGCGGCGCTGGCCCGACCGCAAGATGCACCGCCCTGCCTTCCAGATGGAAGTCGTCCATGATCTGGACGCCCGACTGCCCGGTGCCGACGATGAGGGTGGCTCCGTCCGGCATCTGCGATGGACGGCGGTACTCGCGCGAATGGATCTGGACGATGGCGGGATCGAGGTCGGCGGCATAGGAGGGCACGATCGGATCGTCGTAGCCTCCGGTGGCGATGACCACCTGATCGGCCGTCCAGCTCTCCGCCGTCGTCTCGATCCGGTATCCGCCTTCGTCCAGCCTCGAAATGCGCCTGACTGCCACGCCTTCGCGTATCGGCGGATCGAAGCTGTCGGCGAAGCCGTCGAGGTAATCGACGATTTCGTCCTTGAGCATGAAGCCGTCCGGATCGGCACCCCTGTAGGGCCAGTCCGGAAGGCGGCATTGCCAGTTGGGCGTGACCAGGCAGAAACTGTCCCAGCGGTTGTTGCGCCAGCTTTCGAACCGTCGATGGCGTTCGAGTACGACATGCTCGATGTTCTCGCGCATGAGATACCAGCTGACCGAAAGTCCGGCCTGACCGCCTCCGACGATGAGGACGGGGACATGCGAGGTGGTGGTGTTGCTCATGACGGGCCTCATGACATTGAGAGACAGGTCACCAGCCCGCTGGCGGGCTGGTTGGCGGCCGTGGTTTCGATGCTTGCGAGCTGGTCGAGCGCGGAGGAACATGCGAAGCCATATTTGGCCGCGACGCGCTCCGACGCCTCGTTGAGACCAAGTCTGGCCCGCTCGAGAAATTCGCCGAGCGGGTATGTATGCCCGGCATCGAGATGCCGGTGGATCGCGGTCGAGGGAGAGTAGCAACTCTCTTCCCGGCCGTCGGGCCAGCGGATGGTGAAACGGACTTCAGGCAATCTCGACCTCCTTCGACAGCGACAGATAGGGTGCGGCGGCATAGTCCCAGAACACAGCCGACGTGCGGCCGTGCAGCAGGTTGATCCGGGTTCCTCCGGTGGCGCGGCCGATGGCTGCGGCGCTGATGTCGCGGGCCGCGAACATCGCGCATACCTCCTGCACCCGGCCGGGGCGGACGGATAGAAGGAAACCGAAGCTTGGAAAGCTGCGCAGCCAGCGGGTCGGCTCCGTTCCGGGCGGCAGGGGGATCGCAGAAAGATCCAGGTCGAAACCGCAACGGGAGCATTCCGCCAGCATGAGGGCCGTGCCGGCGATCCCGCCCTGGCTGATGTCCTTGCCCGCGTCCACAAGGCCCAGTTCCGCCAGCATCGGCAACAGCTCATAATCCTTGCGCAGGCGCTCGTGCGGGGCATCGAGCGCGGCGCACCAGTTGTCGAAGCGTGGCCGGTAGCCGCCCCTGTGGTCGATCGCGGCGACAAGTATGTCGCCCGGGCGAGCCGCGAAACTCGAAATGAGCCTCGATGCCCGTCCGGTAACGGCGACCGAAAGGTTCAGCCCGGGGCTCCGAAAGTTGGTGTGACCGCCGACAATGGGAACGGCGTAGGTCGCGGCGGCATCGCGCAGACCGGCAAGCAGGGGGGCGGCGGTTTCCGCATCCGGGGCCCAGATGGTGTCGAGAAGGGCGGTCGGGCGCCCTCCCATCGCCGCGATGTCCGAAAGGTTCACCATCACGCCGCACCAGCCGGCGAACCAGGGATCGTCCTCAACGAACTGCGGCATGAACCCTTCGCCGGCGAACAGATCCCAGCCGCCTTCCGGGCGGCTGATCGCAGCGGCGTCGTCACCGGGACGCCCGGTCGTCGAGCACGACAGCGACAAGGCGCCAGCCGCGACCGCGATGTCGAGCTTTCCACGGATGGAGGCATGAGCCCTGAGATCGGCGGCGATGGTTTCCGGGTTCATCGGCCTCTCCGTGCCCTGGCGGACCAGCCCGAAGCCGGGTCGCATATGGCGGGATAGTGGGCGAGGGAGGCGAGCATGTGCATATGCGGCACGGCGTGGACTTCGACTTCTCCCGCCGGCATCCAGTGGAGCCGCTGGAACAGCGGTACGTTCTGGAGCTGGACATGCGCATGGAACTCGTTGCAGCCGAGCCCGTTGGCTGTGCTGACGGCCAGGCGTATCAGCTCGGCGCCGAGCCTGCCGACCCTGCGATATGCGGGCGCGACCGCGAGGCGGGAGCCCCACCAGACGCCTCGTGTCTCCTCGTGGATACGGACGGTGCCGACCACTTCGGCCGGCTCTGCGGCGAGCGTGGCGATCGCTACGAGCGGGATCGCCTTTTCGTCGATCTCGTCCCTGTCGTCGGTCCGAAAGATGCGCTGCTCGTCTACGAAGACCTGGTGCCGAAGGCGGCGTGCTCCCTCGATCTCCCAGGGATCGGTGGCGGCCTTAATGACGAATTCGGGGCTGATGAAGGCGGAACGGTCCAGGAGAGTCATGCCCTGATCCTCAGCTTCTCATAGATCGACAGGGCAGAGCAGGCGCCGCACTTGCCGCAGCCCGCCTTGATGTCGGAAGCCTTCAATCCGCCGTCGACGACGAGCTTCGACACCGGCTCGAGGATCGACGCCATGAAATCCGCTTCGGGAGCGGGGTGACTTTCGAGCGGCGTGCCGGAGATCGGTACGAATGGTACGATGAAGGGATAGACGCCCATCGCCACCAGACGGGCGGACATCTCGATAATGGCTTCCCGCGTATCTCCGAGCCCGGCCAGGATGTAGGTGGAGACCTGTCCCCGACCGAACACCCTGACCGCCGCCTCGAAGCTCGTGAAGTATTTCTCCAGAGGAACGCCTGCCTTGCCCGGCATGATTTTCTCGCGCACATCCTGGGTCACCGCCTCGAGATGCATGCCGAGCGCATCCGCTCCCGCATCCTTCATGCGACGATGCCAGATGTCGTCCTCGGGAGGTTCGCACTGTACCTGGATCGGGATATCCACGGCTGCCTTCACGGCACGTGCGCTTTCGGCGAGCACCGCAGCGCCCCGGTCCTTGCCGGCCGGGGTCCCCGTCGTCATGACCATGTGCTTCACGCCGTCCAGTTCGACGGCCGCTTTCGCCACTTCCGCCAGCTGCTGCGGTGTCTTGTGCGCGATCGTCCGTCCGGCTGCGAGGCTCTGGCCGATCGAACAGAACTGGCAGGTCTTCTTTCGGCTCTCATAGCGGATGCAGGTCTGCAGGATCGTCGTGGCGAGAACATCCCGCGAATGCAGCACCGCGATCTTGTTGTAGGGGATACCATCCGCCGTGGTCAGGTCGTAAAATCTCGGCCGGCCCGGAAAACGGACCTGGGCGATCTCCGCTCCCTTTCTGGTGACCCTTGCGCGGCCATCGGGGCCGGGCGCCTCGACGATGTAGGGGCTTTCGAACGCCGGGGCCGTATGCACCGGTACCATGACCGTGGTGTCGCCGAAGGTGACCGCCTTGTGGTCGGACGGGCCGGCGCCCCCGCGTCGGCTTTCGTGACCCGCACCGGGATCGACGAGGCGCATGCCCCTGGTCTGAAGATCGTTGATCAGGTCGGGATCGGTGATTGCCGTCGGATCAAGCATCCTGGAACTCCTGAGCAGGGTGGTTCTCCTCGTCCGTAGTCGCGGGATCGCCGAGGTGGCGAAGGCCCTTCTGTTCCCGCGCCATGGACGGCCGAACGTCATGGACCAGATGCAGCAGCTCCGGCCTGGCATAGTGGCCGACGGCGTCCATCATTCGCTTCCGCTTGGTGATCAGCCGCATGTCCAGGTCGGCGACAAGCATGCCTTCGCCGGAGGTCAGGGGAGGCACGACGTGACGGCCTTCCGGCGTGATGATGCAGGTCATGCATCCGTCGCGGAGCCCCCTCTGGAGGCTCGGATCCGGATGGATCGTCGCGATCTGTTCCTCGCTCAGCCAACCCGTCGCATTGACGACGAAACAGCCGGATTCGAGCGCGTGATGGCGCATGGTCACCTCGATCTGCTCGCCGAAGATCGGGCCGACGAGGGAGCCGGGAAAATGCGATGCGTGGATTTCCTCGTGCTGGGCCATCAGCGCGTACCGGGCGAGCGGGTTGTAGTGCTCCCAGCAGGCCAGTGCGCCAATGCGGCCGACGGCCGTATCCACGACCTTGAGACCCGCGCCGTCGCCCTGTCCCCATATCATGCGCTCATGATAGGTGGGCGTGATCTTGCGGCGTTTCAGCCTGAGGCTGCCGTCCGCGTCGAAGACGAGCTGGGTGTTGTAGAGCGACCCGTGGTCGCGTTCGTTGACGCCGAGCACCACGACAAGTCCGCGCTTGCTTGCCGCCTCGGCGACCGCGCGCGTCTCGGCAGACGGGACCGTGACGGCCTCTTCGTACAGGCGAAGGTGCTCTGGACCCTGCAGCACGGGCGGCAGGACGAAACTGAAATAGGGGTACCAGGGTACGAAGGTCTCGGGGAAGACGACAAGCTCCGCGCCCTTGTCCGCGGCCTCGGCGATGGCGTTGAGGACCCGTTCGACGGTTCCGGCGCGGGAAGTGAGGTCGGGTGCGATCTGCACGGCGGCGGCACGGACGGTTCTGCTCATGGCTGGCTCCTGCATTTTGCTCCGGTGACGGGGCGCCCCGCGGCGCAAGTCCGCGCGGGGCGCCGAGATCGATCAGACGGTCCAGGTGTCGATGATCAGCGCGTTTGCCTTCTTGTGAAGGAGCACACAGTCCAGCACGTCCTGCGGCAGGATCGGAATGATGCCGGGGATCAGCGAGGGTTCGCCATGGCCGTAAAGGGCCTGCAGCGCGAAGCGGCAGGCATAGACCTTGCCGCCCTCCTTCATGAAGCGCTCGAGATTCTTGTTGAAGTTCAGGTGGCCCGGAAATGCCTCGTCGCCGAGTTTGGGGAAGCCCCGCTGGATGCCCAGGGTGACGCCGGGACCGTAGAGCAGGATCGAGGTCTCGTAACCTTTCCGCTGGAGGCGGATCGCGTTGAGAATATTCACGAGGCCGATCGAACCTTCGAACGCGACCGTATGGAAGGTGACGAGGGCCTTCTCCCCGGCATCCGCCTTTACGTCTTCGAAGACCTTGCTTTCGTAGTCGACAAAGAAGTCTCCGTCCTTGTGCGGTTCCTGCGTGACCTGGGGCATTTTCGTCGCTCCTTCTGGCGTGGATGATTATCGACGGTACGGCAAAAATTGTATGAATCAACATTAAGTCTATTGTGCATACAATAAAAATTAGACATGCGAATATTATGCATATTAAACCGGCAAATCGATTATATCGTAATCATGAAATCGCTGAATTTGGCGAATTTAGATGCGATCTCGCGGCGAAGAATTATTGCTTGCGTCCACGTAGTACCGTCCATACAATGCGAAGCAATTGGAAATCGCTTCGAGGAAGACGAGCTTGGGAAAGTGGCTGCCGGTCATCAGGCCTGATGGAAAACCCCGCTATCTGCAGATCGCCGATGCCATAGAGACGGCCGTCAAAAGCGGGGAAATCGCCCCTGGCGAGCGGTTGCCTCCCCAGAGGAAGCTAGCCGAGCGGCTGGGTATCGATTTCACGACGGTAAGCCGTGCCTATTCAGAGGCGCTTACGCGGCGTGTGATAGAGAGCCATGTGGGACGCGGCACGTTTGCCTGCAGCGTGCCGCAGAACGAGCATCGGGCGGATCCGCGGCGATCACGCGACGAAGACCTGTCGATGAACATGCCTCCCGAACCGGAGGACCCGGATCTGATAGCGCGAATGCGGGACGGCCTCGGGGCGGTGTCGGCGAACCTCGTTTCGCTGCTCCGTTACCAGTCCACCAGCGGAGGGGAGCAGGACAAGGCGGCGGCGTCCTCCTGGCTGTCCAAACGCGGCATGGTCCCGAGCCTCGAGCGCATAGCGATCACGCCCGGGGCTCATGCGACGATGACCGCCATCCTGTCCTCGATGACGCGCCAGGGAGACGTGATCCTGTGCGAGTCCGTCACCTATCCCGGCCTGCGCAGCATCGCTGCACGGATGGGGCTGCAATTGGTGGGGCTGCCGATGGATGCGTCCGGCGTTCTGCCCGATGCCCTGGATGCGGCCATTCATCTGCACCAGCCCAAGGCTCTCTACCTCAATCCCACCGTGCAGAACCCGACGACCCTGACCATTCCGCAGGCGCGCAGGATGGAGATCGCCGAAGTGATCCTGCGCCACCGGCTGCCGCTCATCGAGGACGATGCGTATGGCTTCATACCGGCGTCGGCGCCGGCCCCGTTCGCCACGCTCGCACCCGACATCACGTGGCATATCGGAGGTCTCGCCAAATGCCTGGGCGCGGGCCTGCGTCTCGCCTATACCGTCGCTCCCAACGCGCGGGCCGCCTTCACGCTGGCGCAGGCGCTGCGCGCGAGCGCGGTGATGCCATCGCCCATCTGCATGGCGCTGGCGACGCGCTGGATCGAGGACGGCACGGCCGATGCCATAAGGCGCTTCGTCAGAACGGAGAGCGCCGTTCGTCAGAAGATCGTCGCCGAGACCCTGACGGGATTGGACTTCCGTGGCGAGCCGGAGGCTTTCAACATCTGGCTGAAGTTGCCGCAAGGCGCGAGCAGAGCCGAGCTCATGGGGCGCATGGCGGGGCGGCATGTGGGGCTGATGCCGTCCGATGCCTTCACCGTGCTGGGAACGCCGGACGAGCACGTGCGCGTCTGCCTGGGCGGCATCATCACGCGCGATGAATTGCGTGCGGGGCTCCTGTTCCTGGCGAACTCGCTTTCCGACGGCGGATGGATGGGCTGATACGGCAACCCATCCTCGTCCCGGGCACGTCGATCCGCAGGCTCCGAAGGGCGAAGGACCTTAATTCTCGCGAACAATTCGCATCGGCCCGTTGCGGGATGTCGCGTCACCGGGCCATCGCATAACTCTGCATGTGCCGTGGTGTGGCGCCGGCGTAGAACAGCCCCGCACGTCGCTCGACCGCGCAGACCCTTCCGAGGGACCAGCTGTCCATCACCGAAAGCTTGTGGCCCCGTGCTCGCAGATCCTGGAAGACCGCCTCGCCGAAACGATCCTCGATCTGCAGACGGCCCAGTTCGTATTCCCTCGGATAGAAGGAACCGGGCCAGTGGCGGCTGTGGAACATCGGCGCGTCGATGGCTTTCTGCAGCCCCTGGCCGTGCAGGACGTGACGAAGGAAGACGGTCAGCGGCCATTGGTCCTGCTGGTCGCCGCCCGGCGTTCCGATCGCGAGGATCGCATCGCCGTCGCGGGTGACGAGAGTGGGCGTCAACGTCGTGCGCGGTCTCGTTCCCGGCCTCAGCGTGGAGGGCAACCCCTCGTCGAGCCAGAACATCTGGGCGCGGGTGGAAATCGGGAAGCCGAGACCGGGCACGACCGGCGAACTCTGCAGCCAGCCCCCGCTCGGCGTCGCCGATACCATGTTGCCGAACCGATCGACGACATCGAGATGCACGGTATCGCCCTCGATTTCGGGCACTGCTGCGAAGGTGACTTCGCCACCGCCGGGACCCTGGGGTATCTCGCTGCCGCCGCGGGCGGCGATCTTCGCCAGCCTTTCGGCCGCACCGTCGAGATGGCTGGCGACGAGTTGCAGCGAGGCCTCCCGCCCGATGAGCTTCGCTCTCTCGCGGGCGTAGTCTGCCGACAAGAGGACATCCATCGGGATGTCGCTCGCAGCCGGATCGCCGTAAAAGGCTTCGCGGTCTGCAAAGCAGAGCTTGGCGCTCTCTACCACCGTGTGGATGTAGTCGGCGCCGAGCGTGTCGAGAGCGTCGAGATCGAACTGGGAGAGGAGCTGTAACTGCTGCAGGAAGACCGGACCTTGACCCCAGGGGCCGGTCTTGTGGACCCGCATGCCGCGAAACTCGACGGAAAGCGTTTTTTCCCTGGTTGCCGACCAGCGGGCGAGGTCGTCGCCGCGCAGCAGGCCGCCGTTGCGGCGGCCCGACGTGTCGAACAGTTCGGCGGTGCTGTAGAAGCGGTCGATCGCCTCGGCGACGAAGCCGCGATAGAAAGCGTCGCGCGCCGCCTCGATCTGGACGACGCGATCGCTTCCTGCCGCTTCGGCCTCCGAGACGATCCGGCGATATGTCGCGGCGATCCCGGGATTGCGCATCGGCGCGCCGGGCTTGGGAACGCTGTCGCCGGGCAACCAGACCTCGGCCGAGGTCGGCCATTCACGGCGAAAGAATTCGGAGACGGGAATGATCGAGGCCACGGCGCGGGGCAGAAGCGGATAGCCGTTCTCGGCATAACCGATCGCGTAGGACAGGACTTCGGCGAGCGTCATCGTGCCGTAGTCGCGCAGCATCAGCATCCAGGCATCGAAGGCGCCGGGAACGACGGCCGGCAGCAGGCCGGTGCCGGGCACCATGTCGAGCCCCAGCTCCCGGAACCTCTCGACGGTCGCAAGCTGCGGTGCCACGCCCTGACCGCAGATCACGACCGGCTCGTCCTCGTCGACGCTCTTCAGGATGATCGGCACTTCGCCGCCGGGGCCGTTGAGATGCGGTTCGACGATCTGCAGAGTGAAGCCGCAGGCGACTGCCGCATCGAAGGCGTTGCCGCCGCGTTCCAGCACGGACATGCCGACGGCGGTGCCCAGCCAGTGGGTCGAGCTGACGGCTCCGAACGTGCCGCTGACTTCCGGACGAGTGGTGAACGAACTCATGGATCTAACCTATCTCTGCACGATCTGCCGAGCACCGACGAGACGTTCCGCCAGCAACAGCACGATGAGGATGATGAGCACCTGCAGGGCCGAAGCCGCGGCCACGACGAGCTGATTGCCCTGGAACTGCAGGTAGCTGAAGATTTCGATCGGCAGGGTGACGACACCCGGTCCGGTCAGAAACAGCGCCGTGTTGAGCTCGCCGAAAGAAACGACGAAGGCGAAGAGCCAGCCGGACAGCACGCCCGGCCAGATGATCGGCATGGTGATCAGCAGGAAGGAGCGGATCGGGCCGGCGCCGAGGCTCTGACCGGCTTCTTCCAGCGTGGTATCGAAACTCTGCAGCGAAGTCAGGATCGAGCGGAAGGAATAGGGCAGGCAAACGACGACGTGGGCGATGAACAGGCCCGGAAGCACGCTCATGTTGACGGTCTTGTAGAGGAGCAGCAGAGCAAGGCCGAGAATGAGCGCCGGAAACACGAGCGGAGCCATGATCAGCATCTGCAGCACTGCCGAGAAGCTGTTTCGGTTGCGCGCCACATAGATCGCGCCGAGGAGACCGACCGCCGCGGCGCCGCAGGCCGAAACCACCGCGAGCCCGATAGAGAGCATGAAGGCGTTGCGCATCTCCGCGATGCGGAAAAATTCGATGAACCAGCGCAACGAAAAGCCGGGCGGGGGAAAGCTGAGGGATTCTCCCGAACTGAACGCTGCGATGATGACGACGAGGATGGGGCCGATGACGAGCGCCAGCACGATGCCGACGACGAGACGAAGAAGGAAGCCTCCCATGGTTCAGCCCTTTCCCTGGACGCGTTGCGGGCGGATGACGAGCTGGATGATCACCGCGATGACGAGCGCGATCAGCAGCAGGACGAAGGAGAGCGCGGCGGCGCGTGGCCAGCGGAAGGTGGAAACGCTGTCGAAAACCAGGCTGACCAGAAGCTTGTAGCGCGGTCCGCCGAGGAGCGCGATCGAGACATAGGCGCTCAGCGCAAGGAAGGTGACCAGCATCAAGCCGGAGGCGATGCCCGGGCTCGAAAGGGGAAGCGTTACACGGAAGAAGGTCCGCCACGGCCCGGCTCCCAGGGAATGGGCCGCTTCCGTATAACGCCTGTCGATGGTCGCCAGGGAATTGGTCAGCGAGACCACCATGAACGGCAGGAGGATGGTGAGAAGTCCGAGCGTGACCGCTTCGAAGGAGTAGAGATACTGCACGGGCCGCTCGATGACGCCGGCGCCGGTCAGCGTGCTGGACAAGACGCCCCGGCGGCCGAGGATGGCGACCCAGCCATAGGCGCGGACGACGTTGCTGACCATCAGCGGCACCATCATCACCATCAGCATGATCAGCCGGCCGCGCGGCGAAAGATGCGCGGCATAGAAGGCGGCGGGGTATCCGAGCAGAAGGCAGAGAACGAGCACGGTTGCGGTCGATAGCAGCGTGCGCTGGATGATCAGCCAGTAGAAGGGGTCCGAGAAGATCTCGGTGTAGTTCGCGAATGTCGGCTGGATGTCGTAGAGCGAGGTCGCGGAGTTCGTCATGAAGCTGATGAACGCCAGGTAGCCGAGCGGCACGACGAAGAAGAGGCCGAGAATGACGAGCGGCGGCAGCGCCACCGCCCAGGCCAGTGAATTCCTGGACAGCGTTGTCCTCATGGCGCGGGCTCCAGTTCCACCATGTTGGCGTTGTCCCAGTGGAGATTGACCATCGCGCCCGGTTGGAGGTTCATCGGCTCGACACTGGCATTCTGTACGACCGCGTTGATCGGCATGCCGTTGACGTCGAGATAGAGGAAGGTCTGGGCGCCGCGATAGATCGCCTCGCGCACGGTGGCCGCAACCCCTCCGGCATTGCCGATCGAGATCTTTTCCGGCCTCAGCGCGAAACGCACCTTGGCGCCGGCCTTGCCCGAAACCTCGCGGACCGTCAGCGTATTGCCGGCGACGTCGATGACGGTGTCGGCGCCTTCCGTGCCTCTGACGGTTGCTTCCAGGATGTTGCTCGCGCCGAGGAAGGTGGCGACGAATTCGTTGCAGGGACGGTCGTAGATCTCGCGCGGCGTGCCTGCCTGCTGGATGCGGCCGTCATTCATGACCGCGACCCGATCCGACATGGTCAGCGCTTCTTCCTGGTCGTGGGTGACGAACACGGTGGTCATGCCGAGACGCTGCTGCAGATGGCGGATCTCGACCTGCATCTGCTCGCGCAGCATCTTGTCGAGGGCGCTGAGGGGCTCGTCGAGAAGCAGCACGTCCGGTTCGAAGACCACTGCTCGGGCGAGCGCCACGCGTTGCTGCTGGCCGCCGGAGAGCTGGCGTGGATAACGATCGGCGAAGCGTCCGAGTTCGACGAGATCGAGTGCGGCCGCGACCTTGGTGGCGATCTCCGCCTTGGCGACATTGCGCATCTTCAGTCCGAAGGCGACGTTTTCGGCCACCGTCAGGTGCGGGAAGAGGGCGAAACTCTGGAAAACCATGCCGAAACTGCGCTTGTAGGCGGGGATGCCTGTCACATCCTTGCCGCGGATTTGGACGCTGCCGCTGGTCGGCTGCTCGAACCCGGCGATCAGCCGAAGCGTGGTCGTCTTGCCGCAGCCGCTCGGTCCGAGCAGCGCGAAGAGGCTGCCGCGTTCGATCTCGAGATCGAGGGCGTGGAGCGCGGTGGCGGTATCGAATTTCTTTTCGACCTGAACGAAACGGACGTCGGCGTTGGTCGTTGGGGATGCTTGCGAGTTCATTTCGTTGTCTCCGGCATGCCGAGGGCGCGATCGCAGGCGATGCTGCGAAGCGCTGCCGCCACGAGGCGGACGGGCAGTTCTGTCATTACGAGGAGTTCCGCGAGGCGCCCATTCCGGTCCGCGCGGGAAGCGGTGTCTAGAACCGAGGAGAGCCCGGCTGCGAGCCGGCTTTCGATCGGAGCGTCGGCGATGGCCCGCCTCAGGCCGGCGGCCGCGGCCGCCCATTCGGATTTCAGTCTCGCCGTTTCCGAGGAGACAATCTCCTGCAGGGCGGAGGTTTCCGTCGCGGCCATATCCGCGATCGCGGCGAACTGCCCGGCCATCGTTTCGTCCAGCCGATCGACGATCTTGTCGAGATCGCCGGCAGGGATATGATGCGCGGCCACCCGATCGCACCTCGTGTCGAAAAGACCGAGTGACGCGATCGCATTGTGGATCAGCCGGAACCCGGCGCAATCCTCCTTCATGAAGAAGCGCAGGGTCTCGTCCATGACCTTGAAGCCGCGGATCGGGAGATAGTGCCGGACGTAGCCGTCGAGGGCGACGCCCTTGCGCACGAACTCGCCCATTTCCGGATGGGGCGAGAAGGTCAGAACCTTGCCCTTGCCGAAGGAGGCTGCGAAAATGGCGGGAGAACCCTTCATGTCCGTCGCGAAAAGTTGCCGTGAAAGCGGGTTTTCGATGAAGAGCCGGCTTTCGGATATGTAGTTGCTGAAGCGGCCCAGCGTCTCTGCCGACCGCTCGGCGGCAGCATAGATCGGTCCATGATAATACGGCAGTTCGACGGTTTCGGGCAGGCCGCGCCCGATGACGGGACCGTCCACCGATATGCCGAGGACGGCCGCGCCCGTCAGCAGATATTCCTGGGTGAATTTCGGCATGGCGTCGATCACGCCGTGCCAGCCCGGCCGGCCCTGCGACATGTAGAATGCGCCGCCGCAGGAGCCCATATAGGCGCCGCCATCATGGATGAAGGCAGAGATCGCGGCGTCGATGCCGTCGATGCCTTCGGCGCGATCGAGACCCCATGTGGCAAAGCCGCCCGGCATGATCAGCAGCTCGTAGTCGGCAAGACAGCCATCGGCGACATCCGTGCCGGTTACCGCATGGAAGCCGAGACCGATGCTCAGAAGGGCATGGGCGTAATAGCCCCAGTAGGGATAGCCGATCGCGTCGCCGGCATAGATGGCGATCCTCGGAACGGCCGCGTTCATGTCCATACCGGCCGGCGCAGGCGTGGATGTTTCCGTCAGGGGCGGGAGCCCGAGACTTGTCGCGGCGCCGTGCGCAGTCGCGGCGATCGTGAACCCGTTGTCGCTTTCGCTGACGTCGATACCCCCGAGGCGGCATCTGTTGAGAAAAGTGAGCGTGCCGCCGGCAAACGCTCCGCGGTCGGCAAGGCCGAAAGTCGTCATGTATCTGTGTCCCGGGAGAAGGCGGGCGGCAATCCTGCCGCCCGGATATTTGGTCAGCCGCCGGCGATCACGCGGTTCCAGCGGTCCGTCCATTCGCCGCGATTGGCGGAAATGGTTTCGTGGTCGAGATCGATGATGCGGGCCACTTCCGCATCGGAGAACTGCACACGCTGCTGCAGCTCGACCGGAAGCGTCGCGAACGTGTCGGGATGGGTGCCGCCGTAGTTGAAGACTTCGGCGACCCAGCCCTGCGTGGCCGGATCGAGCGTCGCGTTGACATACTGCTCGGCCAGGACCTTGTTCTTGGTGTTCTTGGCGATGCCGGTACCGGAGAGATAGGAGATCGCGCCTTCCTGCGGGAAGACCCATTCGACCTTGCCGCCCTGTTTCAGCACCGTATAGGTCTGCGACTTGTAGAGCAGGCCGACCGCGGCTTCGCCGCTGACGAGCGCGCTCATGATGCTGTCGGTGTCCTTCGCCCAGATCGGTTCGAGCTCGTTCATCTTGGCCAGCATGTCGAAACCGGCGTCGACGTCCTTGGCGTCCTTGCCGGCGGCCATGGCGCCGATCGGGATCATGTACGGGCCGATCGAGTGGGTGATCTCAGGCAGCACGATCGCGCCGCGATAGTCCTCGCTCCAGAGATCGGCGAAGCTCTTCGGCGGGGTCTTCACCATTTCGGGATTGTAGACGATCCCGAGCGCCGAGTAGATCATCGCCACCCAGCCCTTGCGCTTGAAGCGGTCGGGTACGGCCGCCAGGAACGGAAGATTGGGGGAGTTCGGATCGAGGTCCTCGAGCACGCCCTGGGCTTCGGCCAGGGGCACGATGCCGTCATGCAGCTGAACGAGATCAAAAACCTGGTTGTCCATGCTGATTTTCAGCTTGGTGATGCGCTCGACCGGGCTCGAGCCGCGGTCCTGCACGATCTTGACGCCCGTCTTTTCCGCGAACGGCGCGTCCACGTACTGGGCCATGCCGTCTCCCCATAGGCCACCCCAGGTCATCAGTGCGAGCGAGTCGGGCTTGGATTGGGCAAAGGCCGAACCGACGGGGCCAAGGGCGGGCAGCACTGCGGTCGACGCGGCGAGCGTCAGGAAATCACGTCTTCTCATTTCAAGTTCCCCAGTCTATTTTTAGAACCAATACGGATTGGTTCGTTTGGAATAACGTGAGATATGTGGTGAGCAATATCTCTCCAGCCAATTTCTTCTCCTGAAATGAGCTCCAGTCAAGGGAAATACGCTAAAAAATGATCATTTCTGAAAAGCCGCTGACTTGTCGCCTGTTTTTTAAGCGCGCTGCCTATCTTGCAAATTGGTTTGAATTGGTTCAATTCGGTTCCATTCGGATCGTGGCTTAGGTGGAGCGGGAAAATGTCGTTGCAGGAAGTAAACGGGATAGCCGGAATGCTGAGGACGGCGATCGAGGAGGCGGATGTCCGTTTCCTGAAGGAGGACAGGCTGCTGCCCGAGCGTGAGCTGAGCGCCGCTCTCGGGGTGGGGCGACGCATGCTGCGCGAGGCGCTGAACACTCTCGAAGGCGAGGGTCTGCTGTTTCGCAAGCAGGGGCAGGGGACCTTCATCCGCGAGGTCAACGCCAAGACCACAAGCCTGAAATCGCTGACGAACCGCACCAGTCCGCACGACATCGTCGAGGTCCGCCAGGATATCGAGCCGATGCTTGCCCGGCTCTCGGCGATGCGCGCCACCCAGATCGAGATCGACCAGATGAAGCATTTCATCCGTCGCGCGGCGCTTGCCGACAGCCCGAACGAATATGAAAAGTGGGACAGCGCCTTTCATTCGAAGATCGCCGAAAGCGTGCGCAACAGCATGTACTGGAGCATATTCCGGCTCATCAATTCCGTGCGCAAGGAACATCACTGGGTCAGCTCGCGCTCGCGCGTGTTCATCGCCGGCGTGAGCCGGGAGATGGTCCAGCAGCATGAGGCGATCGTCGATGCCATCCAGGCCCGCAACGTGCGGGCTGCCGAAGAGGCGATGCGCCACCACATCATGACCGCCGGGGTGCGCCTCCATCAGGCGGAGCAGTCGTGATGTGCGCCGGACGGCATGCCTTGGAGCGGCTGTTCATCAGTGAAGCCTGCCCAAGGAATCGGCGCAGCATAAACAATGTCCTTCGCGCGGGGATTGTCCAGCCTGCCAAGGCATCTCCGGCATTTTCAGTTTTTTGATTGATGCCTTGCCGGTATCAAATATGTCCATAATGGATATTTGTATCGATTAGTGAGTTCGCTTAGCCTAGCCTCGGAATGTGACTTTCAGGACAAGAAATAAACCGCGATGAACCTCCGTTACCTGTCATGGCGCCTGGCGGCATGCGTACCGATCGTGCTCGGCGTGACGGTCATCTGTTTCGTGCTCGTCTATATCGGGCCGGTCGATCCGGTCGCCGCGGTGACGCCGGACGGCGCGACGGCCGAACAGATCGCCGCGGTCAAGGCGCTCTACGGTTTCGACAAGCCGCTACCGGTCCAGTACCTGACCTGGCTCTGGCGGGCGCTTACGGGCGATCTCGGCCGGTCGATCCAGTCGGGCCAGCCGGTGGCGGAAATGCTCTTTCCGGCGATCGGCAACACGCTGCGTCTCGCGCTGTTTTCGGCCGTTCTCAGTTTCCTGCTGGCCTTTGCTGTCGGCATCGCCTCGGCGGCGAGCAACGGCTCCTGGCTGGACCGCATCCTCACCTCGTTTTCATCGCTGGTCGTCAGCATCCCGAGTTACTGGCTCGGCATCCTGCTGGTTGCGGTCTTTTCGGTCGAACTGGGCTGGCTGCCGGCGATGGGCATGGGCGGCCGGGATACGATCGCCTGGCAGAACCTCATCCTGCCCGCCATTGCCGTCGGAGCGGTGCCTTTCGGGCTCATCTCCAAATCGACCCGGGCGGCCATCCTGGAGGTGCGCAGCCAGGAATATGTGCAGGCGCTCGAGGCGCGGGGCCTTCCCGAATGGAAGATCATGCTGGCCGTCGTCCGCAACGCCGCGCCGACCGTCCTTGCCATCTGCGGTCTGCAGTTCGGCCAGATGCTCGGCGGTTCCGTTCTCGTCGAGACGATCTTCTCCTGGCCCGGATCCGGCCAGTTGCTCTTCCAGTCCATCTTCAAGCGTGATCTGCCGGTGCTCCAAAGTACAATTCTCGTCATCGCGATGATGTTCGTCGCCATCAACCTCCTGGTCGATCTGTTGCAGGGCGCCCTCGATCCACGGATCGAGCGCAAATGATCGGGAGCCCTGGAAACTACTGGCTGGAAGTCGCCGGTCGCGGCGCCAGAAACCGCGCCACGGTCGCGCTGGTGATCACGCTGTCGCTGATCATCGTCGTCGTCCTGCTTGCGCCCTGGCTGCCGCTGCAGGATCCCAACCAGGTGAACTCGCTGCAGCGCCTGGCGCCGATCGGCACGTCCGGCCATATTCTCGGGACCGACGAGATCGGTCGCGACATGCTCTCGCGTCTCGTCTTCGGTGGGCGCTCGACGCTGCTCCTGGGCGTCACGCCGGTTCTCGTCGCCTTCGTCATCGGCGGATCGCTCGGGCTCGTCGCCGGATATCTCGGCGGTTTCGTTTCCATGATGATCATGCGGACGATGGACGTTTTCTATGCCTTCCCGTCGGTACTCTTGGCCATCGGCCTTTCGGGAGCCCTTGGGGCGGGGCCGGGCAACCTGGTCATTGCCGTCTCGATCGTCCTCGTGCCGCAGATCGCCCGCGTGTCCGAGAGCGTTTCGAACCAGATGCGCAGCATGGGGTATATCGAGGCGGCACGCGCAAGCGGCGCCGGGACCTTCCTCATCCTGCGCTACCATGTCCTGCGCAATGTTCTTGCGCCGGTGATCGTCTTCTCGACGAGCCTCATCAGCGTCAGCCTCATCATCTCGGCGGGACTGAACTTCCTCGGTTTCGGCGTGCAGCCGCCGATTGCCGACTGGGGCCTGATGCTGAACACCCTGCGCCAGGCGATCTGGATCAATCCGGGCGTCGCCGTGCTGCCGGGCGCGGCGATCTTCCTGACCTCATACTGTTTCAGCAAGCTGAGCGACGGTCTTCGCGCAGCCCTGAACATCAAGGAGTAGTTCATGTCGAGCGCTGCGGGAATTCGGCCTCTGCTGGAGGCGAACAACCTCAAGAAGCACTTTTCGATCGGCCGGTTCGGCAAGGCCGCCACCCTGAGGGCGGTGGATGGCGTATCGATTTCCGTCAATCGCGGCGAGACGCTCGGGATCGTCGGAGAGTCCGGTTGCGGCAAATCCACCACGGCCCGGCTGCTGCTCCAGCTCGTGATGCCGGATGCCGGCGATATCGTCTATGAGGGCGCCGCCGTTTCCTCCCGCAGCAGCGACCTGCGCAAATTCAGGCGCAAGGCCCAGATGGTCTTTCAGGATTCCCATTCCTCGCTCAATCCCAGGCTTACAATTCTCGAGACGGTGATGTTCAGCGCGATCGCGGTCGGCGAACCGAAATCCGTCGCCCGGGACAAGGCGCTGGCAATCCTCGAGCAGGTCAATCTCGATCCGGAGCGTTTCGCCTCCATGTATCCGCACGAACTGTCCGGCGGTCAGCGGCAGCGGGTCAATATCGCGCGCGCTTTTGCGATAAATCCCGAACTGGTGATCTTCGACGAAGCGGTCGCGGCGCTCGACAAGTCCGTCGAAGCGCAGATCCTCACGCTCATCCAGGATCTGCAGCGCAAGCGGGACCTGACCTACATATTCATTTCCCACGACCTCAACGTCGTCCAGTATCTCTGCGACCGCATCGTCGTGATGTATCTCGGAAAAGTGGTCGAGGAAGGCGGCGTCGCCGATGTCTACGACAACCCGCGCCATCCCTACACGGCGGCACTGCTGAAATCGCGCCTGTCCTTCGATCCGGACGTCAAGACCGCCGCGGCGCCGCTTGCGGGCGACGTGCCGTCTCCGATCGATCCGCCGTCCGGCTGTCGCTTCCGCACCCGCTGTCCGATCGCTGCCGATATCTGCGCGACGAGCGAGCCGGTTCTCGATGCCGATCACGCTCACCCGTCCCACCGGGTCGCCTGCCACTTTGCTCCGGGCGCTGCCCGTGCCGACGGGAGGGCCGCATGAGCCTGCTGCAGATCTCGGATCTTTCCGTCACATTCGAGCGAAACCGCCGGCGCATACATGCCGTCTCCGGTGTCTCCTTCGACGTTGGAAAGGGCGAGGTCGTCGCCCTGCTCGGAGAATCGGGCTGCGGCAAGAGCGTCACCCTTCGCTCGATCATGGGGCTGGCAAACGGCGAGACGGCGGGTTCCGTTCGATTGTCCGACGTCGATGTCCTCGCTGCCGACAAGCGCAAGCTGCGGGACCTGCGCGGGCGCATCGTGTCGATGGTGTTCCAGGAACCGATGACGGCGCTCGATCCCGTCGCGACCATCGGCAGGCAGCTCATCGACGTGCTGGTGCTGAGAGAGGGGCTGTCGAAGGCTGACGCGAGGCGGCGTGCAATCGAACTGCTCGAACTGGTGCAGATCCCGATGCCGGAAAGACGGCTTGCGGCCTATCCGCACGAATTGTCGGGCGGGCTGCGGCAGAGGGCGATGATCGCCATCGCTATCGCGCTCAATCCGGCTTTGCTGCTCGCCGACGAGCCGACCACGGCGCTCGACGCGACCGTGCAGATCCAGGTCCTGCTGCTGCTGAAGGAGCTCCGCACCAAGCTCGACATGGCGACGATCATCGTAACCCACGATATCGGCGTCGCGGCCGAACTCGCCGACAGGGTGGTCGTGATGTATGCGGGCCGCGTGGTGGAGACCGGCTCGGCTGCCGAGGTCCTCAAGGATCCGCGCCATCCCTATACCAGGGCGCTGCTGGAGGCGACCGTCCATGCCCATTCGCGCGGGCACGCCCTGCGGCCCCTGGAGGGCAGCCCGCCGGATCTCTCCAGGCCCATCACCGGCTGCGCCTTCGCGCCCCGCTGTCGGGACGCGGTCGACCGCTGCCGCACGCACTCGCCTTCAGCCGTCAATATCGCAGCAGGCAGGGAGGTGCGTTGTCTGCGACTTGCGGAGCATGCCTGACATCCAATCAACAAAGAAAAGGGAACATCGATGACTATGAGCTTACTGGGTGGCCTCAGGGCCGCTGCATTGACGGGGCTTCTGGCGCTCTCGGGCGGTGTGGCGGGCAATGCCCTGGCGCAGAGCACGCCGGGAACGCTGCGCGTCGGCATCAACATTGCGGAGCTGCCGACCTTCACCGGTCAGCCGACCCAGGGCGGAACCGGTTTCCGCTGGGGCGGCTGGACGGTATTCGACTCGCTGGTCTATTGGGATACCGACCAGAACGAGACGGTGCCGAAGGAAATCCCGTATCTCGCCGAATCCTACGGCGTTCGCCCGGAAGACCCCAGCAAATGGGTCTTTCACCTGCGCAAGGGTGTAAAGTTCCACGACGGTTCGGACTTCAATGCCGATGCGGTCATCTGGAACCTGGAGAAACTGTTCAAGAAGGATGCGCCCCAGTACGATCCGAAGCAGGTGAGCGCGACCGCCTGCTGCATGATGGACGTGAAGGGCTGGACGAAGATCGACGACTTCACCGTCGAGATCGATACCGGCGCCCCCAACGCCATTATCGGCTTCCAGCTTCCCTGGCTGCGAATTGCAAGCCCGACGCAATGGGCCAAGCTCGGCAGCTGGGAGGCGTTCGAGAAGCAGCCGTCCGGCACCGGCCCGTTCAAGGTCGAGCAAGTGACGCCCGGCCAGTCGGCGGTTCTTGTCCGTAACGACGCGTACTGGAACAAGGATCGTATGCCCAAGGTTGAGAGGATGGAGCTTACCCCGATTCCGGATCCCAATACCCGCGCGGCAGCGCTTCTGTCGGGACAGGTGGATTTCATCGAGGCGCCGTCTCCCGACATGCTGCCGAGGCTGGAATCCTCCGGCATGCAGATCGTCAAGAACCAGTATCCGCATATCTGGCCCTACATCCTGCGCATCGCCGGCGACCAGACGCCGTTCGGCGACGAACGGGTGCGCAAGGCCGTCAACCTGGCGATCGACCGTGACGGACTGGTCGCGCTGCTCGGCGGCAACGCCGTTCCGGCCCAGGGCCTGATGCTGACCGAGAGCCCGTGGTTCGGCGCTCCCTCGTTCAAGATCCGCTATGCACCCGATGAGGCCAAGCAGCTGCTGGCCGATGCCGGCTACGGTCCGTCAAATCCGCTCAAGTTCACCGCGTTGATCGCGCCCGCTGGTTCCGGCCAGATGCAGCCGATGCTGATGAACGAATTCATCCAGCAGAACCTTAAGGCGATCGGCGTCGATCTGACGTTCCAGGTGGCCGAGTGGCAGGCATTGAGGACGGCGCGCAACAAGGGCGCGCTCGACCCGAGCAATATCGGCATCCACGCGGTCAACAACAGCTGGGACGAGTCCAACCCCGCGATCGGCATGGAAACGCCGTTCGCCTCATGGAAAATGTCGCCGGCAGGCATCAACTGGGGTGTCAACGATCCCGAACTGGATGCGATCATCTCGCAGATCAAGACGACCTTCGAGAAGGACAAGATCGACGAGCTGATGAAGAAGGCGCATGAGATCGTGGTGAATAAGGCCTATTGGCTCTACGTCGTCCATGACATCAACCTTCATGCGGTCAGCCCGCAGGTCAAGGGTTTCTCCCCGGCGATCAGCTGGTACATCGACTATACCACCATCTCGGTCGAATAAGGCGCGAGTTCCGGAAAGCAAGCGGGGACGGCTGTTCATCAGCCGTCCTCGATCGCGTTCTGCTTGATGATCTCGACGAGGCGGGCCAGCAGCCTGTTCTGCGTGTCTCGCCGCACGACCGCGTATGTCGTCAGGCTCGGCGGCTCCTCTTCGAACGGCCGGATCGCGATGCCGGGAAGGTGGGCTCCGTCGATAATGCCCGGATAGATCGTCACGCCGTAGCCCTTGGCGACGAACCTGAAGATGGTTTCCCGTTCGAAAGCCTCGCAGACGACCCTGGGAAGGAAGCGCTCGCGGCTGCAGAAGTCGTTGATGATCCGAAGATAAAGCCGCCAGATCGCAGGCTCGCCGAGGACGAAATCCTCCTCCGCCAGAAGGCGCAGCGGTATCGTCTCCATCGCCGCCAGCGGATGGTCCTCGCAGAGGAGAACACGAAGCGGGGATCGGGTGAGGGGAATGACATCGAGGGCCGGGTTGAACGCGTGCTGCATGGTGACGCCGAGATGAAGCAACTGCCGGTCGACCAGGATCGACTGCTCTTCGGACCGATGCCGCTTGAGGCAGACCTGAAGACCCGGATGCTCTTCCTTGAGAATGTCCAGCGCCGTCATCAGCGGACCGTTGATGGCGAAGTCGCCGTAACCGATATCGAGCTGGCTGTCGCTGCCCTCGGCGGCGTTTCTGGCGAGCTGGATGGTCTTGTCGGCCTGCCGCAGCGTGCGCCGCGCCTCATGCAGGAATATCTCCCCCGCCTTGGTCAGCTGCACCCTTCTGGTGGTCCTCGTCATCAGGGGGGAACCGACCATGTCCTCGACGGCGCGGATCGTGCGGCTGAGTGCCGGCTGGGCGATGTTCAGGCGGCGCGAGGCCTGGGCGAAGCTCAGGAGTTCGGCGACCGCGACGAAGGCTCTGAGCTGGCGCAGTTCGAATGCCATTATTGTCTCCTCCGGTATCAATGTGGGCAGAAAGAGTATTTGTTTTTTCCTAAACAATGAGGCTAGTCATGTCGAGAAATCAATGCCCGGAACGGCTCTTCTGATCGACGGTTCCGAGGTCGTCCAGTCCAGGGGAACCCGCATGTTTCAGCGTCACAGACCTGTCGTTTACGGCCGCCGCCACATGGTGTCCGCGGGGCATCACCTCGCGGCCGAGGCCGGCTTCAAGATGCTCGAGGCCGGCGGCAACGCGATCGATGCCGGAGTGGCGGCAATCGCCGTCCTCGCCGTCGTGCAGCCCGACATGGTCAATGTCGCCGGCGTTGCGCCGATGATGATCTACGAGGCGAAAACCGGGCGCACGATCACGATCAGCGGCCTCGGCGTATGGCCCAAGGCGGCGAGCACCGACTACTTCATCGAAAAGCACAACGGCGTCATTCCCGAGGGGTTTCTGCGCTCGGTCGTGCCGGCGGCGCCGGATGCCTGGATCCAGGCTCTTTCGAACTACGGGACGATGTCCTTCGCCGAGGTGATCGAGCCGGCGCTTCGTTTCGCGCGGGAGGGGTTCGCCACCCACAGGTTCCTTTCCGACCGCATCAAGGAATATGAGGCCGGTTACCGCCGCTATGCCTCAAACGCCGCCATCTATCTGCCCGGCGGCCAGCCGCCTGAGCCCGGCGATCCCTTCGTGCAGACGGATCTGGGGAACACGCTGCAATACATGGTCGACCAGGAAACCGCTGCGGCCAGGCATGGCCGCGATGCGGGACTGCAGGCCGCCCGCGACGCCTTCTACAAGGGCGACATCGCCCGGACGATCGACCGCTTCTACCGGGAAAACGACGGCCTGCTCACCTTCGAGGACATGGCCGCGTTTTGCAACGAGATCGGCACGCCGCTCGTCGGCTCCTACAAGGGCTACGACATCAATACCTGCGGCCCCTGGTGCCAGGGACCGGTGCTGCTGCAGGTGCTCAAGATCCTGGAGCGCTTCGACCTGAAGGGCATGGGGCACAATTCCGAGGCCTATCTGCATACGGTCGCGGAGGCGATCAAGCTCGCCTTCGCCGATCGCGAGCACTGGTACGGCGATCCCAATGTCGTCGACGTTCCGATCGACGGTCTGGTCTCCGACGCCTATGCCGATCTCCGTTCGGCCCTGATCGACGGTGACAGGGCCTATCCGCGGATGCCGCCGGCCGGCGATCCCCTCTCGCTGCAGGCGAATGTCCTGAAACAGCGGCCGGAGCCGCGCGAATTTGCAATCCCGCCGCAGGAGCCGATGCTCGCCGACACGTCCTATGCCTGCGTCGTCGACCGGCATGGCAACGTCTTCTCGGCGACGCCGAGCGACGCGAGCTGGGATGGCGTCGTCGTTCCCGGAACGGGTCTCTGCCCGTCCACGCGCGGCTGCCAGTCTCGTGTCGACGACAGCCACCCTGCCGCCGTCGGCCCGGGCAGACGGCCGCGCCTCACGCCCAACCCGGCGATCGTCTTCAAGGATGGCAAGCCGCTGATGCCGATCGGTTCGCCGGGCGGCGATGCGCAGGCGCAGTCGATGGCGCAGGTCTTCCTCAATATCGTCGAGTTCGGAATGGACGTGCAGCAGGCCGTGGAAGCCCCGCGGATGATGAGCCAGAGCTTCCCGAACTCCTTCGCGCCGAACCAGTATTATCCCGGCCGGCTGAACCTCGAGCGGCGGTTCGGGAAATCGCTCGGCGATGCGCTCGCGGCAAAGGGACATGTCGTGCATTTCTGGCCGGACTGGTTCTGGCGTCTGGGATCCGTCTGCGCCATTCTGATCGACGACGAGAGGAACGTGCTGCATGCCGGCGCCGACCCGCGTCACGAATCCTATGCTGTAGGCTGGTGACAGGAGCGGGCCATGGACAAGGCGTCTCTCGACAGGATTTCGCAATTGCAGGGACTGCCGCCCTCGAGCGAGGCGGCAGCGAGCGAAATCGGCAGGGAACTGGCACGTTTCCAGGCAACCCTCAGGCAGCTATCGCCTGTCTCCGCGTTCGATGACCAGCCCAGCGACTTTCGTGCCGTCCAGCTGAGAGACCATGATGGCCAATGACCTTTGCGATATGGAGCTCCTGGAGGTCGCCGGGCTGCTGCGTTCGGGACAGGTCAGTTCCGTCGAACTGACGGACGCCGCCCTGCGCCGGATCGAAAAGTGGCAGCCGTCCACCAATGCCTTCATCGGCGTCGACCGGGACGGCGCGATGCGCCAGGCCGCAGAGCGCGACGCGGAACGCGCCGCCTCCGCGGGCGATCTCGGACCGCTTCACGGCATCCCTGTTGCGCACAAGGACATGTTCTACAGGAGCGGCACCGTCGTATCCTGCGGTTCCGAGGTCCGGCGAGGCTGGGTGGCCGACAGGAATGCAACCGTGCTGAACCGCCTCGATACGGCGGGCGTCGTCACCGTCGGCACCTTGAACATGTCGGAATTCGCCGCCCATCCGCTCGGTGAAAACGAGCACTACGGCAATTGCCATACGCCCTGGCGCGACGGCCATGCGGCCGGCGGCTCGTCGAGCGGTTCGGCTTCGGCGGTCGCGGCAGGCATGATCTTCGGATCGCTCGGCTCCGATACGGGCGGCTCCATCCGCGTTCCGGCGGCGCTGAACGGCGTTTCCGGCTTCATGCCGACCTATGGTCGCGTCAGCCGCCACGGCGTGATGGGGCGATCCTGGTCGCTCGACCATGTAGGCCCCTTCGCGCGATCGGCAGCCGACTGCCGTGCGATCTTCGAGGCGATCGAAGGGCCCGATCCGCTGGACGGCAGCTGCATTCCGGTCCACGGGAATGAAAGCGGCGACGGTCTCGCGTTCGCCGATATGAGGATCGGTATCCCCGACCTGCCGCAGGCGCCGATCGCGCCTCGCGTCCTCGATAGCTGGCAGGAAGCGGTTCGGGCTTTCGGGGCCGCCGGCGCACGGACAGTCACGACGACGCTTCCGGATCTCGAACGGCTGTTCGATCTTTGCGAGATCATCGTGAAGTCGGAGGCCGCAAGCATGCATGGGGAATGGTTCAGGGCCGATCCGGCCCGGTATTCGCCCTATATGAGAAGCCGCATCGAAGGCGGCTTCTTCGTGCCGGCAACCTTCTATATCGAAGCCCTGGCGCTACGGGGCCGGATCCTTAAGGAATGTCTGGCATCGACCTTTGCCGGTTGCGATGCGATACTCCTGCCGACGACGACGGTGACCGCGCCATCCCTGAGTTCGAAGGCGGCGGCAGGCGTTTCGTCAAACCTGGCGGGGATGGCGACGTTCACGCGTCCGTTCAACTATCTCGGTCTTCCGAGCATATCCGTCCCGTCGGGCCACGACGAAGACGGCCTGCCCGTCGGCATCCAGATCATCGGCAAGCCGATGCAGGACCGGCTCGTGCTGCGGATAGCGGAAGCCTATCAGTCGATAACCGACTGGCATCGTCGCCGGCCGGTCAGGGCCTGACCGACAGCGCCTTCCGGCCGGTGCATCATCCGCACGGGCTGCGGTACTCCATTTCGGAAAAAAAGATCCGCGGCACAGGCCTGCCGCGCGCCGTCCCGGCGGGCATGGCCGCCACTGCCCGTCGAAAACCTCCGCGTCTGAAAATCCCCGTGTCCCGGCCGTTTGCCAGACATCCGTCCACAGCTACGCTCCCGCCCTGCGCCGCATCCTTGGGAGCCGGTGGCCTCAGTGCGCATGCCTGACGTCTCGGCGGGGGGAGCCGCAGGCGTAAAATTTCCCCGATTGGTTGCATGAATTTAGTTGACTCTTTTTATCCACTTAAATACGTCAGTCATCAGTCGGGCACTGTCTCGCGGATTTTTACAGGCGTGAGCATGAAGGAATGCCGAAACGGCGGGGCAATCGGGCCTCGCCGCACGATATTCCGACGCCACGGGGGTGGGGATGAGCAGACGTTGCGGATTTTTCATTTTAGCGCCAGCGCAACTTAGGATTTCGCGCTCCACTTCGAGCCCTGCTGTCGACCGCCGCTCTAGCGGCAGCCGGCACCGGCAAGGGCCCGCCGGTCATTGATGTATTTCTCAACCTCGATGCGCACCTGACGGGCGCATATTTGGAAGGACCTACAGACATGGCAGTCATTTCCATTACCGTTCAAGATACGACCGGCGTGAACATCAATGCCGAGATCAACGATTTCAACCCGAATTTCAGCGTCGGCGCGCCGCCCAGCAATTCCGGCGTCTTCTCGCCGGGCGGCAGCCAGTATGATGAATACGGCATCCAGCCGAACGGCGGCACGGGATATAATTCGCTTCTGGCCGGAGGCGACTTAACCTACAGCACCGGCACGCTTTCCGGGCAGCTCGACACGTTCGCCTTCGGCAACAACCTCCTCAACAACGGTGTTGCCGTGCCCTACCAGACGTCCTCGTTCACCGGCGGAGACCTCTCGCTCGATACGACCGCCTTCACCATCGCCAATGTCGGACTTGCCGGGTCGGGCGCCGGAAACAGCCTGAACAGCACGTTTTTCGACCTGCTGCGCGGAAACGAGGCCGCGTTCAATTCGTGGCTGTTCAACACGTCCGGAAACAGCATCTCGTTTACCGGCAACACCGGCGCCGAAGCGATCACGGCCAGCGCCTACAACGACGTGCTGAACGGCGGCGGCGGCAACGATACGCTCGACGGCGGCGCCGGCAATGACAGCATCAACGGCGGAAACGGCGTCGATACCGTTTCCTATGCCAGCGCGACCGCGGGCGTCACGGTCAGCCTCGGGACCGCGACCGCGCAGAACACCGGCGGAGCCGGAACCGATACGGTCATCAATACCGAGAACCTGACAGGCTCCGCTTTTGCCGACACGCTGAGCGGAAGCAATACCGGCGCCAACGTCATCCATGGCGGAGCGGGCAACGACAGCCTCTCCGGGCTCGGCGGCGCCGATACGCTCGACGGCGGGGCAGGGCAGGATGTTCTCGCCGGCGGCTCGGGTTCGGACGATTTCCTCTTCTCGTCGGGGTCGGAAGCGAATGGTGACACGATCACCGACTTCAATAGCGGTGCCGACCAGATCGGGCTCGATTGGGCCTATACCTGGGACAGCGCATTGAACGGCGCCGGAGACATCTTCTACGACGCGGTCGACGGACTGCTGAAGGGCTACGATGCCGCTAATACCTATTTCGAGATCGCCTCCGTCAACGCCATAACCGCCGGGGATCTGTTCACCTTCTAGTCGTCCAACCGCCATCGCATCCGGTCCGGCTTCGGCCGGGCCGGTCACGACGCCTGACGCCCTTAGACGAGGCGAGGCCATGCGATGAAACCAGGAGCACATCGTAATGCCCGCACACAATTCGACGGTCGATGCCGTCTGGCATCTCGGATCGATCTCGGCGAACACGCCTGCCGGATCGCTGATCGTCACCTTCACGCTCGACGACCCGGATTACTCCGAGGACGGCAGCATCACCGGCGCATCCGGATACGTGTCCTTTCCGGACGGCGATCCGCGAATGTTCGAAGACTATTTCGAGATCACCCAGATCGATACCGAGGTGCTGATCGACCCCGTCAACGAGGTCTACGACTATGGCGTGATCTTCGAGATCCGTACGAAGCCGGGGGTCGACTATTCCGGCATGGCGGACTTCGACTTCGTCGTGGGCGTCAACGACACCGCCGGTTCCGATACCGATATCCATCCGTTCTCGATCCCGGTAGGGGCTGCGAACGAAGCGCCCGTCGATATCCGGCTTTCGAATACGACGATATCGGAATCCGCCCGTGCGGGCACCACGCTCGGACTGCTTTCGGCAACCGATCCGGACGGCGATGCGGTCACTTTCACCCTGCCCGCGGGCGAGGGTGACAATGACGGTTTCTTCAAGCTGAAGCTCAATGCCGACGGCACGACGAGCGTGGTTCTGACATGGCCGCTGGATTTCGAAGGCAATCAGGGCACGAATGGTGTCTATGACCTCGTGGTCGACGCCAGGGATGCGGCCGGAAATGTCACGCGGCAGACCATTTCGATCCAGTCGACCGACGATCCCTTCACCGTCAGCGCCGCGCCGACCGGCAAGTCCTATATGGGCGTCGTCGAGAATGTCGAGGCTGGCACCAAGATCGGTTACGTGAAGGAACTGCTCAACGACCTGAGCTTCCAGCCGACGGAAGCCGAACTCGTCGATGATGCCGGTGGAAAGTTCGCGCTGGTCGAAAGCGGCGGGCGTTATTACCTGACCGTCAACGGCGCGCTCGATTTCGAGACGAAGGACGAATATTCCGTCGTCATCAAGGCGACCGATGCCAACGGTATCGAGCATGAGAAGACCTTCGACATTCATGTGATCGATGCGGCGGAAGCCGGCGACGACCCGCGCGGCACGATCACGATCGACGCCGATACGCTGCTTGCCGGCACCAATGGCGGCGTCAACTGGGACAGCTATCTCGATGCCGTCTACGCCAAGGTCCAGGACAACCTGCCGAACGGCGTCACCTTCGCACCCCAGACCTCGACGCAATACGACTATACGCTGTCTGACGGAAGCCACGTCACGCTTACGGGGGCCGATCTCGCCTATTGGTGGGCCGACGCCAATTCGGCGGAGAATACCGGGGAGGACGTGCATGTGGTCGGCGGCACGGTGAAAGGCCTCTCCTTCGGCGACAGTTCGGGAGCAACCGAACTCAGCATTACCGGCCTCGACCTGTTCAACGATTCAGGCCTGATGAACCGCCTCTATGGCGAAGCCAACATGGTCGCCGCGACCTTCATGCACGGGCCGAATTCCAATACGCCTGCGGAGATCGAGCATGTGAAGGCGATCCTGTCGTCCTATGCCCAGGAGTTCAAGGGATCGTCGGGTGCGGATACCTACAGCGGGACGCTTTTCGACGACAGGATCGAGGGCAATGACGGAGCGGACAGGCTGGCCGGCGGTGGCGGCGACGACACGATCGACGGGGGAGACGGGCAGGACACGGCCGTCTATACCGGCGACAGGGCGGATTACACGATCACCGACAACGGCGACGGAACGTGGTCGGTGAAGGACAACCGGTCGGGAGCCAACGACGGCATCGACACGCTTTCCGATGTCGAATTCGTCGCGTTCGCCGACAGGACCGTGGAACTCGGCGCAGAGGAGCCCACCGATCCGACGGCCCCTGGCACGATCGTTCTCGACGCGTCGACGGCGACGCAGGGGATGGATCTGGAGGCGTTCCTGCGTGGCGGGTTCCTTGCGGGCACGGCGGGCGGCGGCATGCCGGTCTTCGACAACGGCACGGGTTTCGCCGGCGAGGAGATGTTCATCGGCTACGGCACCGGCGCCACGGACAAGTACGTCTCGGCGCACGGCAATCTCGAATAT
>JBQGDG010000082.1:0-1952 GCA_052038935.1 Neorhizobium sp. | reverse complement strand
TTACGACGCAGAAGGCTCGCCCTGACGTGACCCAGAAGGGCCACGATATGATCGGCGATTTCCGTACCGATGCCCTGCACGAGGCTCTAGGTCGCGCGCCGATCGAAGATGACATGCTGATGGCGCTGATGGTGCTGGCCTTCGCCGGGCAGAACGTTCGTGTCGACTCCAGTGCAGATGGGACCTTCTACGGCGGCAAGCGCTTCTCGCGCCATGCCGTCGCCCTGTTCGATGAGCATGGAAAGCTCGCCTTCGATCAGGGCACGCTTCGGATCGCCGTTCGCTCGGTGCTAATCGATGTCCTCTCGTGCCGCCGCGGCATGTCGAACAGCGGCATGGTTTCCCGTATCGCCGGCGAGGCGGTCGGCGCCGACCAGTACCTGCCGAACATGGGCTCGGAGGAGTTCCTCCTGTGCCTCTCTCGTCAGGCGCTGGAGGCGTCTTGCGCCGAAGCATCCATCCAGCCGCGTCCAAAGGTTCGTGAGACCCGCGCAGCGCTGGTCGAGCATTTCCAGAGCGAGCGCTTCGTGCATATGTCGGCCCGCTTCGCGCCACCAGCCGAGGAGTTGCTCGACTGGATCCGGGCAAGCGCTCCTACCGATACTATTGGCACGGCCTCTCAAGACGACGATGGCGGCCAAGCCGGCGATCCCGCTGAGGGCCAGGAAGGGCAGATCCACCAGGACGCAGATCAGGACGTGCTGCCAGTTACAGATCCCTCCGACGACGAAGAGATTGTCCAAGATGTTCATCAGAAAGCTGCCGCATGACTGTTATCCCTCAGTCAGACATGGCACAAGCCACCCCTGAATTTTCAGGGGTGGAGGTCGCTAGCAGCACGGACTCATCATCCGCTGACAGGTCCATCGTCCTTCGCCGGCTGGCAGAGCCTGAAGGAGGGGTTATGATCGACATCGGCATCTCGAAGCCGCTGGCGAAAGCAATCGGCGCCCGGCGAGAGACCCAGCGGTATCTGGAACGACTGACACGGCAGATTGTGTCGCGCGCCGGAAGACAGGCGACGACGGGGAAGACCCGAAGCCGAAATCGTCGAAGATCCGGCCCTCGTATTTACTATCAGGAGCTCGTCGACCGCCTTACCTTCGAGCGGTGGGCCGAACTCGACGTCATAGCCTGCAATTTGGCGATGCAAGAACCGGTCAACGGTGAGCTGCAGCCTCGCGACACGACCTGTACATCATCCGGCAACAAAGGCGAACCCGAAACGAAGCAGCCGGTGCTTGAATTGCTGGCCTTCGATGTCAGCGGCATGGAAGGTCTTGTGCATATACGTTCCTTTCCGCTGGAGACAGCTATCGGGCCCGTGTCGGACTGCCCTTCTTGTTCGCTGCGGTCTGAACCGGCGGCCGGGCGTTTCAAGGCCGCTGTCGCGCCGCGGTGCGGCCGGTCCAGCCTCTCTGCGCGAGGGCAGACTCGCGGTCTGCTCAGGTCAAAACCTGCTGGCCCGCAAACCTGCCCTGCTTCCTCAGCCGGATCGGACCTGTGAAGCCGCCCGTCCTTTGCCGGTTCTGGTCGTCCGCATCGAAGGGCAGACCGGCACGGGCCGGAACCGCTTCGGCAGCCAAGGAAGGAACTGATATGGCCAAGCCCGCAACTCCCAACCGCTTCAACGCACGGATTTCGCAAGCTCGCCGCGGAGCAACCCTCGAAATGGTCCGCCTCTCGTGCCCCGACGCCTCCCAGGCGCTCAAGATCGCCGAAAGCTTCGGCACCGCGGTCGTCGACAGCGATGGCATCCGCAACCTGCATGAGAGGCTGATCATCGAGACCGCCGACAGCCTGTCCGAAGGGCTCGGCGAGAAGGCCATGCAGATCCACCTGCAGCGCATCGTCGGGGCCTTCGTCGGATCGGCGCACGGCGCCGGGCAGTTCTACTCCCGCGCTGTCACCGAAGCACGCGACGCGACAGCCAAGGCATCGAACGATGCCCG
>JBQGDG010000081.1:0-91887 GCA_052038935.1 Neorhizobium sp. | reverse complement strand
GCGCCGTCAGAAAGGCGGTTGACGATGGTGCTGCTGCTGATGCTCGGCAGGTCGCCGATCGGTTCGGCACGGTGGACCGTCCATTTCAGGCCGGCCGCGTCATACGCACCGCCGACAAAGGCAGGCAGGCCATAGGCCTTGTTGCGCGGATCGGTACCGAGCGGCATGACGCTCTCGGCCACCATGCCGGCCTCGCCGTCGCGCAGCAGGCGCACGGTCGCGCGCACGTCTTCCATAGCCGCCGTCCAGTCCATGGCTCCGGCCTCGATCGCCTGCGACCTGGAAAGATGACGGATCATGCTCATGAGACGGTCGTCCCCGCTTCGTCGGCGATGAATTCGAGCCACAGCGCGATCGACCGGATGAAGCGGCGGAAACCTTCAAGCGTCATGAATTCGTCGATGCCATGGGCGTTGCCGCCGCGACCGGCACCGGCGAGCAGGAAGGATTTCGCGTGGGGCGCGAAGGCATAGGCGGGCGCTGCACCTATCGCCCAAGGCCAAATCTGCGGTGCCGACATCGCAGTCTGTCCGTAACTTTTCAGGAGCGCGGTCACCCCCGGCGCATCTGCGGGGAACCGGAAACCGGGATAGCTGTCGGCGACATGCAGCCCGACGCCGGCGGCCGGAGCAAGAGCCTCGCGATACGTCGCCAGAAAATCGGCAGGATCGAGCGGCGGCGGCGCGCGCAGTTCGAAACAGGCACGGGCGCCATGCGGGATGACGCCGTCCGCGGCGAGCGGCATGCTCTCCAGGCTCGATATGTTGAAGGATGCGGTCGAGAGCACGTGTTCCAGCAACGTCCGCGCGCCGCCCTCGAGTTCGAATCTCTCGGTTTTGCGGAACCGCAGTTCGGCCGCAGGATCGAAAGCCTCTGCGAGTACCCCGATGATCGCGGCGGCCTCGTCGTCCAAGGCGATCCTGTCGATCTCTCCGGTCGGCGGTTTGCCGATTTTCGACAGGGCCTCGACCAGCCGGCTGGCGGGATTGGCGATCCAGGGTGCGTTGCTCGAGTGGATTGCAGCCTTTGGTCCGCCCCATTCGCCGGCCGTGACACGCACTTCGCCCTTGGCGATACCGGAAAAACCGAGATAGAGCCGCGGCGGGCCTCCGCCATATTCACAGAAAGAGGGGAAGATCGCCGAAGCACTCGGCCTGACCGGGCAGGCGGGGTCGGCGAGATAGGCGCGCATCGCCCCGCTGCCGCTTTCCTCCTCGCCGTCGACCAGCATCTCGACATTGACACCCAACGTGCCGGCATCGATCAGAGCCTTGAGAGCAAGCAGCATGCCTGCGAGCGGGCCCTTGTTGTTTTCCGCGCCTCGGGCGACGAAACTCGACCCGATCTCCGGAAGATCGACGATACCGCCCTTGAAGGGATGGGCCGACCAGCCTTCCGGCGCGGCCGGCATCACGTCATACATGTTGTAAAGAATGACGGTCGTTCTTGCACCGGCATCGATCCTCGCGTGGATGACCGGTGGCCGGCCCCCGGACGAGGCGGCGGACACGATGGTTGCCCCCAGAGTGTCTCTCAGCCAGCCGACGACGGCATCGGCCTGTCGCGACAGTTGCGGCGCGTCACCTTTTACGGACGGGATCGCACACCATTCCCGCGTCAGATCCAGTGCGGCATCGAAGATGCTGTCGGAAATCACAGCCTGATCCTCGGGTTGAGCCAGACATAGGCGAGATCGACGAGGAAATTGACGATGACGAAGACCGCAGCGGCAAAGAGGACCACCGCCTGCACGACAGGAAAGTCGCGGTTCTGGATGGCTTCGACCGCCAGCCGTCCTATACCCGGCCAGGCGAAGATGATCTCCGTGACGAGCGCGCCGCCCAGGAGCGAGGCAAAATACATGCCCTGCACGGTGATGACCGGGATCAGCGCATTGCGCAACGCGTGATGCACGATGATGCGCCAGGACGAAATGCCCTTGGCCCGCGCGGTGCGGATATAGTTTTCGCCAAGGACCTCGATGAGGCTCGCCCGGACCAGCCGCGTGATGGCGCTGAGATAATAGGCTCCGAGCGCGATCGACGGCATGATCAGATGCGCGACCGATCCGATACCGCTCGACGGCAACCAGCGCATCTTCAGCGAAAAGAAGATGATCAGCAACAGTGCCAGCCAGAACACGGGGATCGCTTGGCCGAGCAGCGACAGGACGCGGATCGCAAAATCGATGGCGCTGTTCTTGCGTACGGCGGCGATCGTCCCGAGCAGAAAGCCGAGGAGGGAGCTCCAGACGAGTGCGGTGCAGGCCAAAAGCGCGGTCGCCGGCAGCCGCTCTATCAGTAGATCGAGCGCCGGCCGCTGGAAGCGCAGCGAGTTGCCGAGTTCACCGGTCAGCGCGCTGGCCAAGAAGCGGCCATACTGAATCCAGATCGGATCGTTGAAACCCATGGCCTGGCGAAAGGCTTCGATTTCGGCCCGCGAGGCATCCGGCGACATCATCAGTGCAGCCGGATCGCCCGTGAGAAAAAGCGCGAAGAAGACGATCGCCGATACGCCGAGCATGACGACCATGCCCTGCAGCGCGCGTCCCGTTATGAAGCTCAGGGTTTTCATCACGCATTCCTGCTGTCGGCACGTCGCACGAGCCAGTCACCGATGAGATTGCAGCCGATCACCAGGGCGCCGATGACGAGGCCCGGATAAAGAACCAGCCAGTTGGCGAGCAGGATATAGGAGCGGCCCTCGCCGATCAGGTTTCCGAGCGTAGGGGTCGGCGGCTGTACGCCGAGGCCGAGGAAACCGACGGATGCTTCCAGAATGATCAGCCGAGGCAGGTCGAGTGTCATCAGCACCGTTATCGGCCCGACTATGTTCGGCAGAACGTGGCGAAAGATGATGACCATGTTCGACAGGCCGATCGAGCGAGACGCGTCGATATATTCGAGCTCGCGGATTTCGAGGGTCTTGGCGCGGGCGACACGGGCGAAAACGGCCCATCCGGTGACGCCGAGCACGACGACGAGATTGCCCATGCTCGGGCCGATGACGGCGACGATGAGCAGAATGAGAAGAATGAACGGGATGGCGAGCTGCACGTCGACGGCACGCATGATGACGATATCGAACCAGCCGCGATAGTAGCCGGCGATCATGCCCAGCGTCGTGCCGAGCACGACCGAAATGGCGGATGCCGCAAGAACGATCGACAGCGAGATGAATGTGCCGAGGCCCAGACGGGCGAGAAGATCCCGTCCGAGCTGGTCGGTTCCCAGCGGATGAAGCTGTCCGCCGATAACGGAAAGCGGTGGCTTGAATGTCGCGGTCAGGGTTCCGCGCACGGGGTCGATCGGCCAGAGGAGTGGCACGAGGACGCAGAGCGCCAGAACCGCGACCAGGAGGGACGCTGCGAATATCGCATCCGCATTGTCCCTGACATTCCAGAACCGTGTCATAAGCGACTACTGCTTCTTGATGTCGAAAACCGGGATACGTGCATCCGGCCGTCCATCGAAGGTAACGGACTTCGCCTTCCCGTAAAGCGCGTCCTCCTGGTAAAGCGGGATGACCGGTACCTGTTCGGCGGCCAGATCCTGAATCTGCGACAGGACTTCCTGACGTTTGGCGGGATCTACGATCGCCCGGCTCTCGTCGAGCAGCTTGTCCATTTCAGGGATGGAAGCCGTCGAATAGGGCTCGCCGGTCTTGAAGATGGCGTAGACCGCGGCATCCGCATCGAGCGTCTGCGTTGAACCCCAGCCGAGCATGAAAATCGGTCCCTTGCGCGGCACCTGCTGGACATATACCGACCAGTCGAGCACTTCCTGATCGATCTTGACGCCGATATCGCCGAACTGCTGGGCGATCGCCTGGGCGACCTCGCCGTCCTTCATATAGCGATGGGTGGACTGCATCTTGATGCTGAAACCGTCGGGCAGGCCGGCCTCGGCGAGCAGCGCCTTCGCCTTTTCGGGATCATAGGCCGGGACGGCCAGATCCTTGTAGCCGAAATCGGCGGCGCCGACCTGCGTGCCGCGCGGCGATGCCATGCCCTGCAGGATGTTGGTGACGATCGACTGGCGGTCGATCGCCATGTTGAGCGCCTGGCGAACCTTGACGTTGTCGAGCGGCTTCTCGTTCATGACGAGGCCGAGATAGATGGTGAGACCGCCGTTCTTGACCTGTACGAGATCGGCGTCGGGGCTGTCCTTGACCATCGGGGCGATATCGACCGGCACGTTCTCGATGAGATCGACTTCACCGGTCAAAAGCGCGGTGATGCGCGCCGTGCCGTCCGGAATGGCACGCCAGGTGACCTTGTCGATCGACGGAGCGCCACGCCAGTAGTCCTTGTTGGCTTCGAGGATGACGTGCTGATCGGGAACGAATTCGACGAACTTGTAGGGACCCGTGCCGACGGGCTTGGTGGCGAACACGTCGTTGCCGACTTCCTTGACGTATTTCGGCGGCACGATGTAGGCCGGATAACGGCTCATGCGGGTCGGGAGCAGGGGGTCGGCGCCCTTGGTCTTGATGCGCACCGTCAGAGGATCGACGACCTCGACGCTCTCGACTGTGCGAATGTAGGAAACGGTGGGGGATTTTGCCGCCGGATCGAGCACACGATCGAGCGTGAACTTGACGGCTTCGGCGTCGAAGGCTTCACCGTTGTGGAACTTGACGCCTTCGCGCAGCTTGAATTCCCATGTCGTGTCGTCGACCGCCGTCCACGAGGTCGCAAGACCGGGCACGAGTTTCATTTCCTTGTCGCGCATCACGAGCGTGTCGAAGATGTTGTCGACGATGGTTGCGCTTTCCCGAAGGAAGCCGGGATCCATTGCGGTCGTGGAAGCTCCGCGTCCGACCGTCAGATCGGCCGCCTCGACGGCCGCCGTGGTGACGGGCAACAGCATGGATGCCGCAAGCGCTAGGGCAGCAAGATTTTTCATGGGGCCTTCACTTCCTCTGGAGTTGTCAACATTGTCGATCCACCGTGCACCCGCCGGCGACGAAGGGCTATTTATATTGGAACGATATATGATATATTCTTTGTGATCAAGATGTAGGCATTGCCGTTATCGTGATAAAAAAAGAGCAATTTTCCACTGAAGAGGCCAAAGTGAGTACCGCATTGTTTACCGCCGCGCCCCGCAAGAGCCTCGTTACCCATGTCGAGGACGAAATTCGCGCCGCCCTTATCGAGGGCCGCCTGGAGCCGGGTACCCGGCTGGTTACCAAGGAACTGGCGGAAACGCTCGGCATGAGCATCACACCGGTGCGCGAGGCCCTGGTCCGGTTCGCCGCTTCCGGCGTACTGACCGCCGAGCCAGCCCAATCCTTCCGCGTGCCGACCATGTCGGTAACGCAATATTCGGAGATAGCCGAGATCCGCAAATCGGTTGAGGGCCTGGCAGCCTTCAAGGCCGCCTCGCAGATCAGCGCAGCCGAGATCAAGGACATGCAGGCGCTTCTTACGCGATACCTCGCAGCGAAGGCCGCCAAGGACCAGCATCTGGCGCTGACGCTGAACAAGGAATTCCGTTTCGTGCTCTACACCGCGGCGCGGATGCCGACGCTGCTCGGCGTCATCGAGATGCTGTGGCTGAAAGCCGGGCCCGGCTTCAACTACCTCTATCCGGAGGTCCAGTCGCATTCCAGTGAGCATCACAACTACGAGGACCTCCTGGCGGCCCTGCACGAAGGCCGTGCGGAGGCGGCCCGGAACGCGATCGAACACGCGATAGAAGACGGCGCGCGCATCGTCATCGAAGCCTTGCAGCGGCGCGAAGCGCAGCCCATGGCTGCGAAGTGAGCATCGGACGGACGAAATCGATGGGTAGGACACTTACATCTGCCCATTGGGGCGTCTATCAGGTAAAGGCCGACGGGACCGGCCTGCATATCGAGGGGATTGCAGAGGATCCCGATCCGTCGCCGATCGGCGTGCATATGGCCGCCAGGGATCTGACGGATGTGCGCATCCGGCGACCGGCCATCCGAAAAAGCTGGCTGGAAGGAGGTCCCGGTGCAAATCCGCATCTGCGCGGCCGCGAACCCTTCGTCGAAGTGGAGTGGGACAGAGCTCTCGATCTCCTGGCGGCCGAACTGGATCGCGTCTGTCGTGAGCATGGCAACGAAGCCATTTTCGGCGGTTCCTACGGCTGGGCAAGCGCAGGACGCTTCCACCACGCGCAGAGCCAAGTTCATCGTTTCCTTAATCTGATCGGCGGCTATGTCAGCCATGTCGACAATTACAGCCTTGCGGCCGGCAGGGTCATCCTTCCGCATGCGGTGGCGTCCACCGAAATCCTGCTCGATCAGCACACGTCCTGGGACGTGATGGCAGAACATACCGAACTGTTCGTCACCTTCGGCGGCGTACCGGTCAAGAATGCGCAGATGTCATCGGGCGGCGCGGGCCGGCATCGTGTCGTCGCGGGCATGCGGGCGATGGAGCAGAACGGCACGCGCTTCGTCAATATCGGTCCGGTCAGCGACAACATGCCTGTCAAGAGCGAGTGGATCGCCACCCGGCCCAATACCGACGTCGCGTTGATGCTGGCCCTGGCGTATGTGCTCCACGGAGAGGGGCGAGCGGATTCCGGATTTCTCCAGAGCCACTGCGTCGGCTACGACCAGTTCGCCGAATACCTCACCGGTGCGTCCGACGGCATCCCGAAGACGCCTGAATGGGCCGAACCGATCTGCGGTATCGATGCAAGGCGTATCGCGACCCTGGCTCGCGAGATGACATCCCGTCGCACCATGCTCAACATATCCTGGTCGCTGCAACGGGCTGTGCATGGCGAACAGCCGTTCTGGATGCTGGTGACACTCGCCGCGATGCTCGGACAGATCGGCCTCCCGGGAGGCGGCTTCGGGGTGGGATACGGCGCGCTCAACTCCGTGGGTCACGACAATGTCCGCTTCAAGTCCGGCGCCTTTCCGCAAGGGGAGAATCCGGTCAGGACCTTCATTCCGGTCGCCCGCATCGCCGACATGCTGCTCAATCCCGGCGCAAATTTCAGCTACAACGGCAAGGGCTATACCTATCCGGACATCCGGCTCGTCTATTGGGCCGGCGGCAACCCCTTTCACCACCATCAGGATCTCAACAGGCTGCTGAAAGCCTGGGAGAAGCCCGACACGATCGTCGTCAACGAACCCTATTGGACGCCGACGGCCAAGCTCGCCGATATCGTGCTGCCCGTCACCACACCCCTGGAGCGTAACGATATCTCGTCCTCCGGCGGCGAGGACCTCGTTGTCGCCATGCGCAAGGTGGCCGAACCTTTCGGCGAAGCGCGAAATGATTTCGACGTCTTCAATGGGCTCGCTCTGCGCATGGGCGTCAACTTTTCCGAGAATCTCGACGAGGAAGGCTGGTTGCGCCGGCTTTACGACGTGACCCGACCCAACGCGGCGGCGAAGGGCGTGTCCATGCCGGATTTCGACCGGTTCTGGGAAGAGGGCATCGTCGACCTCATGCCGCGGGCAAAGCCGGTGGTGATGCTGGAGGAGTTCCGAAGCGCGCCACATCTACATCCCGTTCCAACGCCGTCCGGCAGGATCGAGATCTTTTCCGAAACGCTCGCCGGTTTCGACCTGATCGACTGTTTCGGCCATCCGGCTTGGTTCGAGCCACCGGAATGGCTCGGCAACCGCCGCGACGACCAGCAGCTTCACCTCATCTCCGACCAGCCGGTGCGCCGTCTCCACAGCCAGCTGGATGCCAGCCCTCACAGCAAGGAGGGCAAGGTTGCGGGAAGAGAGCCGGTCTGTGTGAACCCGGCCGACGCAGCCGCCCGCGGGCTTGCCGATGGCGATCTCGTCGAGATCTACAACGATCGCGGCCGGCTGATTTCCGCGGTGGTGATGTCCGACGCCATCATGCCCGGTGTCATAAGACTGTCCACAGGCGCATGGTTCGACATGGACCACGAACGACAGCTGGAGCGTCACGGCAATCCGAATGCCGTGACAATGGATGTTCCGTCGTCATCCCTCTCGCAAGGCTGCAGCGCGCAAACCTGCCTTGTTCTCGTCAGGAAGGTGGATAAGGACTATGCCGCAAACGTGCAGGCATTTAATCATCCGGATTTCAGATCATGAGTATCAAGCCATTTGTAGAAAGCTTTTATGACGAACGCACCGGCAGTATCCAGTATGTCGTGACCGATCCCGACACCCGGCGGTGCGCAATCATCGATCCGGTGCTCGACTACGACGAGAAGTCCGGCAGCACCGGTACATCCAATGCCGACAACATCCTCGCCTTCATCGACCGCGGGCAACTGACGCCGCAATGGATTCTCGATACCCATCCCCACGCCGATCATTTTTCCGCCGCCAGTTATCTCAAGGAGAAAACCGGCGCGCCTATCGCGATCGGCGAGAAGGTGGTCGAAGTCCAGAAACTCTGGCAGAAGATCTACAACATGCCGGACATGCAGACGGACGGATCCCAGTGGGACCGTCTTTTCGCCCACGGCGAGAGCTTTGCGATCGGCAATCTCAGCTGCCGCGTCATCCATTCGCCCGGCCATACCCTGGCCTCGATCACCTATGTCGTCGGTGACGCGGCCTTTATCCACGATACGTTGTTCATGCCCGACAGCGGCAGCGCGAGAGCGGACTTTCCCGGCGGCAGTGCCGCCAGCCTCTGGTCCTCGATCGAGGAGATCCTGGCTCTTCCCGATGATACGCGGCTTTTCACCGGCCATGACTATCGGCCTGACGGCCGCGCCGCGCTCTGGGAAAGCTCCGTCGCCGTCCAGAAAGATCAGAACCCGCATGTCCAAGGCGGCAGGGAGGAATTCATCCGCCTGAGGGAAGCGAGAGACGCAACACTTCCGTTTCCGCGTCTGATGCTGCATGCTTTGCAGATCAATCTGAACGCAGGAAGATTGCCGCAAGCGGAAAACAACGGGTCGCGATATCTGAAAATCCCGATCGACGCCTTCTCGACAACCGCGTGGTAGATCCGCGGCAGAGAAGCCGGCGACCGACCGGAAGAGGACGGCTTCGGCCGTTCTCTTGACCCGGCGGCCTTTTTGGGCACCTTGGAGGCATCCGGGCCGGGGAAAGAAATGCTCAAGAACGCCAAATCGCTTGACGCACGCAAGGCGCTGGGAGCCAAGGCAGCAGCGATGTCCGCCAACCTGCCAACCTTCGAACATATCGTCGCCAACGCGAACGAATCCTTCGTCTTCCGCGTCGACGATTACCCGTGGGAACGCAATGTCTGGAACTTTCATCCGGAAATCGAAATCCACCTGATCCGGAAATCGAGCGGCATGGCGTTCGTGGGAGACTATATCGGCGAGTTCAACCCCGGCCACCTGACCGTGGTCGGCCCCAATCTTCCGCATGACTGGGTCACCGCAACGGAGCCCGGTGAGGTGATCGCGGGCAGGGATGTCGTTATCCAATTCGAGCCGAGGCGGCTGGGCGCCATTGCCGAATTCTTCCCGGAATTCGCTCAGCTCGCCGATTTCCTGAAAAGGTCGGAGCGTGGCGTCGTCTTTACCGGCAGTACCCAGCAGCGTGCCACCGACCTCATCGAGGGCATGATCGCGCTCCGCGGCTTCGCCCGGCTGAGTTCCTTCTTTCAGCTCCTTGACCTCCTGTCCTCCTCGGCCGAATACGAAATCCTTTCCTCGCCGGAATTCGCGCCGAAGCTCGACGCCGAGAGCTTGAACGTTCTGCAGAGATCGCTGATCTACATCTTCGAACATCTCGCGAGCGATATACATCTTACGGAAGTGGCGGAACTTTCCGGGATGAGCGAAAGTGCATTTTCGCGGTTCTTCAAGAAGAACACCGGCAACAGCTTTACCGATCACGTCAACAAGCTGCGGATCTGGCAGGCCTGCAAACTGCTGTCGCAGACGGATATGCCGGTCACCGACATATGTTTCGAGGTCGGCTACCTGAATATCTCGAATTTCAATCGCACCTTCCTTCGCCAGCACAAGATGACCCCGTCCTCCTACCGTAAGCTGACGGGACAACGGCGTCCGGTTCGGCTGGTCAACGCTCCGACGGCATAGCGCATTAAAGTACAGATTCGCTGCATGCAGCGCGCTAGTTTGTGGCGATCCCGTTCCTAATATCACCGGAGCGGTTTTCTATCGCTGGGAGAAGCGGGACGGATCTGGGACATCCGGACTGCGTGTTGCTAGGGAGGCACCACCATGAATGGCATGAAATCACTCGTTTCGAGCATCGCTATCGCATGCGCGTTTTTCGGCGCCGCAGCATCCGTGGCATCAGCCGCAGAATGCTCCGGAACCATCCGTGTTCTGGCGCAGCCCCGTGACGGCCTGACCCTTCTTGAGAACTACAGGGAGGAATTCAGCAAGCTTAGCGGAGGCGCGGAGTTCCAGATCGACTACCTTAACGAGAATGACCGAAGGGCGAAGACCAAGGCCGACGCGTCGACGATCGGCAAATACAATGTGTATTATATTGATGAGGCAAATGTCGCCCTCTTTGCCTCTTCGGGCTGGGTCGTACCGCTGACGGACTACTACCCGAAGGATTACGACTACGCCGATTTCGATCCCGGTCGCCAGAAGGTCGCAAGCTTCGACGGCAAGGTCTGGTTTGCGCCCCTGACCGGCGGCGGTGATCTGATGGTCTACCGCAAGGACCTTCTCGAAGCCGCCGGCATCCAGCCGCCGAAGACACTCGACGAATACATCGCAGCCGTCGAAAAGCTCAATCAGCCGGACAAGGGAATCTACGGAACAGCCTTGCGGGGCCAGCGTGGCTCGGGCGCCAATGTCTGGCGCTGGATGCCCTTCTTCAAGGGCTTCGGTGGCGAATGGTTCGACGGCAAGACGCCCGTATTCGACGGCGAGGCGGCCGTGAAGGCGACGGAAACCTATCTCAAGCTCTTCAAATATTCGGCTCCGGGCAGCGCGACAGGCGGCTGGGACGAGGCGGTCGGCGCATTCACATCCGGGCAGGTCGCAATGCTGATCGAATCCACGCCGCTTGTCGGCATGGCGCTCGACAAGAAGTCGTCACAGGTTGCCGACAAGATCGGTTACCTGCCGCCGCCGACGCCCCTCACCGGCGGAGGCTACGGCCATGGTCTCGCCATCGGGACCAAGGCGAACGAGGATGACGCTTCCAAGGCATGTGCCGGCCTCTTCATCGCCTGGGCGACATCGAAGGAAAACGAACAGCGCCGTCTCGAAGAGGGTCAGTTCAGCGAACTCAACCGCACCAGCGTGATGACCAGCAAGACCTTCGCGGACATGTATGGTCCCGCGCTCGGCCAAGCGCTGGCGGACACCGGCAAGGTAACCGCCGTCAACTTCTGGCAGAACGCCCGGTGGCCGGATCTCGGCGATCGCTGGGGCATCATTCTCGAAGAGCTGATTACCGGCACCCGCACCGACATCAAGGATGGCCTGGACGAGTTGAACGGCTTTGCCAAGGATCTGGCCGCACGGGCCGAATAACGACCGTATCGACATCCCGGCGGGAGCGTGTCGCGCCCCCGCCGGGCTTTCTGCCATCGGCCCGCGGAGCCCGAAGGACACAGCATGAAAGCCAAGCGTACATTGTTGCCGGCCGTATTCCTCACGCCAGCCATGGCCGTGCTCGCCGTTCTGGCGCTGGTACCGACCATATATGCCGTGATCATCTCGTTCGAGGATCGCGAGCTCAGCCGGCCGGACGGGCGGTTCGTCGGTTTCGAGAACTACTTAGCCCTGTTTTCGGACAGGCGGTTCCTCAATGCGATCCAGGTATCACTGACCTGGGAACTGGTCACCGTCGTGCTGACGCTGGTAATTGCGATCGGCATCGGAATTCTTCTGTTCGAGTGCGTTTCGCCAAAAACCCGCAACATCCTGGCGCTGCTGTTCCTGATCCCCGTGATCCTGCCGCGGGTGTCGGCCGCCTTCGTCTGGAAATTCGCCTTTCACCCGCTCTACGGGATCATCACCTATCCCTACAAGGCGATCACCGGCCAGCCCCTCGATCTTCTGTCGAACCCCGTCACCGCGCTCGGCACCATCGCACTTGTCGATGTCTGGCAATGGGGCCTGTTCTTCTCGGTCATCGTCCTCAAGCTGCTTGAGACGCTTCCTCCGCAGCCGTTCGAAGCCGCGCGTCTCGACCACGCCCGCACCTGGGAAATCTACGCCTATGTAGCGTTGCCGATGCTGAAGGCGCCGCTGATCTCCATTGCCTTCGTCAAGATGATCGAATCGCTGCGCGCCTTCGACCTGATCTATGTCATGACCCGCGGCGGCCCCGGCGTTTCGACGGAAACGCTCGACATGTACGCCTTTTCGCAGGGGTTCATCGAGTCCGGCCGGATTTCCTACGCGTCGAGCATGGCGGTCCTGATGATGATCGCGACATCGATCGCCTTCACCGTGATCTGGAAGAGGGCAAAGGTATGAGCAAGCACCGGGCAGGCCGCACGATCGGCCGGATTCTCCTCGCGATTGCCGCGTTCTCCGCCATATTCCCGGTCTTCTGGACGACGCTCAACGCGTTCAAGAACCGTGTGGACATCGTTACCCCGACGCCGCTTTTCATCTTCACGCCGACGCTCGACAATTTCGCCTACGTGCTCGGTCGCGACAGCGTCTTTGCCGGCCTCGTCAACTCGGCGCTGATCTGCGGCGCGGCTGTTGTCATCGGCGCCATCCTCGGGCTACCGGCAGCCTATGCGATCGCCCGTTACCCGAACCGCTGGTCTAAGGACATCCAGTTCTTCGTGCTGTCGCTCCGCTTCCTGCCGCCCGTGGCCGTCGCCATCCCGCTGATGGTGATCTGGCTCGATCTCGGTTTCTACGATACCCGGCTGTCGATGATAGTCACCTATACGCTGCTGACCCTCGCCACGGTCATATGGCTGAGCGTGCCGGCCTTCGCGCGCGTTCCCAAGGAGGTGGAGGAAGCGGCCCGCGTCGACGGCTACGGTCCCTTTGCGATATTTTTCCTGATCGCATTGCCGATCGCCTCGCGATCGCTGATCGGCGCCGTCGCATTCAGTTTCGTACTCGTGTGGAACGAGTTCCTCATCGCCCTCATGCTGACGACATCGGATGCGAAGACATTGCCGATCGTAGCCTCCGAGCTTACCCAGCTTGGGCGCGACGTTCCGTGGGGCATCCTGAATGCCTCGGTCGTCCTGCTCTCCATTCCGCCGCTGCTCTTCCTCGGAGTGCTGAGCGGCATGCTCAACAGCGCCTTCAAGCGCAAGTCATCGTAAAAAAGGATTATCGACATGGAAGCTCTCGTTCTCGAACGAAAGGGTGTTCTATCCCTGCGAGACATAGATCTGCCGCTCGATGTCGGGCCGAACGACGTCAAGATCAAGATCCATACCGTCGGCGTTTGCGGCAGCGACGTGCATTACTACACGCATGGCGCGATCGGACCTTATGTATTGCGCGAGCCGATGGTCCTCGGTCACGAAGCCGCCGGCACGGTGGTGGAAGTCGGATCGGACGTCCGCAACCTGAAGCCCGGCGACCGCGTCTGCATGGAGCCCGGCATTCCCAATCTCTCGTCGCGGGCCTCGAAGCTCGGCCTCTACAACGTCGACCCGGATGTTCGCTTCTGGGCTACGCCGCCGATCCATGGCGTACTTGCACCCTATACGGTGCATCCGGCCGCCTTCACCTACAAGCTGCCGGACAATGTCAGCTTCGCCGAAGGTGCGATGGTGGAGCCCTTCGCGATCGGCATGCAGGCCGCAACGCGGGCCCGCATCCAGCCGGGCGACGTGGCGGCGGTCATCGGCGCCGGCCCGATCGGCATCATGGTGGCTCTCGCCGCGCTCGCCGGTGGCTGCGCCCGCGTTTTCATCTCGGATCTGAGCGCCGACAAGCTCGCGATCGCCGGCCAGTATCCCGGCATCATCCCGGTCAACATCAAGGAACGGGCATTCTCCGACGTAATCGCCGAAGCGACATCCGGCTGGGGTGCGGACGTCGTGTTCGAGGCGAGCGGCAGCCCGAAAGCCTTCCAGGGCATGTTCGATCTCGTGCGGCCGGGCGGCGCCTTCGTCCTCGTCGGCCTGCCGGTCGAGCCGGTTCCCTTCGACGTGGCGAGCGCCATCTCCAAGGAAGTGCGTATCGAGACGGTTTTCCGTTACGCCAACATCTTCGACCGCGCACTGGAACTGATCGCCTCCGGCAAGGTCGACCTGAAGCCCCTGATCACCGGCACCTTCGATTTCAAACAGTCGATCGCAGCCTTCGAACGTGCCGCCGCCGGCCACGCGTCCGACGTCAAACTGCAAATTCTTCTGGAAAGCTGAGGAAGACCGAGATGTCCACGATCGTCTGCTCAGCCGTCGACAAGAACTATGGTGCCATCAACGTCATCAAGGAATTCAACCTCGATGTCGCCGATCACGAGTTCATCGTCTTCCTGGGGCCGTCCGGCTGCGGAAAATCCACGCTGCTGCGCATGATCGCCGGGCTCGAGGACATATCCGGCGGCACGATCTCCATCGGGGGAAAGCCGGTCAACGATCTCGAGCCGCGGGACCGTGGCGTCGCGATGGTGTTCCAGAACTACGCGCTCTACCCGCATATGACGATCTACGACAATATCGCGTTCGGCCTGAAGCGCATGAAGGTGCCCAGGGAACAGATCGACGAGCGCATCAGGGCAGTCTCGGCAACGCTCGGGCTCGAACCCTATCTGACACGCAAGCCGGCGGAACTTTCCGGCGGCCAGCAGCAGCGCGTCGCGATCGCCCGCGCCATGATCAAGACCCCTAAGGTGTTCCTCTTCGACGAACCTCTTTCCAACCTCGACGCCAAGTTGCGTCATCACATGCGTGTCGAGATCGCCCGTCTTCATCAGCAGTTGAAGACGACCACCATCTATGTGACGCACGATCAGCTCGAGGCGATGACGCTGGCCGACAGGATCGTGCTGATGAAAGGCGGAGCGATCGAGCAGGTCGGCTCGCCGGCGGAGATCTACGAAAGGCCGAAGACGCTTTTCGTCGCGGGCTTCATCGGCACGCCGAACATGAACTTCATCGACGTGACGATCGGTGAAACCGATAGCGGCTACACGCTACGTTCGGGCGGCGGCGACTTCGGGATTTCCCGAAGCGGGTTCTCGGTTCGCCCCGGCCAGAAGGCCGTACTCGGCGTACGGCCGGCGGACCTGACACTGGCGAGGGAGGAGACCGGCAACCTCCTGAGCGGCGTCGTCGATCTCGCCGAGTTCCATGGCAACGACGTGCTGGTGACGTATCTCTATGGAGGCACCGAAGTCAGCGCTCTCGTCAAGGCGTCCGAGGCTCCTCGGCCGGGAGATCGGGTTTCGTTCCGCCTCGACGAGCGCTCCATCCACCTCTTCGACAAGGAGACGGGGACAACCCTTGCCGTCGGCAGGGCTTGAATCGATCGCGTCGATGCCCGCAGTGGAAACCGCGGGCCTGGATGTTCGCCGCCCGATCGGCATGTCCGCCGGGCGGGCAGCTTGCGGCAAGATAAACGCGCGGCTTGAACCGCGCGCTTATCCGCGGATATCGTCCTTGACGGATATCCGCGATCAGCCGATCGCCATGAGGCTGGCATTGCCGCCGGCCGCAGTCGTGTTGATCGATGTCGAGACCTCTTCCAGCAGCCAGTTCAGGCAGTAGGCTTCGGCGCTCGCGCCGAGTTCTTCCGTCGTAGCCGCCTGGACGAGAACGAGCGGTCCCGGCAAGGCGGCGATCCTCTTCGCTATCTCGACGACAGCGTCGCCCTCTCCCTCGATCAGGGCGCCGGCGAATGGCGCATCCTTTGCCCAATCCTGGCTCCAGCCAATCCTTGCGGCGACGCTGGCGGGCAGGTCGGAAAGCGACGCCTGGAGGCCCGAAGCCGCATCGATCGAAACCCTGTTTCCGGTCGCCAGCGCGGCAGTAAGCTGGCGATAGAGGCCGGCCTCGCTCCTTGGAACGAGCAGAACCCGACCGCGCGGATGCAAGGCATAGATATTGCGCTCGCCGACCGGGCCGGGGAGCTCGGTTACCAGACCGAGCGCGGATACGGCGCCCGTTTCGCGGGCATCCTGCGCAAGTCGGTTGCGACCACGTTGTCCGAGCCAGCGGGCGAAATCCGTCAGCGCCGGGTCGGTATGCACCGAGCTGTGACGAGGCGGGACGGGAGCCTTGTCCACCAGCCGGCCGAGATAGAGAGGTCCACCCGCCTTCGGCCCGGTACCGGACAGGCCGCGGCCGCCAAAGGGCTGGACGCCGACCACAGCGCCGATCACATTGCGGTTGACGTATATATTGCCGACCTGGATGAGGTCAGTCACCTGCGCAATGGTTTCGTCGAGCCGCGTGTGGAGGCCGAATGTCAGGCCATAACCGGTCCCGTTGATATCCTCGATGAGGCGCTCCAGATCGTCGCGCCTATAGCGCAGCACATGCAGGACCGGACCGAATACCTCGCGATGGAGATCCTTCAGCGAACCGATCTCGATGATCGTCGGCGCGACGAAGGTGCCGTTGGCAGCTTCCGGACCGAGCGGCAGTTGCTCGACTTTCCGACCGAGGATCCGCATGTCTTCGACATGCTTCTCGATAATGCCCTTCGCTTCTTCGGTAATGACCGGGCCGATATCGATCCTCAGGCGATCCGTGCGCCCGATCGAAAGTTCCCGCAAGGCCCCCTTGAGCATGGTCAGGATACGGTCCGCGACATCGTCCTGCAGGCACAGGACACGCAAGGCGGAGCAACGCTGGCCGGCGCTGTCGAAGGCCGAGGCGATCACATCGAAAACGACCTGTTCTGCAAGTGCGGAGGAATCGACGATCATCGCGTTCTGGCCGCCGGTTTCGGCGATCAGGGGGATAGGCTTGCCGTTCGGCAGGAGGCGCGAAGCAAGCTGTGCCTGGATAAGGCGGGCAACCTCCGTCGAACCCGTGAACATCACGCCGCAGGTTTTTTCGGAGCCGACGAGTGCGGCACCGATACGGCCATCTCCCGGCAGAAGCTGAAGTGCATCGGCCGGGATCCCCGCTTCGTGCAGGATACGGATACCCTGTGCGGCAATCAGCGGCGTTTCTTCTGCCGGCTTGGCGAGCACCGGATTGCCGGCGACCAGCGCAGCGGCGATCTGACCGGTAAAGATCGCAAGCGGGAAGTTCCACGGACTAATGCAGACAACCGGTCCGAGCGGCCGATGTCCCGGGCCGAGCGTCCTGCGCGCCTGTTCGGCGTAATATCGCAGAAAATCGATCGCCTCGCGCACTTCGGCGATGGCATTAGGCATGGACTTGCCCGCTTCGCGCATAACGAGGCCGAGCAGCTCGGGCATGCCGGCCTGCATGATATCGGCCGCACGCTCCAGGCAGGCTGCCCGGTCGGCGGGGGCGACCGCCCCCCAGCCGGCAGCCGCCATGCTGGCGGTGGCCATGACCTGCGGGACGCGGCTCTCCGAAATCTCGGTCACGGTGCCGACGACATCGTTCCGATCACCCGGATTGAGCACCGGACGGGAAACGCCATCCGCATCCCGTTCATCGATCCGTGGACGGGAAATCCATTCACGATCCGCCGAGGCCCGCAGCGTTTCGGAAATCTCCGTCAGCGTCGTTTCGCTGGAGAGATCAAGGCCTTCGGAATTCCTGCGACCGCCATAGAGATCGCGTGGCAGGGCGATCTGGTCGTGCCGGGCGCCAATCTCCGCCATGGATCGAACTACGTCTGCGGGATCGGCAACCAATTCGTCGACGGATACACCCTTGTCGCCGATACGGTTGACGAAGGATGAGTTGGCGCCGTTTTCCAGAAGCCGGCGGACCAGATAGGCGAGCAGCGTCTCATGCGTGCCGACAGGCGCATAGATGCGGGCCGGACGGTTGAGCTTGCCGGCGCCGACGACCTCGTCATAGAGCGGCTCTCCCATGCCATGGAGGCACTGGAATTCGTATTTTCCGGTTTTGAACTCCGGTCCGGCGAGGTGATAGATGGTCGCCAGCGTCTGGGCGTTATGGGTAGCAAACTGCGGAAAGACGGCATCGGTTGCCGCCAGAAGCTTGCGGGCGCAGGCGATGTAGGAAACGTCGGTATGCACCTTGCGCGTATAGACCGGAAAGTCCGGCAGCCCGTCTACCTGGGCACGCTTGATCTCGGCATCCCAATATGCGCCCTTGACCAGCCTGACCATGATACGGCGGCTGGTGCGGCGGGCAAGGTCGATGATGAAGTCGAGTACGAACGGGCAGCGCTTGCCATAGGCCTGGACAACGAAACCCATTCCGTCCCAGCCAGAAAGATCCGCGTCTTCACAGAGGCTCTGCAGCAGATCGAGCGAAAGCTCCAGTCGATCGGCTTCCTCGGCATCGATGTTCAGGCCGATGTCGTATTTCCTCGCCAGCAGGGCGAGCGCCTTCACCTTCGGCAGCAGCTCGTCCATGACGCGACCGGATTGAGCACGAACGTAACGGGGATGCAGCGCCGACAGTTTGATGGATATGCCCGGGCCGTCATAGATCCCGCGGCCGGCGGAGGCCTGGCCGATCGCATGGATCGCGGTCTCGTAGTCCCTGTAGTAGCGCTCCGCATCCGCGGCGGTCGTCGCGGCTTCTCCCAGCATGTCGTAGGAGTAACGGAAACCCCGCTCTTCCAGGGGCTTCGCACGCTTCAGCGCCTCGGCGATCGTCTCGCCGGTCACGAACTGCTCGCCCATCATGCGCATCGCCATGTCGACACCACGGCGGATCACCGGCTCGCCGCAGCGGGCAACCAGCCGGGTGAGCGCCGCCGAGAGACTGCGGCCATCGACGGTGTTGGTGAGCCGTCCCGTGACCACCAGGCCCCAGGTCGCGGCGTTGACAAACAAGGAGCGACCGCCGCCGACATGAGATTTCCAGTCCCCATGGGAGATCTTGTCCCTGATCAGGGCATCGCGCGTTGCCGTATCGGGAATGCGAAGCAGTGCCTCCGCCAGGCACATCAGCGCAACGCCTTCCTGGCTGGAAAGGGAATATTCGTGGACCAGCCCTTCTACGCCGGTACCCTTGTGCTTGGCACGCAGCGCCTCGATCAGACGCCGGGCCGTGGCTCGAATGGCACTCCGGCTTTCGCCGGGCAGGGTCGCCTGTTCGAGCAGCGCGGCAACGCATTCATTTTCCGGTCTGCGATAGGCGTCGGTTATCGCCCGGCGCAATTCGGTCTGCGGACGCACGGGAGGCGCAAAGTCTGCAAAAGCTGGAGAGGTATTGTCGGTCGTTTCGGTCGGTCGAGGATTCGTCATAGTTTTTCCGGTTATCGCGAAGGCGCCACGTGGCGCGGACAATAGCATGACGCCTTGCTTTCAGGTTGCCCAGTTTTTCGGTTTATTCTACACATATCGCCTAAATATCGGAGACTGACAGCTCAAAATGAAACTTAAAGATGGCGATACTGGTGAATTGGACCAGTTCGATCTGAAAATCCTGCAGGAGCTGTCCTCCGACGGCAGACTGTCGATTACCGAATTGGCGAGCCGGATCGGACTTTCCAAGACCCCGTGCCAATTGCGTCTCCGGCGATTGATCGATGAAGGCTTCATCGAGGGCTTCCGGGCGATCCTCAGTTCGGAAAAGCTCGGCCTCGATCATATCGCCTTCGTCGAGGTCAAGCTTACCGACACGCGGGAAGAAGCGCTGAAAAGTTTCAACGCGGCAGCACGCAAGATCAGGGAGATCGAAGGCTGCCATATGATCGCAGGCCGGTTCGACTACCTGCTGAAGGTTCGTACCCGGGATATACGAAGGTACCGCATCGTGCTGGGAGAGAAGATTTCCACGTTGCCATTCGTCGCGAGTACCTCGACCAACGTCGTCATGCAGACGGTCAAGGAAGACAGGCAGCAGCTCCTCGCCTCGTCGGAATGATCTCGCACGGGAAGTATCGCCGGCATTTTTGGCAAGCCGGATGAAGGCAGGCTCTGGCAGGAGTTTGCGTTTAAGCCCCGGGAGGCAGCTACCTCTTCCGGCTAGTCAAAGATTAGCTCTACTTATGATGCGGAGGAGCTTTGAGCATGCCGCTTCTCCCTATTGGCAAGCTGCCGAGGTCATTGGCCTCTCATAGAGTTTCTGCCGACGTCCTCCCGGCGAATACGCCCGGAAGGCCGGGGCCCGCCGAAGGGTCGCATCTGTCGTGACGTGAGGATCAGGGGAGCGGCGCAATGGTCTCGTTGGCGGAGCCAAGCGATAGAGATGTCTTCAGTTTCACGGGAAAGCGCGTCTGGGTCGCTGGCCACAAGGGAATGGTCGGATCGGCGCTCGTGCGGCGGCTGGAGCGCGAAGGCTGCGATATCCTTGCCGTCTCCAGGCAGGAGCTCGACCTGACGCGGCAATCCGACACCGAACGATGGATCAAGGCGGCCCGGCCGGATGTGGTCTTCGTCGCGGCGGCCAAGGTGGGCGGCATCGCGGCGAATGCAGCCTATCCTGCGGATTTCCTCTACACGAACATGCTCATCGCAATGAACGTCATGAAGGCCGCCGCCGACATCGGTGTGGAGAAGCTGCTGCTCTTGGGCTCGAGCTGCATCTATCCTAAATTTGCGGCCCAGCCCATCGACGAGCGGTCCCTGTTGACCGGGCCGCTGGAGCCGACCAACGAAGCCTATGCCATCGCCAAGATCTCTGCCCTCAAGCTGGCGGAGGCCTATGCCACCCAATACGGAATAAGATCCGTGCTGGCGATGCCGACGAACCTCTACGGCCAGAACGACAATTTCGATCCGCATAATTCCCACGTAATACCGGCGATGCTGCGAAAGATGCATGAAGCGAAGCTCGCGGGCCAAGAGAGCGTCAGCGTGTGGGGCACGGGTGAACCGCTCCGTGAATTTCTCCATGTCGACGATCTCGCGGATGCATGCTGCTTCCTGATGAGGCGCCGCGATCATGTGCCGCTCATCAACATCGGTTCCGGCAGTGAAATCTCGATCCGCGATCTCGCCTATCTCGTCGCCGACATCGTCGGGTTTCGAGGCCGGATCGTTTTCGACACGAGCAAGCCGGATGGAACGTTCAGGAAGCTGCTCAACTCGTCGAGGCTGAATGACATGGGATGGAAGCCCGTAGTCGAATTGAGGCACGGCATCGCAGACCTTTACGACCGTTGGCTGCGCGAGACGTCCGCAGCTGCATCGGTGAGTGCCGGCAGGTCAGCAGCCGTCCAGCTCGAGGTCGGATAGGGGCATTCGCGGGATCATTCCCAACGAACATTTGCAAAGAGCGGATCTATACGGGGAAAGGCATCATGCCGATAACGTCGGAAGTCTATAACCGTCTCGAGAACGAATGGATGGAGATGCGGCGCGGCGCGGCAATATCCACTCCTTTGGCATCAAGGGACATGTCCTCGTCCCTGGCGCCCACATCCGGAATCTACGTTCCACCCCGTTCGGCGTGGGATATGTCACCCGCCACGGAGGTCCGCCCGACAATCGCCGGGAAACAGCCGTGACGATCTGTGGGACGACGACGCGGTGGTCGGTCCCGCCAGCATCCATGTCGGCATCTTCACCAGGGCGCGTTTTTCGGAGTGAGTTCGAATGAAGATGCGGCGGCCTGCCTTTATGCTCGCCTTTATTGCGGTGATGATCCTCGAACCTGCTCAACCCGTCCCAGCGATACCTCTTTTGGTAGATGCTCTCCACACGCCCGAAGCCGAACCGCAAGAGACCGGCCCGTCTTTTCCGGTACCGGTACCAGACGCGCCGAAAGAGCTCGGCATTTATGAGCCGCCCTTTTACGACTTCAGTGAAAGTGCTCCTCAGATTGCGGAAATCTCCAGGACCGCGGACAGCGACGAGATAGTCACGATGACCGGCATCGGACTGGAAGATGCCGCATTTCACATCTTTTCCCAGACACCCGGTCAACCGAAAGGTGACGTCGTTACCGTGAAGCCGCTGACGGCCGACACGACGGCTGCGACCGTTCTCCTGCCGGCAACCCTGCCGTCCGGATCCATGTATATGATCTGGCCGTCGCGAGGCGGGCTGCATGGCCGCCCCATGGCGGTCAACCGGACTGAGGCATGGTGGATCGGTCCGGAAAAGGCGACCACAGGTTCGCTCGTGTCCGTCTACGGTCGCAATCTGACGATGCCCGGGAGCAAGACGCTACCGCGGATCTACATCAAGCCGGCAGATGGCCCGGGCACATACTTGACGCCTGTCTCGGCCAGTCCGTTCCGGATCGAATTCGCGATACCCGATCTGCCGCCCGCGGCCTATGAAATCTGGATGCATAACGGGCATGGCGGTCGCTACGGCTGGAGCGGCCCGCTGAAACTCGACATCCTCGCCCGATCGATCTGGTTCGGCCATGAAACCCGGATAATCGACGTTCGGAAGCTCGGCGCCGTCGGCGACGGAATTGCAGACGATACCGGGGTGATCAGAGAGGCGCTCGACACCGCTTCGAATTCAGCGCCAGCGACGATCTATTTTCCCGAGGGACAATACCGGGTTTCGGACACGCTGCGCGCTCCCTCCAATGTTTCGTGGCTCGGAGACGGGATGGACAAGACGCAGATCCGTCTCGATGGCGGACGCCATGAAAGCCTGATCGCCAGCCCTGGGGACGATGTGCGGTTTCAGCAATTGACGTTTGCGGGAAGGCGTAGTGCCGACAGCGGACCGCTGGTGCTTCTCTACGCGGCGCGGAACACGCGTTTCGACTCCGTCAGGATCGATGCATGGGGAGCCGCGGCATTGGATGCGCAGGACGCCTACGGGCTGTGGATCGACAATTCCGAACTGATCGAAAACGGATCCTTTTACGGCTCTAGCCGGCAGGTGTTCTTCTCCAACAACCTGTTCCGTATGACGGGAGACGGAGAATCCGTCGTGGCGCTCTGGGGAGGGCGGGACTTCTCGATGATCGGCAATCGGCTGACCAATGCGGATGAGAGCCGGCGCGACGGCCACGGTATCGGCCGGTTCTTCGTCGGCCAGTCGCATTTCGGCAGCATGCGGAACATGTACTGGGAAAAAAATGTCTCTCGCAACGCCGCACCTCGCGACTGCAACGAGGTCGATTGCAACAAGGGCGAACAGATCTGTTTCGAGATCGTCGGCAGCCAGTTGAAGAACGATTTCGTCGCCGCATCCGCGACCAGCGTGACATTCCGCTCTCTTTCGGAACTGGACAAGCCACTGAGAAGCGGCCGGGATCTGGTCATCGTCGGGGGTAGAGGCGCGGGGCAGCATCGCCATATCGCTTCCACCCACGGCACCACCGTCGTTCTCGATTCCGCCTGGAACGTCGTGCCGGATCAGACCAGCCGCTTCGCCCTGGCGTCGATCGCCTCCAGAGCTGTGATCTTCGAGAATACGTTCGACGGCCGAGAAACCTACAGCGAGCATGATTCCGATTCCACCAGCGTGCTTCTCTACGGCAACGTCTACGATATGGTGGTCGACAGCAATCGGATCTCGCGCATGAGGCACGGGATGATGACTGTCGCGCTCGACTCGACGAGAGGGCTTAGCCCGTATTTCCTGCAATATTCGAACAATCGGGTCAGCCGCAGCAATAGCGGCCTCTATGTCGGCACGACGTTTGCGGATGCGGGAATGGCCGGTATCTGGGGTGGCCTCGGCAACGTCTATCGCAAGAACCTGTTCGAAGACATCGCGCATATCGGCGTCGAATACGAGACCTGGGACCACAACGGCGGCGATTACAACGGCACCGTGTTCGAAAGAAATCGGTTCGACGGCGTGCGATATGGTTTCATCGATGGTTACAAGCTGATGTGGACATACGACGGCGGCTTCAAGGCCGGACCGGCCTCGGCGCGATCGAGGCGGATCAATACCGTGCTGCATGAGAACGAATTTGTTCGCGGGCCTGCAGGGTTCGAAGGCAGCCGTGGTTTCCTGACGATGCACCCGGACAATAGTTGGCTGGACATGGGCTCCACCTGGCGCGGGTTCTCACGGGGAAACAACGGTCCGCGGTCCCTACCGAACTGACCTGGCGAATATCGGAATATTCACGGCAAGCCACCCTTTGGGTGCAGCCATGCATTGTCCTACTGCCGGAAAAGAACGGGCAACCACATCCTGCCGAATGGAAACCGACGCTGCTCCCTCGCATATTGTTCGGAAGACCTACTGTCTCGTCGAAGTCGCTATCGCCCGATGGAAGCGTCCTGTGCGGCCCGAAACGTCTCAACGCGCGATCCTACGCCGATAAATGACACCGACATCGGCTCGCTCGTCCGTCCAGCACCCGATGGGCATCCCGTCAACCCGTCAGTTGGCGAATGACGCCGGCCTTACGGTGGAAAAGCCAAGTCCGGACATCATCGCCGGTGATCCAGACACGCCCGTCGAAGGCGATCTCTCCAGCATCGATCTTGCCCGTCGCGATCGCGGCGAATACCTCGATATATTCGGCAAGCCGGGTAGCGTCGGACCTCGGCGGAGACTGGATATCGGCCAGCGCGTCATGCGTGACCCGTACCGGTTGCCGTCCTTTCCCGACGCGCATGACGATCATCGCGTCCTGTCCAATCATCCTATATGTCATGGGGAAAAGCGTCGCGCCCATGCCGACCTCTCCTTGATGGTTCCGATCGCCCTTTCGGGAACGGCGATGACGATACCGCGGCAGACCCCGCCGAAATCAGTTCAGATTGCTTGCACTGACGGCGGGGCCCTCCGTGGAGCCGGAGGCTACGAGATTGACGCGGAGAACATCACCTGCCCTGATGCGGGTGTGCTCGTCGACGGCAACTTCCTGGTAACTGCCTGCGAGCTGTCGCACGACAGAGAACTTTGTCTGGATCAGTTGCTCCTGGCTTCGAACGCGCCGTGCCGAAGCTCCGATTTCCGCCACCGTCTGGAGGCTGAAAGCCATTCTTTTCTTCAAACGAACCATATCGAGTTCGATTTCCCTCAGTTCGACGGCCGCGTCGGCATGGCGTTTGCTGACGAGCTCCAACAGGCGCCGCTCGACCTCGTTCCTGTTCTGCTGGGCGCGTGCCAGAAAGGAACTGGATTCGAGCAATTGCTGGTTCATCGCCAGAAGTTCCCGCTTGCGCTCGCGAAGCATGACCTGGGACGCTGCCCCGCGCGTCACGAGTTCCTCCGACGCATTGACGTCGAGGCCAAGCAGGCGAAACTGCTCGTTTCTCAATTCCGCTGCCTTCTGCAACGTCTCGATTTCCTCGCCGAAGTTCTGCCGCTGTATTTCGAGATTTGTCTTTTCTTCCTCCATCACGGAGAGCCGGAGCATGTAGATGCTGCGCTCCGACGCGACGATCTTGTCGAGCGTGGCGGGATCCCGGACCAGTTCCAGTTCCCCGCTCTTGTACTCGAACTCCCTGTCGTTCAGCTCCGCTTCCAGTCGCACCCGTTTGACATCCTGCGACAGGAACTGAAGCGACATGTCCTCATATTCCTGCTGGGCAGAAATCAGCTGCAGTGCCGAGAGATCCGCACGCGCCGAGGGCTCACGCAGTCCTCCACCGAGAGCGAACAGTTCGAGGACGATCATGCCGGGTCGATATTCATACTTCCCTGGCTTCTGGACATCGCCCATGATGAAAATCGGCGCATATTCCTTGATCGCGACCGCCACGGACCGGCTTGGAACGTAGGTGGAGAGCGCCCGACCTATCTCGACCCCGATCTCGTCCACGGCCTTGTCCGCAACCTTGACGTTTCCAAGGAGGGGGTAACCGATCGTCCCGTCGACACTGACCGGGAAGACGCCCGTCAATCCCTGATCGCCGTAGACCGAGATCATCAGCGTGTCGCCGACACTCACCTTATAGACGGCTGCATCCGCAGCGAAAGCATATGACCGGTGGGACGGTGCGACAGCCGAACAAGCGCAGGTGGCCGCGAGAAGGAAGGCTCTGAAGACATCGGAGCGCATGGTTCACCTCACATTCTGTATGACGGCCGGGCCGCGTGTACCGGCCACGGGCTTCTCGGGCCGGATCCTGTTCGTTGCGAACACCCGCAGCCAGCGGGATCTGCGGCGATGTTTCTGCCGGCGGACACCGTTCAGAACAATCCCGGTAATATGCCGGCCGGCCGTACGAAGCTTGATCAGAGCGTTCTGAATGCTGGTCGCGTCGGCAACTTCCTGCCTGACGACGAGGACGAGCGTGTCTGAAAGCGTCGTGATCCTCAGAAGGTCGAGATCATAGGAAACCGAGGGCGCATCGATGAGAACGACCTCATATCGCTGCCGGAGCTCGGCAATCAGCGTTGCGAAGCGCTTGTTGCCCAGGGTGAGGTTCGGTGGGGAATCACTCGCCTGCGCCACGACGACGTCCACTGACGATATACGGTCGCGCTGGATCACCTCGTCGAACGAGGCGTCCCCGCCGATTGCCCGGGCAAGATGCCGTTCGGCGTGCACATCGAACTCACGGCGAAGGGCCGGGTTTCGCAAATTGGCATCGACGACAACCAGCTTGACCCCGCTCAATGCCAGAGACCGTGCAAGATTGGCGATGACGAACGTCTTGCCTTCCCGATCGGTGGACGAGGTGAAGGCGATGACCCTGGCCTTGTCTTCCGCGAGCTGGATATAGGTCTGGAGATCGGCAAAGGCCCCGTAGAAATCGGCGGCGCTGCCGCTGAATATGCCGAGCCCTCTTTTCAGTTCCGAGGACGGCACCCGCGGTATCTGGCCGATCACCGCGAGCCCGGTCTTCTGCTGGAGCGACAGGATCGAACCGATCGACCTGTCCGTCAGATGCAGAACGAGGGCCGAGGCCAAGCCGGTGGCGCATCCCATAAGCAGTCCCAGCAGAGCCCACAGGCCCTTGGAGGGACTTGTAGGTTTGGCTTTCGGCATGGCGCGGGAAATAATGCGCGCCTCGGCGGTGGCGATACCGTCCTGCTCTATGGTCTGCTTGTAGCGCGCCAGATATGTCTCGTAGATGGAGCGGTTGGCGGCTGCCTCGCGGTCGAGCTGCGCGGACTGGACGACCGCCATGTTGGTGGTCGATATCGCCTCATGCACATCCGTGAGATTGTGCTCGATAGCCTGCTGCTGCTTTTCGTTGATTTCGATCTCGTTGCGCAGACTGTCCACTACCTGCGAAACCTCCTCGACGATCTGCTTCTTCAGGGACGCCAGCTGTGAAACGAGCTGGGGTAGTTGCGCATTCATCCGCGCGCCGCTCTCGTCGATCTCTTGAATGGCACGGATGACCCGGGCCTGTTCCGTCCGCAGGAGCTGGATGGACGGCGAGGAAAGGACCTCGGTCAAGCCGAGGGAATCGCCGTTCTGCTGGACCTCGACTGCTGTGGCCAACCGAGCTTTCGCGCCGGCTAGCCGGGCTTGCAGCGATGTGAGTTCCGTATTCAGGCCGGACAGCCGCTGCGACAGGAGCGGCGTGCTCCCCGTGTCCACCAGGCCGGACTTCTCTCGGAACTCCGTTGCCTGCCGTTCCGACTCCTCGAGCTTTGCACGAAGATTTCCAAGTCGCTCGCCCAGCCACTCGCTGACCCTTCGCGTCGCCGATGTCTGCAGGTCGATCTGATAGTCGATATAGGCTTCACCAAAGGCATTGGCGACCTTGGCAGCGTAAGCAGGATCGCCGGCGCTGTAGGAAATATAGATCGTATACGACCGTCCATCATTCATCACCCGGACATTGCCCAGCAATTCGTCGATCAGCCTCGATCGACCGAAGCCGTTTCGGTCTGCGGTCGGCCCGGAAGGGCTGCCAGTTTTTTCCTGCTGGGGACTGATCGCCCCGCTCTTCTGCAGGTTCGCGAGTACCCGCTCGGCCATGGACCGCGAGCCGATGATGTCCAGCTCCGTCCGTAACACCGGACTTTCCTGGGGGAGGGGCGACACCACGGATTCGGTCGGCAGAGCCTGAAGCTTACGGACATCCAGCGCAAGTATGGCCTCCGACGTGTATCGGGTGGGACTTCGAGCGTATCCGATCGCTGCGACCGCAAAACTCGCGACCATAGCGAGGAAGATTGCTTTCCGGCGCTCCCGCAAGATGAACAAAAGACGAGGTACGCCCTCCGGCTCCCCGGACGGTGGAGAATGGATCATCGAGTTTCCCATGAGCAGTCCGCGGAACGCGGATTAACCTTCACACAACATGTCGCCGATCTTGCAGGCCACTTCCGTGCGGTTCGTAGCGCCGAGCTTGCGCATGATGTTGCGGACATGAACCTTGATTGTGCTTTCGCAGAGGCTGAGCTCCGAAGCGATGTCCTTGTTTGCTTTGCCGCAGCGCAGCGCTTCTGCGATGGCGGACTGGCGGCTCGTGAACTTGAGTGGGCGCCGGGGCTTCTGCGGCAGTCCGAGAAGTTCCCGCATGCACAGGATGCTGCTTGCCGGGATGAACCGGCCGCCGGCGATCGCCAGGCTGATCGCATGGATGCAGATATCGATGCTGACGGAGCTCGGAATATAGCCTCGAACGCCGAGCGCGATAATGTCCAGAACTGTATTGATGTCCTGATCGTCCGACAGAACGACCACCGGAACGGGGGAGACAGTTTCGACGAGCTCGCCGATCTCGCGCGTCAGCTCAGTCTTGGAGGTGTTTCCGGCATTGAAGAGAACAGCCGCCGGCATTCCGATGGTGCCTCTTGCCTCCTGCAACTCCTTAAGATGCGAAAAGGTCAGGATGCGGCGTTTGATATTGTGGAAATTCAGTCCGTGAGCGAGACATTCCCGCTCCAGGGTTCGACGATCCACCAGGGCTACGTAGCCGCCGTCGGCGTGATACGTGGGGCCGGCTTCGTCTAAAGGATAAAGACTTGCATCATCAGGCATCCGCTCCACTCCTCAACGACACGACCAACTCAAAACGTCAGAGAGATCGACTTCCCCAGATTGCTTGGATCAGGCGAGCAAAAGTTTCCTCACCGTAAAGGCTTCAGCGAACCGCGCCGGCGCGCGGCATTCCATTCCCCTCAGGCGAGCCAGCGCCCGAAACGTTTCCGCGTCGAACCAGTCCTTGGACCTCTGAGTGCCGAAGTGACTGAGAAGAAGCTTCACCTTCGTCTCGAGCGCTGTCTCGCTGAGCGGCACGTAGGTATTGCGTAGGCGCAGATCGCCATCCCACTTCGGGATCTCGTATTCCATCACCAGGTGGTTCCTGAAGACGTTGCTCGTCAACTGGCTGATTTCGCGGTGATCCTGATGCGCGTCTTCGCGACTGTGCGTGAAGATGAGATCAGGATCGACCTTGTCGCGCAAAGCCAGCAACCATGATTTGATCTCACGGCTTTGGCTCGGAAAATAACTGTCCTCGAACGGCCCGAGTTCGATCGAATACGAGGCGGCTTTGCTCAGGAAGGCTTCGGCCGAACTGCGAGCTTCGGCGGCACGTTCGTTGCCCGCGCTCAGCACGCACCAGGTCACGTCCAGGAGAACGCCCTCCTCGAGAAGACTGAGAATGGTGCCACCCGCCCCGATTTCAATGTCGTCGGAATGGGCGCCGAGGCAAAGAACGGAAAGGCGTTCGCCGGAAGCAGCCAGAGATACCTTTTTCATGACAGATGCACCGATGCGTAAGCCGCCTGCCTCATCGATGCGGGCCGGGTGATCCACGGCATGTCGCCGCGTTCGACCATGGCCTCCAGGGTCTGCCAGTCGCGCAACGTGTCCATCGATCGCCAAAAGCCGTCATACTTGTAGGCCATCAGCTTGTCTTCGGCGATGAGCCTCGAGAACGGCTCCAGGACGAGTTCTTCACCCTCGTGCATGTAGTCGAAAATTTCCGGCCGCATGAGGAAAAACCCGCCGTTGATCCTCATTTCCGAAGTTTCGGAAGAGCGGAATTCGCGGACACGGCCGTCGTCGGCGATATCGGCGAGATGGTATGTCAGCGGCGGCCTGACGGCGAGGAAGCACGCCAGTTTGTCGCTGTTCTCGAAGCGAGCGACCATGTCGTCGAGATCGACATCGGTCAGGCCGTCGCTGTAGTTGGCAAGAAACATCTTCTCGCCTCTGACATGATCGCGGACGGCCCACAGACGCTCGCCGATATTCCGCCAGATGCCGGTATCGATCAGGGAGACGCGCCAATCCTTCGCAAGATCCCCCAGCATCTCGACCCGTCCCGAACCCGTGACGACGCAGTCGCCGTAGCTCTCCGGCCTGCTGTTGAGGAAGAATTCCTTGATCACGTTCGACTTGTAGCCGAGGCACAGAACAAAATCGTCGTGCCCGTAGTTCGCGTAATACTGCATCAGGTGGCGCATGATCGGCTGGCCACCGAGCGGAATCAGAGGCTTCGGGATCGCCTCGGAATACTCCCTGAGGCGCGTGCCCTTGCCGCCGCAGAACAGCACGACTTTCATAACGCTGCCTCCTTCGGATCGATGACGGCGACATCCGGGATCGGCACGACGAATTTTCCGCCCCAGTCGCCGATACCCTTCATCTGCGATACGATCTCGTCCTTGAGGTTCCACGGCAGGATGAGAACGTAGTCCGGCTTGGCGCGCTCGATCTCCTCGACCGGCCGGATCGGGATATGCATGCCGGGCGTGACGCGCCCGTGCTTGTAGGGATTACGATCCACCGCGAATTCGATGAAATCGGTTCCAATACCGCAATAATTCAACAGGGTATTTCCCTTGCCGGGCGCTCCATAGGCACAGATCGATTTGCGCATTTCCTTCAGGCGGATAAGGAACGAGAGCAGGTTACGCTTCGTCCTGCGAGCAGCGTCGGCGAAGGCGGTATATGTCTCTATCCTGTCGAGGCCAACCTCCCGCTCTCGCTGCAACAGGGCGTCGACCCGGGCTTGTCGAGGTTCCGGACCGTCTTCATGGGCGAGGTAAACCCGCAAGGACCCACCATGGGTCGGGAGTTCCTCTACATCGAAGACCATCAGGCCATGGCGTTCGGCCATCTTCTCTATCGTAAGAAGAGAGAAATAGGAGAAGTGCTCGTGGTAGATCGTATCGAACTGGCTTTCCTCGATGAGCTTCATGATATGCGGAAACTCGAGCGTGATGACGCCTGAAGGCTTGAGCAGCAGTTTCATGCCGGCGACGAAATCGTTGAGATTGGGGACCTGGGCAAGCACATTGTTGCCGACGATGAGATCCGCCTGCGTATCGTCGCTGGCCATGCGGGAGGCCAGATTCCTGGTGAAGAAATCGGTGAAGGTTGGGATGCCCTTGTCGATCGCGACCTTCGCGACATTGAGCGCAGGCTCGATCCCGAGAACGGGGATGTCCTTCGCCACGAGATGCTGCAGCAGGTAGCCGTCATTGCTGGCGAGCTCGACGACGAGGCTTTTCGGCCCGAGGCCGAACCGATCGATCGCCATGTCGCAATAGCGCCTGGCATGCTCTACCCAACTGTCGGAATAGGAGGAAAAATAGGCATATTCCTCGAAAATATTCTCGGGGGAGACGTATTCCTGCAGCTGGACCAGAAAACACTCGCTGCAGACGAAGGCATGCAGCGGGTAGTACGACTCCTGGGCATTCACTTCTGCAGCGGGTATGAAACTTTCACATGGCGGAGACATGCCGAGATCGACGAAGGTATGGTGGAGCGGCGCGCTGCACAGCCTGCACAAGCCGATATTGCGCGCAGCACCGACCATCAACGATAAATCGGTTTCAGTATTCATCACTTCCCCCTGGTCGGCGATGCATCGCTCAGTTGTGATTAAACATGACTTTATTATAAAATTGACTGATATTCGATCCCTCCTTCCGCGTTTAGACTTCATCCGAAAGCCGTATTCTGGGTGGTATTCTCGCAAGCGAAGCATGTCTTTCGAACCCCCGACTGGCCGAAAGTGCCGAGGGGGTGGACGACATAGCCGAAGACCGAAGATTGCTGGCCATAGAGCGAAGCTCCCGATCCCGGCAAAGAGGCCCAAACTCGCCGTCTCGACAGAGGATCGCGCGGGAGCAGCCATGAAATTCAATCGAACGCATATCGAGGGGCTCGTTGTCATCGAACCCGAGCGGGTTGAGGATTTGCGGGGCTCGTTTGCCCGCACCTTCTGCGTTCGGGAGTTCGGCGAGGAAGGGCTATGTACCGGCTTCAGCCAGCACAGCCTGTCTCAATCGAAATTCAAACACACCATCCGGGGTCTTCATTTCCAGAACGCCCCGCATCAGGAAGTGAAGCTCGTCTCCTGCGTCAAGGGCACGATTTGGGATGTCGCCGTAGACCTTCGGCCGGGTTCGGCTACCTATCTAGCCTGGCAGGGCAGGATACTTTCGGCTGAAAACGGTCGGCAGTTCTACATACCGGCAGGTTTCGCCCACGGTTTCCAGTCGCTTACCGACGACGTTGCCGTTTCCTACCTGATTTCCGTGCCTTACGTCGCCGGCAGTTCTTGCGGCATTCGTTACGACGAGCCCGCAATCGGCATCAGCTGGCCGGCCGCTCCTTCCGTCATTTCGCCGCGGGATCTCGAATGGACTCCCCTCGATATCGTGCGGTCAGTCTCTTACGAAACCCAGGTTTGAAACGAGCCCCGCCTTCTGCAATGCCGCTGCGGCAGCCGCAATCTCGGCAAACGGCATCTTTGCCCTTTCCGCGATATCCAGCAGCGAGTTTTCCCCGTCGGCCAGGTTCAACGTCCATAGATAGGCCATGGTGCGCTCGCTGTTCGTCTTGTGCCCCCCGAGGGAAGAAAAGAGACCATACCTGCCGAGCTGCGGTTCGCCCTTTGGAAAAAGATTCAGCGGTTTCCAGTTTCCTTCCAGCGCCTCGACAATGTCCAGCACCAGACGATATGAAGAACCCAAGTGTTCAGATTTGATAAATTCAAGGTTATCTGCAGATGTATGGTATTCCTGAAACGTCCCAAAAGAACTTCTCTGCAGAAGTCCGACGGGAAGGTTGAATCCCGGCGAACAGAATTGCCGCTCATCATAGCCATACGGAATGAAATCTGAGATCGAGACCGGTTTTTTCTCATCGCCGCATCGAATGCAGGCGGCGATACGATCCATCTGAGCATTACCCCGACGACTTCTCTTGTAGTTCGGGCCGCCGCCATCACCGACGCAGGATACGACAAGGCCATGCGCCACATCCGAAAGGCGATGCTCGTTACGGGCCAGCCATGTCAGGGAGCCGATCGTGCCGGGTGCAAATATGAAGCGGTAGCTGTAGTAGGTGCTGGTCCGCGCCATCGCGGCGGCGAGGCATGTCAGCAAGGCCACGCCGGAGCAGTTGTCGTTTGCGAGCGACGGATGACAGATATGGGCGTAGAGCAGCACTTCACGCCCGCTCTGCCCCCGGTGGAGATATTCGCCATAGGAGAGATTGCCCGGCGATTTCTCCGTATCGATGACGACCTCATAGTCGCCTTCCCCGAGCTGCAGGAACTTTTCGTGGGACATGCAGAAGCCCCAGGCATCCGTATAATAGGCAGTCTTGTAGGGTATCAGATCCGGTTGCGATGGCAGGGTGAAGATATGGTCCTTCAGCTCGCTCATCGGCATGACGCGACGTATCGGCGTGCTGTAGTTCAAAAGGTGCAGGTTCGATGCCTGAAAATCGATAACCTTTCGCCCCGCCGCATCCTTCACATAGGCGTCGCGAACGATCCATTCATCGGGGATCGTCCAATCGAAGACGCGCGTCCCGCTGGGGACGTCACGCCGTTCGATGTCGATATATCGTTGCAGGATATCAATCGTGTCGCGTACCCCCTTGCCGGTAATGCTGCGGCAAAGCGGGAATATCTGGCGCGCAAGTTCGTATATCTTCCGGGCGATGTCCGGTTCGTCCGACATGTTTCGGCAATCCCGGGCCTCTGCTGAAGCATCCATGACCGGCTCGCGTTCAATTCGTTGCCGGCGTCTGGACGGCGTCGCGTACCACCGTCGGCGAGGGGCGTCGAAGGTTCTCGTCTACTTCGTGATCCCCGATGAGCTTACGGATCTGACTGATCCGCTGATAACGCGGTCCTTCGAACTCGCTGAGCGTCAAGCCGTGACCCACATAGGCGCGATAGAGCTGTTCGGCACCTGCTGCCGCGGTCCATGTCGGCTTGAATGCCGGCAGGGCGCGGGCGATCTTGCCGAAATCGACACGGTAGGAACGGGTATCAGGACCCGCGTCGCTCGCATACTGAAGACGGCAGCCGGGTACCGTCAGGGCGACGATTTCGGCGATCTCCCTGATCTGGTAGTTGTGGGCATCCTGCCCGACATTAAATGCCTGATTGTGAACGACATCCGTCGGTGCTTCGAGTGCGGCCAGGAAAGCGCGCGATATGTCCTCGATATGAACGATAGGGCGCCACGGCGTGCCATCCGACTTCAGCAGGATCAGCCCCTCGGTGACGGCCCAGGCCGTCAGGTTGTTGAGCACGATGTCGAAGCGCAGCATCGGCGAGAGGCCATAGGCGGTGGCCGGCCGCATATAGACTGGGCAGAAATTCGCGTCGGCGAGGCTCGCGATCTCTTGTTCGGCCAGCACCTTCGACGCGCCATATGCGGAAACAGGCTTCAATGGCGCCGTTTCGTTGACGAGACCCTCGCCAGCCGCACCGTAATTGCTGCAGGAAGAAGCAAACAGAAACCTTCTCACGCCAGCCTTCTTGGCGGCGGCCGCAGCCTTGACGCTGCCCCTGTAGTTGATCTCGTACGTCGTCTCCGGGTTGAGGTTGCTTAGCGGGTCATTCGATAACGCCGCGAGATGAATGACCGCGTCGAAGCCCTCGAAGTCAGCCTGAGTGACATCGCGCACGTCCTTGCACACTGCGGGGACGTGCGGCAGCCTGCCGCCCGGGAGGTAGGCACACCGATGATAGAACTCGCTGTCCAGCCCATAGACCTCGTGGCCGGCCCGGGCCACCATCGGAGCCATAACGGAGCCAATATATCCTCGATGGCCGGTGATAAGCACTTTCATAGCGATGTCCCCCTGGTCGTCTGTCGCTATCAGAGCCTATCGTCTCGCCGATCCGGGATGGATTGCGCAAAGTAGTTCAAACCGGCATGCAAATTATCTAGCTCGCCGCCACCACTAATACTTCCGGATGATGTCGGCTGGGCGGCGTGGTGTATTGACGGAATATGCGCCACCGGAGGCGTCGCGTGATTGAACGGCCGGAAGACGACATCACTGGGTCTGCCGACCAGATACTTGTCGACCCCGTTTTCGAGCGCCTTCCGATAGATTGCCAGGGCGCCGTCGATGGCATCCAGCGTCCGCGCTATATCCACGTCTTCATGGGTGTAGCTTACCACCAGCGACGGTGCGAGAAGACCACGGCGGATGGTCTCCTGCAGGAAGAGAGTGCGATGGGCTTGCGACGACCTCCCATCCTCGTCGAGCGTGACGTAGGTGAGGCATGCGGGGTGGCCATGAGCCCGGAAGTGATGTTCTACGCCGTGAACCCTGGCGATCCGTTCCACGCCCTCCCGCAACGCGTTCCCCTGGCGGACGAGATGTGCGATCACCGGCTCGTGCCGATAGACGTGCATCGTGGCGATGGCAGCGGCCATCGCATGCGTTTCGGCGCCATGGGTGGTGGACAGCAGGAAAACCCGCGGTGAAACCGTCTGTGTGAGGCCTCCGCGCTCCATGAACTCCCGCTTGCCCGCGAGTGCCGAGATCGAGAAGCCGTTGCCCAACGCCTTACCGAAGCAGGACAGGTCCGGAACGATGTCGAAAGCCGCCTGCGCTCCGCCGCTATGCCATCGGAATCCGGTGATCATCTCGTCCAGGATGAACAAGGCTCCGTTCGCGTGACACAGGTCGCGCAATTCGTGGAGGAAATTGTTCTTCGGCTCGTCGCCGCGAGAAGCCTCGAGGATAAAGGCGGCAATCCGACCGGGATGGCGGGCAAGGAGCGCTCTGGCGCTCTCGATGTCGTTATAGGCAAACCCGACCGTCAGATCCTGGATGGCCTTCGGGATGCCGGGATTCATGGGTGTCGTGCCGATGAACCAGTCATCGGTAGAGAAAAACGGGTGATCGCTGCATCGTGCGATGAGATCCCGGCCGGTGACAGCCCTGGAGAGCCTTATGGCAGCCGAAGTGGCGTCCGAACCGTTCTTGCAGAACTTGACCATATCGGCGGTCGGGACTGTTTCGAGAAACGTCGCCGCACAATCGACTTCGATCTTCGAGGGTCGGGTAAAATTGCAGCCGCGATCCAGTTCAGCCCTGGCCGCGGCGACAACGTGAGCATAGGCATGGCCGAGACCCACCGCACGGTTGCCCATGCCGTATTCAATGTATTCGTTGCCGTCCACATCCCATACGTGGCAGCCATATCCGCTGGCGATGAACCCCGGAGAAAGAAGCGGATACTGATCGTCTCCCTTCGCATAGGTATGAGCACCGCCAGGAATGATCTGGCCGGCATGTTTCCGTAAACGATCGGAATTTTCGAAATTCCGGATGAAATCATCCATGGCGACGTCCCTCGCGACCACTAGAGGCAATGGATGCTAGCGCATGGGCACGGCATGCTTTCATTCCGACCTCGGATACATTGCATCGACAAAAGGAGGTACTCGCGACGAGAAGGCAGGGCGGCAAGCAAGCGGCTCTTTCAAAAGCCGCCCTATCCGTCGGATGGGTACGGACGACCCTGCCGTCCGGCGCGCTCTACTGATTGAAGAGGCCAGACATCTTGAATATTACTTCCGTGCGATTCCTGGCATTCAGCTTCTTCATGATATTCCGAATATGGACCTTGACCGTGCTCTCACGCAGGTTGAGCTCATAGGCAATGATCTTGTTCGGCTTGCCTTTGGTGAGAGCATTGATCACATCCACCTCGCGTTGGGTGAACATCGCTGCCCTGCTGCGCTCCCTGACCTCCGCCACGGACAGAAACTGACGCAGATCGTTGAGATCCTCTGCGGAGATGAAAGCTCCACCGGCCAATGCCAACGAGATCGCACCGATACACACGTTCAAGCCGATGGCCGAGGAGATGTAACCCTGCACGCCAACTTCGAAGGCGCGCAGCATTTGCCGTACATCGCGGCTCTCCGCGAGAATGACGACGGGCAAGCCCGGGAAGTCCGAGGCGAGACCCTTCAGATCGCCGATGAGCGCCTCGTCTCCGACATTACTCCGGCCGATATTGATGAGCATTCCCGAATGGACCTTGTCGGCCGTCCTGCGCCAGTCGTCCACTGACGAGAACAGGTCGACGTCCATGTCCAGGCCGTGGGTGATGAGACTCTGGGCGAGGCATTCGCGATCCAGTGCGCGATCGCTGATGATGGCCAGCGTCTTGAGACCCGTATCAGCGCTCGGCAGAATTGGCGCAGGCGTGGAACCGGCTATCAGACGAAATCTTGGTGAATTTGGCGCATGGCCAAAGTTTAGAACCTCAGACATTTTTCCCCTTTCCGTCCTTCCCCTCAAGGACACTGCTATGCAGGACATGTAAGTCGCAGCCGCAGGAGAGAAACATCTAAATTTAGATAAATTTAATATTATATTTCGACTTTCACCTTATAATTCTGTGAATATTTTCAAGCTGTAGTTAATCAATATTATTTCCAGCATAAATATATTCATTCCCTACAAAAACCCCGAGCCTTCAAAGAATATTGCGATGCACTCCCCATGACGCGATATTAGCCTAGGGTATCGCCATAGTGAAAGCGTCGGAAAATACCTAATTATTGCCCAGAACTCATCCGGATGGGTTCTGCTGAGATGGGATCAGTCCCCATCCCTACCCAGTTTTGCTTGCCAACTTTGACGTTTTAGCCAGAAGGTGCAAGAGAGGCGAAAGTGACTACCACTTAGGTATATCTCCAAAAGCGTGAGGTCTAACGATATCACGTGGGAAACCGGCATGGACGGGTGAAAATATACGGCTGGTTGGACACCTCGACACCACACCATTTTACCTTGCATGATCCTGATCGGGTGCCCTTGCGCAACTCATGTCACGGGTGAAAGAATTTGTGACGAGTAAAACTCCTGATTTTTTGATAATCATCATGCCTATCTGCTCTGCGGCTCAATGTAATTTCCCTGATGTCCAGCCAGATCAGCTTGCAGACGACGCAGTGATCCGCAGCGTACTTGGAATTAGACTTCCTCCAGTAGATCCGCAACCTTCGCACAAAAAGCATGTTTGACTCAGACCTCGGATTTAAGGTTGTCGGTATCGGGGCTTCTTCCGCGGGGCTTGCGATGGTGAGGGACCTTTTGGCTGCGCTACCTTCGAATACGGGCTGCGCGTTTTTTCTGGTGCTCGACGCCGATGCCCCGTCTCATGCCGGAATTGTCGGCGACTTATCCGCAGACGGCCGGCTCGACGTTGTCGAAGCCGAAGATGGAATGCCGATAGAGCCCAATCGTCTCTACGTCGCACCACCGCAATCGGTCCTGACCCTTCTGGGCGGAAAGATCGGCTTGATCCCGGGCGATAAAAGGGAGGGATCATCGACGGCATTAGATACTCTGCTGTCTTCGCTGGCGCGCGAATACCGGAACAGGGCGATCGCCATCGTCCTTCCGGACAGTGATCTCGGTAGCCCGGACACGATGACCGCGATCGAAGACGCCGGCGGGCTTGCGTTTGTACCCGGCGATCCTGGGAGCACTCATGGCGCGGCGGCCGGCGGGAGTGACCTCACACGCGAACTCGGCGGGCTTCAGCTCGCCGCCATGGTGGAGGCGATAGCGGGCGGGACGACCGGAGCGTTCCGTGGCACCAACCGGGAGCACGTGACGGGTCTGCCTCACTCCGCATCGTCGGACAGGCTCCGCCCGGGCATGGACGGACCTTCGTCGAGCAAACCTCCCGCGCCGACCCATCGTTCGCATCGGACAATACTCGCCGAGGATCTCGAACATGTGCTCAACAGTATAGACGTGCCGACACTTCTGCTCGACGACGAGCTGAATATCCGCTTCTTTACGCCCGCCACACGCTCCCTGTTCAATATCATTCCATCGGATATCGGTCGCCCGTTCTGGAACCTGGCTACCGTGGCGGACGACGGGGATTTCCGGGGAGACGCGCTGAAAGTGCTCATGGATGGCGGCGGCGTCGACCGGGAGATATCAGCCCGGAACGGTCGCTGGTATGTTCGCCAGATCAAGCCGTACCGAGCTGCCGGAGCCGGCATAGAAGGTGTCGTGATCACCTTCATCGACATGAGCGTTCAGAAGCAGCTGGTCGAGGACAGGGAGGCGGCAAAAAGATCGGCGGAGATCGCCTCCGAAGCCAAGTCGCATTTTCTGGCGACGGCAAGCCACGATCTCCGCCAGCCGTTGCAGACGTTGAAACTCCTCCAGGGATTGCTGGAGAAGAGCGTGACGGATGAACAGTCCCGGATATTCGTCAGGCGCATGGAAGAAACCCTGACGTCGATGTCCGGCATTCTGAATTCGGTTCTGGACATCAATCAGATAGAAGCCGGCATGGTACAGCCGAAGCTGGAGAACTTCTCCATTGGCGATCTCCTGGGGCGGCTGCGGGAGGAATTCTCCTATCAGGCCGGCGCCAAGGGGCTCGAGCTTCGTATCGTCGGCAGCGAGCTCGCGGTCCATACCGATCCTCGCCTGCTTGAACAGATCGTCAGGAACCTTCTCTCGAACGCGCTCAAATATACACCGGCCGGAAAAATTCTGGTCGGATGCCGAAGACGCGGCAACCAGCTTCGCCTCGAAGTCTGGGATACCGGTATCGGCATCCCGGAAAAGCAGATCGAGGATGTCTTCAAGGAATATCACCAACTCGACCTTTCGACGCGCAGGCGGGAACAGGGGTTGGGACTCGGGCTTTCGATCGTCAGGCGGGTCAGCAACCTGCTTGGTCTGAACGTGTCGGTCCGGTCGCAGCCGGGAAAGGGATCCGTGTTTTCGATCCTGATCGACCGTGCCCCTGCCGGCGGAACCCTGGTGAACCTGTGGTCGTCATCACGGCCGACGGATTACAACAGGAATGGAGGAGCGGGAGCCGTCCTGATCATCGAAGATGCTGATGATATGCGCGATCTGCTGAAGATGGGCCTGGAACAGGCAGGCTATGCGGTAGCCTCTGCGGGAAGCATGCTCGAAGCCGTGTCGATCGTCGAACGCGGCGAATTCAAACCCGAAATCGTCCTTGCCGACTACAATCTCTCCGAAGGAGCGGATGGGCTCGCGGCGATCGAGAGTGTCCGTAGTATCTTGAACAGCAAGGTTCCCGCACTCATCCTGACGGGCGACATATCGAGCAAGACGCTTCGCAAATACGCCCATCATCGGGTTCCGCATCTCAACAAGCCGGTAAAGTTGAGGGATGTGCTGAGTTCCATCGGAGATTTGCTTTCCCGTTCGCGGGAGGAAAAAAGTGCACCAAGGATTGCCGCGAGCAGGGGCGAGGGGGCTACGGAACGGCACATCGAGGTCATTGATGACGAAGCCGGGGTCCGGGACAATATCCGCGATCTGTTTCGCGGAGCAGGCTGGTCCGTCGGCACCTATATATCTGCCGAGGAATATCTCGCCGCCTATGTGCCTGAACGGGGGAGCTGTCTTCTGGTCGATGCCTATCTGCCGGGGATGAGCGGGCTGGAACTGTTGAGCATGCTGAAGGAGCGTGGCCATCGGTCGCCCGTCATCGTCGTTACCGGCCACAGCGACGTGCCCATGGCTGTCGAGGCGATGAAAAGCGGCGCAATCGACTTCATTGCCAAACCGTTCTCATCCGACGAGATCTACCACAGCGTCCGCCGGGCACTGGAACTGTCACGGGATACGAACGAACGTCGCGAGACCGCGCAGACGAAGCTTGCGGGGCTGACACGACGACAAAGAGAGATATTGGAGCGCATCGTTCGTGGCCAGCCCAACAAAATCATCGCCGCCGAGATGAAGCTCAGCCAGCGGACGGTCGAAAATCACCGGGCCTCGATCATGCGCCGCACAGAATCCGCGTCCCTTTCGGCGCTTCTTCGACTGGTAGTCGCGGCCGAAGAATAAATAATACGGCGATCCTCCATGTTCATCGTGTACCGACCCTGCCCGAGAGAAATGAGCCGATCTTGCGAAGCGCATCGGGGCGATGCAGCAGATAGCTGACCGGCGGAAGCAGGGCGGACGAAGGCGAAAGGCGGAAGGCAAGCTTGAACAGTTCCACGGCTTCCAGATTGCGGCGGCCAAGATGGGACATACCCGACCAATAGGCGCGATTGGCTATTCCCCGTTGGGAAAGCTTCCGCAGCCGACCGCTGCCCGCCATACCACCGCCCTCATGATCGAAAAAGCTTTCCGCGGCAGCGGCCGTGTGAAGGATATGCTGTATCTGATGCGACCAGAGTTCCGCGGATCGGTTGGCATCATGGGACCGGATACCGGCCTGGATGCAGTCGAGTTCCGCGACGGGACCATGCATGGCGAGGCGCAGCCAGATCTCATAGTCGTCACTGTGGGGCAACGCCGTCCGGTAGTGACCGACACGCTTCTGAACACTCGTCCTGACGACGATGGACGGTCCGGGTATCTGGAATACGCCGAGCCGGCAGAACCGCTTTATGAAGGCATGGCTGTCATGGAGGCGGAACGGAGGCGGATCAGGCTGTGCGGGAATGCGCGGGATCGGCTCGCTATTCCTGATCGGGACGTCGCCACCATAGGAGAAGGCGACGGACCGGTTCGCGTCCATGACGCCGGTCGCACGCTTCAGGGCGCCGGGTACGAGAAAATCATCGGAAAACATCAAAAGGAAATAATCGGCCCTGGCCCAGTCGATGCCCTGATTGAAGGAGGCATGCGTTCCGAGATTTTCATCTCGCAGCACGAGTTCGACCCGATCATCGCGGGCAAGCGAGCGGGCGACATCCACACTTTCATCGGTCGATGCGTTGTCGATGATCAGGACGCGGATCGTGACGGCCTCCTGAGCGAGGATGCTTTCGACACAAGCGCGCAGATATCTGCCGTAATTGTAGTTCGGAACCACCACATCGACGCTGGCCACGGCGCTAGGCTCCCGCCGCGCTGAACCATCGGCGCAGGCCCGAAGTCAAGCCGACCACGGTTTTCAGGATCAGTTGCACTTCGACGAGGAAAGGATGTCTGGTCATGACGAGACCGAGGACCCATCCCATGCCGGCGGACAGGATGCTGCTGCCGAACTGAACCATGGTGAAATCCGTGTTGCCTCCATTGGCCATGAGCAAGACCAGCGGTCCGAGCAGGGAAAGCGACGTAACGAACACGCTCGGCCAGACGGCCGATAAAAGTTCGACGAGCGTGAATGCCAGATGCTTCTTGGCGAAGTAGATCGCGATCAGCATCTGCGCCGGCAGCGAAACGAACTGGCTGAGAGCCACCACGACGACACTGTAGGTGCTTGCCCCGCAGAGAACCGTGGCCGCTACGCTGCGCGACAGGAAACTCGACAGGAAGGCGTCCCTGTTCTGCCCGAGCGCAAGCAGCAGGGGATTGGTGACGATAACGGCAAACCAGAAGACCGCCGCTACCGACATCACCCTGACCAGCAGGATCGCCTCATCCCATCGAGGCCCGAGAACCAGGTGAACGATCGGATCCGCGGTCACGGCGATCATGAGCACTCCGGGCCAGTAGAGGACGGAGAGATAGCTCAATGTATGTAGATAGGCCTGCTTGATGTCCTTGCCGTCGCGTACGCTTGCGGCAAGCGTCGGAAACGCCATCGCGTAAAAGGCAGACATGATGATGCGGTCGGGAATGCCGCATACGGTGTTTGCCCGATTGTAGAGGCCCGCCGAGGTCATCGACATCGCCTTGCCGATGATCAGCTGCGGAACTGCCTCGTAAATCCGATCGACCGCCTGGGAAGCTCCCTTGAAGCCGCCGAAAGCGAGAACCGCTCTCCAGGAGGCGAGGCTCGGCCTGCATATGGAGCCGATCGAATGCGGAACGACGGCGACGGTTATCAGTGCAAGCATGAGCGAATTGGCAAGCATGCCCCATACGTAGCTGATGTAGCCGACGCCGAGCGATCCCAGGACGATGGTGGTCAGGGCGGACACCAAAAGAGCAAGCGTCCGGATCTTGGCGAGCGTCCCGAATGCCATGTCACGGCGGAGCAAGGCTATGATCGGCTGGGCGACGACATCGGCGAATGCGGACATCGTCATGACGAAGAGAAAGAAGGAAAGTTCGGGTGCATCGTAGAATGCCGCGATCTCTTCGGAAAAATAGAGCAGGGCGGCCGCGACCACGGTGGTCATCATGAACAGCACGGTGAAGGACGTGCGGATATCGCTCTGAACGACCTCCATCTTCTGGATGAGGAAATCCGGCGTCACGAACTCCCTGAGCGAAAGGGCGATCGAACCGATGCCGAGGGCGATCACCGCGTGCCCGATGGCATCCGGTGTCAGCAATCGTGCCATCGTCGCCATGACCGTCACGTTGATGATCAACGCGAGATATTGCTCGATCGAGGACATGATAAAGGCGCGGCGCGGCGAGTTCATAGAACGCCTCGCGATTGTACGGATCGCCCAGACGGGCGGATATCGGTCCTTATATGCTGACGCATTCCCTCAGGCTCCCAAATAGGCGAAGTCGGCTAGGCGACATTTTCCGATGTATTGGCGTGTTGGTCGCTCAGGCTCGAGGGGTCGGAGAACACCAGTTGCGCCAGCAAATGCTGCTGTTCGATCAGCTGATATTGCAAGCGCTCGTTGACGGAACTGATGTGCGATTTGATGCTCTCGCGATCACGGAGGATTTCCGCAAACATGGCGGTGAGCTCGTCCACATCGAACGTCTCTATGCCTCGGCAGTAAGGCGCCTGGCCGAAGTCGCCCATAAGATCATCGTTCTTGCGGGCGTAGCCGAGCGATATCGTCGGCCTGTTCAGTTTCAAGGAACAGACGAGATTGTGATAACGGGAGACGACCGCCAGATCGACCTTTGATATCTGCCGCATGATGTCGTGCAGCGACGTCCCGGGCGCAGTCTCGATCCGATCGAGATCCGTCTTCGCCACCATTTCGGACAGCCGGCTCATGACGTCATCGCATGCCCTCTGATCGCTCCTGTCTCCGGTAAGGAGACTGACGCGGTAGCCATCCCGAAGCAGCCTGGAAACGAATGTGGAGATTTTTTCCACATAGGTCTCGTAGATCGTGCCGCCACGCGGATTGTTCGCTCGCCAGCCCTTATAGTACATGACACCGACGCCGACGCTCAGCGTCCCGGATACCGGAGACGATACGCCGGGAGCAGGCTCTGCGAGAGCAAAGGCGATATCGGGAAAACGGCGATCATTGGATACGTCTATACCGAGTTCCCGCATGAATTCGAGCGACGTGTCGTCCCTGTAGGAACGGTAGGAAGCCATTTTTGCCGCCGACCGGAGGAACCACCGGCTCAGCCGGCCGTTGATGGGGCCGGCGCCGATGCTGACGAAAACGATCTTGGTGCGGCAGAAACGCGCAAGCAGGCACCAGGAGAAGATCACGAACGGCCAGCCGAAAGCCTTTTCCTGAAAATCATCGAGAATGCCCGTTCCCGGTATGATCATCACGTCGAAACCGTGGAGATGTCCGATTGCCGTGACTACGAGGGCAAGCCGACGCGGCAGTTTCAACAGCAGCCTGTTGGCGGCCTTGCTCCAGCCCGACGAGAGCTTCGGGCCGCCAACACTGATCGAGCGTATGTGGTAGCGCGCCTCGATGAAGGTCGGATTGGAACAGATGCACAGAAGCTGCGCGTCCGGCCGATACCTACGCAGACATAGAAGCATCGCCTCCAGCGAGCCGTCATTTCCGGAATTTCCCGAGCCGAATTGTCCGAGGAGGCTGATCTTCATCTGGTAACCGCGGTTAACAGGCCCGCGATCGCAGGCTCACGAGGTTACAGATATCGGTTCTGCGAAAATCGACCCACTTCGCTATTCGGCAGCGACGCTAGCCCAAAGAACTAAACCCCACCGAGCTGTCCTTCGAAGGGAGGAGAAGCCTTCTCCAGTATTCGACTACCGCCCGACGATCGAGCTTCTAGTATCCGGTGCAGGAGATGCAGAGCTGTTGGATGAGGGGCCACCAGAGATGAAGTTCGCTTATTTTGTCCTGCCGCATATCGGCGGCACCTATTCGGTCTTCAAGAGCCTCAATGCCGGGCTCGCCGACTACGGGATCGACGTCCGTTGGTTCGGCCTCTGCCATGAGGAGCAGGAGCTCTCGATGATGATGCGAAAGGAAGCATCTCTCGGCCAGCTACTGATCGTGCCGCCGGCGCTCGGGGAAGCCGGATGTGCCAGGCTGATGGCGGAGGCCATCGAAGACAACGGCTTCGACGGTGTGATGATCAATGTCCTCGGCGATACCTTGCAGACGAATATTGCCCGCTATCTGCCGGAGCACATTCTACGCATCATGATCGTACACAATATAACACCCGGCACCTATGCGGCCGCGAAGTCGATCGAGCACCACGTCCATGCAACGATCGGGGTATCGGAACGCTGCCGGACGGATCTGGTCGAACGTTGCGGCTTTTCCGGCGACCGCACCCATGTCATCGGCAACGCCGTCGACGCGACCGCCTTCAGCGAGAAGGCGCAGGACCGCATCCGCCCGGCATCCGCGTTGAGGGTACTCTTCGTGGGACGGGTCGAGGACGCTTCCAAAGGCATCCTCTGGCTTCGGGAAATACTCGACGCCCTGCCGGAGGCGGTATCTCTGACCGTGGTCGGGGACGGTCCCGATATGGCCAAGCTCAAGCGGCGGCTTGTCGGCCATTGGAAACGCGTGAGCTATATGGGCGCGGTCCCGCCAGAGAATATTCCGTCGATCATGGCGGAACACGATGTCCTGATCATGCCGTCCCGTTATGAGGGCCTGCCCATGACACTGGTCGAGGCCATGGCATCAGGCTGCGTCCCGGTCGCCTCCCATCTGCGAGGCGTGACGGATACGATCGTCGAGAACGGCGTGAACGGCTTTCTCTTTCCTGTCGGCAACTATACGGCGGCAGCCAACGCGATCGCGCGGCTCGCAGCCGACCGCGATCTCCTGGAACGGATGTCCGGAGCCGCAAGGGAGGTCGTTCCCAGGCGCTTCAGCATCGGGCAGATGGCAAGCCGCTACTATGACATCATCAATTCGCTGGTCACCGCCAGACCCGGGATATCGCCTCCGCTCGACATAGAAGACTGGTCAACGCCTGCGGGCCTCCGCCCGGGCCTGAGAACCTATGTCCCGCTTCCCATCAAGAACTGGCTGAGGGTAGTACGGGAGCGCCTCTAGTTGACGAAGGCGAGAAGGTCGCAGACCCGAAACCCGTATCGTTTCCACCGTGCACCGCTGGCCGGTCTCCTTTGGCTTTTCATTACCTCGGCCGCTCTTGCAGGTGAGGTTAGCTTCCCTTTGCGGCCGGCCTTGCCAGATCACCATCTGGAGGACAGCCTGGGCCGGCCCTTTCTCCTCACCGGCGATAGCGCCTGGTCGCTGATCGCCGATCTTTCTCTCGACGATGCGAAACATTATCTCGGCGTCCGCAAGCGGCAGGGTTTCAACACGGTGCTGGTCTCGCTGATCGAGCACGAATTCGCGCGTAGGGCGCCGGCCAACGCCTACGGGCATCTTCCGTTCGTCGGCGCGAGTTTCGAAAATCCGAACGAAGCCTATTTCCAGCATGCGGAAGCCGTGATCGAGACGGCCGCGAGTCTCGACATGCTCGTGCTTCTATGTCCTGCCTACCTCGGCGCCGGCGGAGGACCCGAAGGCTGGTATGCCGACATGGTCGCCGCGGGACCTGAAAAACTAAGGGCTTACGGCCAATATCTCGGCCGCCGGTTTGCCCGATTTCAGAACATCATTTGGGTTCAGGGCGGCGACTACGATCCGCCGGACAAGGTGCTGGTAGACGCCGTGGCGGAGGGGATTGCCGAAAGCTCTCCGGGCGTATTGCAGACGGTGCACGGCGACCGTGACTCGGTCACAGCCCGCTTCTGGGAACACTCCAAATGGCTCGCCATCGATACGGTCTACACATATGGCGACGTCGCTTCCGCCGTGCTTGCCCGCTACCGCTCAGGCCCCCCACGACCTTTCTTCTTCATCGAAGGCCTCTATGAGGGCGAACATGGTGCCGATGACGGCGTCGCACGCCTCATCGCCTACAGCGCGCTTCTTTCGGGAGCCGGGGGGCAGATATATGGCAACAATCCGACATGGCATTTTGCCGCCCCTGGTCTCTTCCCCGCTTCCGAAGGCTGGCGAGACGCGCTTTTCAGCCGCGGTGCGCAGAGTATCGGAGTGCTCGCAAAGCTCTTCGCCACCGTAGAATGGTGGAAACTCGTTCCGGATCAGCGCCTCCTGGAGGCATCCGGAGCCGAGGGAGAAAGACACGGTCTGGCCGCCCGCGCCGAAGACGGGACGTTCGCCGTGATCTATGTTCGGAAGGGCGGGCGCATCAGTCTCGATCCGAGCAGCCTCGCCCCGGGTCGAAAACGGCTCCGATGGTACGATCCGGCGAATGGCGCCCTTCGCATGGAGGCCGTCATTTCGGACGAGGAGGGTCTCCATCAGGTCACTCTTCCCGCACAGGCGAATGGGATGGGCTCCCGCGACTGGCTGGGCATCCTGTCGCTCGATCGCTAGGCCTCCGAGGATCCAACCGGATTCCCCCCCGAGTGAAAAGGCCGTCCTTTGCCTCCGGGCAGCCTCTTTGGAACTAGCTGCATACTCCCGTTTCATTCGCCTCATCCCATTGATGGAGGGCGCTGCTCCATTTGCCGCCGTACCGTGAGAGGTGGCGTTTCTCTACGATCCCTGTGAGGCCGACACGGGCGAGGGACCGTGCCGTGCTGGTTTCGACGCCAGGAGGGGTAGCAACATGGGCGGACTGCTGGTCAATGCCACCGCAACATTCACGCTGAGCGTCGCGCTGGTCGTCATTCTTCGCCAACTGGCCATCACCTATCAGCTCGTGGACCGCCCGGATTCCGCTCGAAAGAGGCATGTCGGCGCCGTTCCGCTATGCGGGGGGATCGCAATATTCTCCGCTTTTGCTGCGGCGTCCTTCATCACCGGCCAGACGGATATCCTGGGACTGAATTTCTGGCTCGGCCTGTCGGTAATTCTCTTGATCGGCCTCGTCGACGACCGTCGACCGCTTCCTGCGGCGGGGCGGTTCGTCATGCAGCTCGCGATGGCGGTGACGTTCATCGGCGGCGCGAATATCGGAGCGCTTTCCGTCGGCGCGCTGTTTTCGCAGAACTCCCACCTGTTCCTTCCCCTGTTCTTCATCGTCGGCGTCATCTTCGTCACGGGGCTCGTCAACTCGTGGAACATGATCGACGGTGTCGACGGACTTGCCGGCGGGGTTGCCGGTGTCGCTCTCGTCTGGCTGATGCTGGTAGCCGGTTTCGCCGATATGAAAGGGCTCATACCACCGCTGCAGACGCTCCTCGTCTGCCTCTGCGCGTTTCTCGTCTTCAACATGCGCAGCCCCTGGCGGTCGAGGGCCAGCATCTTCCTCGGCGATGCGGGCAGCACGGCCCTCGGAGCGACGATCTCCTACGCCATCATTCTACTCGCTACGGAAAGCGTCGCCGTTTCGTTCCCGGCACTGATATGGATCGTCATCGTTCCGGTGGCCGACACGCTCAGCCTCATCGTTCGCCGGTTGCTCGCCCATCGCAACCCGATGTCGGCCGACCGCTGGCATCTGCATCATCTGCTGCTCGACTACGGATTCACGCCGGCCGCGACAACCATCACGATCATCATCGTCTCCACCATCTGCGGCGGCATCGGCTATCTCGGCGTCCTCCTGAACATTCCCGGAGAAGTCATGGCGATAGGGCTTGCCATTCCTATTCTCCTTCACACGCTCTTCGTTCTCGCTGCCACCGGCTCCCTGTCCAGGGCCAGGCTCGTTCGGGAGCCCCGACGGCTGGGCAAGAACGGAGCCGGGGTGCTCGGCGCCATACCGGCATCCGGCCGCCTGAGCTCGGCACCGGCATCTCTCATGAAGGATGAGTGACGTGCCATGAGAAAGCCTCCGTCAGTTCCACCGCTTTCCCCGGCGAACGACACCCGGTCGCTCGTGGCTCAACGGTCGATGCAATCTCGGGAGCGACGACGTCTGGCATATCTGCTTCCCTATTCGGGATTGTTCGCAACGGCTGCGATCGCTCTTTATGCGATAGCGTTATTGTCGGCGGACTACCTGCTGGCAGAGCGGAACATGCCGCAGCGGGCGGACATCATCGTCATCCTCGGAGGCGACGGCCCTTCCCGGGCGGCCCGGGCGGCGGCCCTGTGGCGAGATGGGATGGCACCCTCGGTATTGGTTACGGGTGCCGGCGACTGCGAATTCATCCGGACGAGCCTGGTTACCGCCGGCGTGAATGCGGCAGCGATTGCGACGGAATGCCGTTCGCAGACGACCTGGGAGAACGCAACTTTCTCGAAACCGTTGCTCGACCGCCTGGACGTTCAGCAGGCAATCCTGGTGACGAGCTGGTTTCACTCCAAGCGCGCGGCAAAACGTTTCCGTTCGTTGATGCCCGACATCCAGTGGATCTCGATTCCCACGGAGAAGACAAAGTCCTACTGGACGCTCGCGGGCGACATCGAAGGGCTCCAGGTATTCAAGGAATATGCCAAGATTGTCGCCTATGATCTTCGCAGCAGCATGCCGGAGATGGCATCCTCCGCGGACGAGCTGACATTGGGGACAAATCGGCTCCCATGACTATGTTTTCCGGTCCTCTGCCTGCTTGCGGACATGCCTTCCTCCTGTCATCCCGATCGGGCTCAGGCTGCGTAGATGGATATGCAGATGCCCGCGGCGCGGATCCCATTCCTTGTCGTCACGCCTTCCGGCCACTTTGTTCCTCATCCTAAGACATTCCTTCGCGCGACGGGTTAAGCCATGCTGTCCAGATACGAAGATCCTACCTTCAAACATGCCACGACCCCACTGCCGCGCTTCAACGGCCCGACGCTCGCCCTGCGGTTCCGGCTGAAGCGCCTTGCCTGGATGATCACCTGGCGGGTTCTCGCGGCATGGACGCCGCCACCCCTCCGCCGCTGGCGCAATTTTCTGCTCAGGCGCTTCGGTGCGACAATCGACGCGACCGCCTCCGTCCACGCCAAGGCGCTGATATGGTGGCCCGCACATCTCGTCATGGAGCGATATTCCTCGATGGGGCCCGGCGTGATCTGCTACAATATCGACGTGATCAGGATCGGAGAATTCGCATCCGTATCGCAACGCGCCCATCTCTGCTCTGGATCGCACGACGTGCAGGACAGCACATTCCCGCTGGTACACAAACCGATAACCGTGGAATCCAATGCGTGGGTTGCGGCCGAAGCCTTTGTCGGACCAGGGGTGGTGATAGGCGAGGGGGCCGTCCTTGGCGCAAGGGCGGTGACTGCAAAGGCGCTTCAGCCCTGGACCATATATGTCGGGAACCCTGCAAAGCCGGTCGGCCGGCGCCGCCCCGAGGCCGCTGCGTCCTACGCGTTTCGGCGATAGATGCGCGGTGAGCCTTCGGCAAGCCCGCCGCGGCTGCGACCTCGGATAGATGGGCTTCTGACTGCATGAAGTGCCCGAAGCGTATCGAGGAATTTGTCCTCGCCTCCGGATTATCCGTCGGGAGAATAAAGTTGCGAATTGGGGCGCCCTCTAACGAGAGACCTGCGACACGAGGGGAGGGATGGCCGGCTCCGCGGTCTGGATTCGTGTGATCAACGCGCTCCAGCCGTCGGCCGCCCGGTCACCGGAATATTCGGCGGTCTGCAGCCTGCGCGCGGTTTCGCCCATGGAAGCGCATTCGGCGGGGTTGCTCCGCATCCATTCGATCAATGCCGCAAGCTCGTCGGCCGCCCCGATAGCGACGCTTCGGCCGCAATCATGAAGAGAGAGCACGCGCGGAACCTCGCCGTTCCGGTCTCCGATGAAGAGGGTCGGCCGGCCGGCCGCGAGAATACCGTAGAACTTGCTCGGAATGATGCAGTGTTCCAGCTCCGGAAGAAGCGACACGACATGAACGTCGGCCGCACCGATACTCTCGGCCAGATCCGTAACCGGCTGCAGCGGCTTGAAGATGACATTCTCAAGGCCGAGCCTGCCGACTTCCTCGGTAACCCGCGCATGCTGGTGGCCACCGCCGATCATCAGAAACTTGATATCGGCACGATGCCTGAGGCGTGAGGCTGCCTCGATCAGCGTAGTGAATTCATGGGCCCTTCCGAAATTGCCGGAATAGCCGACGACGAAGGCGTCCTCCAGGCCCCACTCGACACGCAGCCTGTTGTCGCGGGCGGAGATCGGGAAGATCTCGTTGCTATCGGCCCAGTGGTGCATGACGAGCAGCCGGTCGCGGGACAGGCCCTGACCATTCAGATAATCCGCCATGGTGCTGGTCGGGCAAATGATCATGCCGGACGATCTCAGCGACCAGTTGCGCGCCGCCGCGATCCATTGACCAAGTTTCGGCCAGCGGCGGAGAAAACCGAGCTCTATGGCCGTCTCCGGGAACAGGTCCATGATCCAGTTCACCATGGTGGCGCCTTTCAGCCTGCCGGCGACGCTCGTCGTCACCGACAGGAGAGGGGGATCCGTGCAAACGACGACCTGGTCCGACGCTGTCGCGTTCCGAAGCAGCCACAGGAAGGCAAGCCCGTGAAAAAGCGCATAATCCAGGCAACGTCTGAACAGGTTCCGGCGGCCGGCCCCTGCGCTCACCAGACGTTTCACCGTCACGCCGTCTATGATCTCGTCCGCCGGCAGCATCTCGCCGGGCCGATTGTGGATCTCCCGGCTGGCGACCGCCGTTACCTGGAAACCTCGTCTGGCCAGGGAAAAGGCGATGGATGAGATGACCCGGCTGGTCGCTGACTGGTCGGGAAAGAAGTATCGATTGACCAGAATGATCTTCATGCTTGGTTCCATCCACCATGTCAGCCTTCGATGGACTCTTGGCCGGACGGTCGGAAACGACAAGCTGATCGAAGGGACGAGGGTGCAGCACGGCGACAAAGAAGAATACGTCGGTCGGATAGGTCGCCGCACCGGCAACCAGGGCTTTTCATCCTATCGGATAGGATGCGGCAACCGGCCCGATGCGGGCGCAAGCGAACAAGTTTTCAGAGGTCAACCCAAGTCCTTGGAATACACGATCCACATGACCTTGGTGGGTCCGTCATGCAAATTCCTGAAGGAATGCGGGGCTGAGCTATCGAACTGGAAAGCGTCACCTTGTTCTACGGTGTATTTGCTGCTTCCGATCGTAAGCTCGAAGCGTCCCTCCATCACCATCCCGCATTTTTCACCGTCCCGGCGCCAAGGCTCGTCTCCCGAATGACCGTCGCGGTCAATGTGAAGTATCATCATCTCCAGCCGCGTGCCGCGGATAGGCGATGCGAGCTCCTTCTTCAGGCCGGTTGCCGTGAATGCCAGGAATGGTCGTTCACTCTTGCGGCTTATCACCTGACGCTCGTCGCCTGGCGTGGTCTCTGCGGTCTCTTCAAAAAAGGCACTGAACGGAACCCCAAGCGCCAGCCGGACGCGGTCAAGAACCTTGATCGAGGGCGCACTGCGGCCTCTTTCGATATGACTCAACATGGCGACTGAAACTTGACTTATTGTAGAAAGCTCCTGCAGAGTTAAACCACGCTCGGAGCGAAGGGTCCGGATTCTCTCGCCCAAGCCATCCAGTGGAGAAACGTTAGCGATTGCTTGCGGGGTCAGCACCATATGGGTTCTTTCTCGTGTGTTGCGCGCATAGTATAAAAAACACTGCGATTTTGCAAAATTATAAATCTGCCTTGCGCAATTATAGTCCTATGATAATCTGACTTTCAGTTGGCTGACATGTGCGTGATGTCCGCCACAACGCAGCAGTCGGCCGTCGTTGAACCGGACCAAGGCCGAATTGTCTCAGGGGAACTTTACAACGATGAAAAAAGTCAGACCACTCTTGTCAGCCATGGCGCTCTCCGTCGCGCTCGCATTTGCAAGTTCGACCGCGTTGGCTCAAACGCCCGGCGGCAACCTTGTCATCACGACGACGCCGGAGCCATCCCTCATCACGAACGCGCTGAGCTCGGCGCCCACTACGGCCGAACTGGCTACCAAGATTTTCGACGGCCTTCTCGAGTACGATATGGAGCTCCAGCCGAAGCCGTCGCTTGCGGAGAGCTGGGACATCAGCGACGACGGCCTGACGATCACATTCAAGCTGCGTCAGGGCGTGGTCTGGCATGACGGCAAGCCGTTTACCTCGGCGGACGTCCAGTTCTCGTTGATGCAGGTGGTGAAGGAATATCATCCGCGCGGAAAGGGCAACCTCGGCCCGGTGTCGAGCATCGACACCCCAGACGAACACACGGTCGTCTTCCACCTTGCGCATGCATATCTCCCGCTGATGCGCGGCCTGTCGAGCCTCGAGGCGCCGATCGTGCCCAAGCACATCTACGAAGGCACGGACTTCCGCAACAATCCAGCGGTCAACAAGCCCATCGGAACAGGGCCGTTCAAATTCGACGCCTGGGAGAAGGGCAGCTACATCCGCCTCGTCAAGAACGAGAACTACTGGCGCAAGGAGCGGCCCTATCTCGATAGCATCATTTTCCGCTTCATAGCCGACTCCGCTACGCGAGCGGCCGGGATTGAAAGCGGCGAGATCGACGTGGCGACCTTCGGCACGGTAAACCCGGTCGAGATGCGCAGGTTGGAGGCTATCGACGGCATCTCGATCGCTCAGGGCGGCTACGAAGCCATTGCGCCGATGATGATGCTGGAACTCAACAACAAGCGCCCGCCGTTCGACAACAAGCTCGTCCGCCAGGCTGTCGCATATGCGCTCGATCGCAAGCAGATCATCAACAACGTGTGGTACGGTTTCGGCAAGCCAGCCGTCGGCCCCATATCGTCTTTCGTCTCCGGCACCGGGGCGTTCACGGCCGAGGGCGTGCGTGATTTTGCGGTCAAAGACCGGCTTGAAATCGCCGCAAAGCTTCTCGACGAAGCCGGCTATCCGGTGAAGGATGACGGAATACGCTTCAAGATCATTCACGATCCCGCAGCCTTCGGTGAAGACTGGCGCCGAATGGGCGAGGTGATCAAACAGCAGCTGGCCCGTTTGAAGATCCAGGTCGAATTGCGCAATCGGGACTATCCGACATTCGTACGTTCGGTTCACTCGGAATACGATTTCGACATGAGCTCATCCTGGTCGATCGGCATGGCCGACCCGACGCTGGGCGTTCAGCGGAACACCTGGTCGAAGATGATCAATCCGCAGGTCCCTTTCGGCAATGTCGCGCGTTACTCCGATCCGCAGGTGGATACCTTGTGGGAAGCCGCCCAGACCGAGTCGAACACCGACAAGCGCAACGCATTGTTTCATGAACTGCAGCGCAAGCTGGTGGACGACAGTCCCCTGATCTGGGTGATGGAGATGGACCTCGTCGCCTTGCAGAACGACAGGGTGAAGGATCTCATCACTTCGCCTCTCGGACTGAGGGGTGGCCTTTACGACACCTGGATCGAGCAATAGTCGGCTTCAAGGGACCGCATGAAAATGCGGTCTCGTCCAAGCAGTGAGGACCCACCATGTGGTTTGCCAATGGCAAATACGTCATCAGCCGCGTGCTGCATGGCATACCGATCATATTGTCGATCGTTGTCGTGAATTTCTTTCTCGTTCGTCTGGCTCCGGGCGATGCCGTTCAGGTTCTCGCCGGGGAGGCGGGTGGAGCAACCGAGGAATACATGCGGCAGCTGCGTGAGCAGTTCGGGCTCGATCAGCCGCTATGGGTCCAGTTCCTCGCCTATATCAAAAACCTCCTGATGTTCGACCTCGGATATTCCTTCCGCCACAACAGGGAAATCGCAGGCCTGATCTTCGACCGTCTGGGTGTGACGGCGCTGCTGATGGCCGCATCGATGATCATTTCCATAGGTCTCGGCGTCGTTTTCGGTGCCTTCGCGGCGGTCAGGGACCGCACCTTCCTCGGCCATACGATCGTCATCCTCGCAATCATCACCTATGCCACACCGCTTTTCTGGGTGGGCCTGATGCTCATCATCGTGTTTTCGCTCAATCTCGGCTGGTTTCCCACGAGTGGCATCGTCACCATCGGCGTCCCGATGTCGTTTGCCGGGCGCATATTGGACGTGGCCCATCATCTTGTGCTGCCAGCCACGACACTCTCTTTTTTCTACATGGCGCTCTATACCCGGCTGATGCGCTCCTCGATGCTCGAGACCCTCGGCCAGGATTTCGTGCGCACGGCCCGGGCCAAGGGACTGAGTGACAAGCAGGTCGTTCTCCGGCACGCACTACGCAATGCGATCATCCCGGTTATCACGATGGCGGGTGTTCAGGTTTCCGCCATGCTCGGCGGTTCCGTCATTGTGGAATCCGTTTTCGGCTGGCCGGGCCTCGGACTGCTCGCTTACGAAGCTCTCTTTTCCCGCGATCTCAACCTGCTGCTCGGCATCTTCTTCCTGAGCTCGATCCTGGTCGTCATCACCAACGCGTTGGTCGATGTCGTCTATACCCTGGTCGATCCTCGCATCCGCCTGCGTGGAGGGAGAGATGGCTGATATTTCGAAGTCGAAGTCATTGCTGGGCAAGGTCGTTCGCAATCCCGGCGGGGCGATCGGTCTCATCCTGCTGGCCTGCGTCGTGTTCCTTGCTGCTTTTGCCTCAGTCTTGTTTCCGGACGATCCGTTCGACATGGTCGGGCCGCCATTTCAAGCTCCCTTCGGAGAGTATCTCCTCGGCACCGACATGCTGGGGAGAGACATCGCGGCAGGAATTGCTTACGGCGCGAGGATCTCGTTGCTGGTCGGGCTGGTCGCAACCGTGGTCATCGTCGTGCTGGGGACTACCGTAGGCGCTGTCGCCGGCTATTACGGGGGCTGGGTCGATACGCTGGCCATGCGTGTCACAGAATTCTTTCAGACCATCCCGACCTTCATCGGTGCGATCGTCATCGTCGCGGTGCTGGGCCCGACACTTCCCAACGTGATCGGCGCGATCTCGATCGTCAGCTGGGCACCTCTGGCACGACTGGTACGTGCCGAAGTCCGCAGCGTAAAGGGCCGGGAGTTCGTCGAGGCATCGATATCGCTCGGCATGCGCGACCACAGGATCCTGATCCTTCAGATCATGCCGAACATCGTGTCGACGATCGTCGTTGCGGGCTCCCTGATGGTCGCGACGGCCATCCTGTTCGAGGCGGGCCTATCGTTCCTGGGCCTCGGCGATCCGAACATCATGAGTTGGGGGTTCATGATCGGCGCCGGCCGATCCGCGATCCGCACCGCGTGGTGGATGGTGACCATGCCTGGCCTGGCGGTCCTGTTCACCGTGCTTTCCATCAATCTTCTCGGCGACGCCCTGAACGAAGCGCTCAATCCGAGACGGAAATAAACTCGATCCTCGATCAAGGTCGCCGGCCAGGAGAAACTGCACAGGCCGGCGCGCACCGACGTCACCACTCACAGAAAAGCACAAGGGTAGCTTGATGACATACTTTACCGCTCGCATACGCGCCAGAACCGTCCATATCGGCTACGACGAAAATGGCGAGCTGATATCGAAGCCAATGAACCGCAACGAATTTGTCGAGAAAGTCATCCAGCTCGACAGGATTTTGTCGTTCACCGATGACCATCTCTTCGTTGCCTGCCCGCACAACACGGTGCAGGTCTGGGACTACGAGGGCGATCTGACGTCGGTGAAGACATATCTGAAAGAAGCCGGTCTGCTCCTCAACTAGCGCCGGCGACGACGACCGTCGAACCATATGCGGACCGCTCACAAGCGGAAGCGGTCCGCCCAGCCGTCGGTCGATCGACCGCAATCTGACATCCGAAAGCCCAGGCCAGCCCATGTCGCACACGCTTGAAGGAACCATCGAGATCTCCCTGATCGTGAACGACAAGGCCGTGCGGGTCGACATAGACCCGCAGCGTACGCTTCTGGATCTCCTGCGGGATCATCTTCATCTGACCGGGACCAAGAAAGGCTGCGATCACGGCCAGTGCGGTGCATGTACCGTTCACGTGGACGGAGAGCGGCGCCTCTCGTGCCTGCAATTTGCCGCTCAGATGAATGGCCGAAGAGTGCTTACGATCGAGGGTGTGTCCGACGGTACGGGCATGCCGCATCCGCTTCAGGTCGCGTTTGTCCGGCATGACGCGATGCAATGCGGGTTTTGTACGCCTGGCCAGATCATGTCCGCCCTGGATCTCGTTCAGAAAGGGTGTCCCGCGGACGAGGACGTTATCAAAGAGGCGATGAGCGGCAATATTTGCCGTTGCGGCGCTTATCCGAACATCTTGAAAGCCGTTATCGATGCAGTCCGTCAAGCCAGTTGAATGGATTTTCCCTAGCAGCCTCGATCAGGCGCTGGCGGAGCTGGCAACCGGCTCGGCAGGGCTGATTGCCGGCGGAACAACGGTCGTCGACTTGTCCAAGCTCGGTCATTCGATGCCCGAACGACTTATAGATATCAGCCGGCTTCCGCTCGATGGCTTGGTGAGAGGCGAAGCGGCAGTGCAGATCGGCGCAATGGTGTCGAACTCCAAACTGGCTGAATCCGAACTGGTGCAAACACTTTTCCCGGTCCTTTCCCAGGCTGTACTTCAAGGGGCATCGCAACAGATCCGCAATGCGGCGAGCGTTGGCGGGAACCTCCTGCAAGCGACGCGCTGCGTGTATTTCCGTTCCCGCGAATGGAAATGCAACAGGCGTCGTCCCGGAACGGGCTGCCAAGCCATCGAGGAGCCCACGCAATTCCATGCGGTTCTGGGTGGGAGCGACACCTGCATCGCCGTCAACCCGTCCGATATGGCGGTCGCCCTCCTGGCTCTGGATGCGACCGTCAATGCCGTCTCATCTTCGCAGCCTGCAATATCGATTCCACTCTCCGATTTTTATCCGCTGCCCGGGTCTACGCCGCATATCACCCACAACCTGCCCCCTTGTTCGATGATCACGTCGGTCGATGTTCCCGTCACCATGCTTGCGCGAAATTCGCGCTATCTGAAGTTGCGCGGGCGAGCATCCTACGAGTTTGCCACCGCATCGATCGCGGCCGCGCTGAGGCTTGAAGACGGTGTGGTGGCCGAGCTTTCTGTCGCTCTCGGCGGGCTTGGAACAAGGCCGTGGCGCTGCAGGGATGCGGAGGCCGTTTTGATCGGCAGGGTGCTGACCGACAAGGCGATCGACGAATTCTGCGATCATCTCCTCAAGGGCGCAATCACCACACCGGTTACCGCGCACAAGATCACACTCGCTCGAGGTGCCGCCCGCAAACTCATCCTTGGCCTTGCGGAGGAATCCAATGAAAACGGTTGAGTTCGATCGTCTGGATGCGTGGGAGAAGGTACGCGGTCAAGCGCGTTACGCCGCAGATCACAAGCTGGACGGCCTGCTTTACGCGTTCGCGCTGCAGGCAACCATCTCGCGGGGAATGCTGACTGCGATCGATACCGCACGCGCGCAGGCCCTGCCGGGCATCGTCTCGGTGTTCACCCACCTCAATGCATCGGAAATGGGGTGGACGCAAAATATCGAGGCAGACAGGCTGGGAGCGGAAATGCTCGGGCGCCATTCGTTGGGGATCGACGACGATCAACCCTTCTATCGGCCTCTCTGCGGGCCCGAGATACTTTTCGCCGGTCAGTGGATTGCGATCGTTGTCGCCGAAACAATCGAGGCCGCCCGCAAGGCGCTTTGTGCAATCGACGTCACCGTGGCGCCCATCGCCGACGAGACGCCAGATACCGTGCTGCCGGGACCATTCTTCGGGGGCGACATGCAGTATTCGCGTGGGGACGAGCGAGCTGCGAGCGGCTCGACTGCGAGCGTCTGCCAAACCTACGACACTCCCCTGCAACTGCACCAGCCGATGGAGCCGTCGGCCACGACGGCATCATGGAATGGCGACAGCCTGACCCTGTTCGATTCAACGCAGGGTACCCGGGCGGTCAGGGGCTATGTCGCAGCAAGCCTCGGCGTGGCTGAGGAGGCGGTGCGGGTCGTGGCACCTTATGTCGGCGGCGGGTTTGGCGCAAAGAATCAGGTCTGGCCCCATCAGGCCTTGGCGGCCCATATCGCACGAAGACTGGGCCGGCCGGTATGTCTGCAGCTGACCCGAGCGGACATGGCAGTTGCGTCCGGTTACCGTTCCGAGACGAGGCAGGAGATCGAACTGCACGGAGCGGCCGATGGAACCATCAAGGCTCTGAAACATGTCAGCCATGTTCCGACCTCCCTAAGAGGCGGTTTTTTCGAACCCTGTGGGCTGAACTCCCTGATGTTGTACAGGATGGAGCGCGTGGAGGTGTCCCATCGGGTAACCCGCTCGCCCGTTGCAACACCCACGCCGTTCAGGGCTCCCGGTGAAACGCCGGGATCGTTCGCCCTAGAAACCGCGCTCGACGAGCTTGCCTTCAAGCTCCGCATGGATCCGCTGCAGTTGCGCATCCAAAACTTTGCCGATCGCGACCAGTATCACGACCGGCCCTGGTCGTCGAACAACCTTCTGCAATGTTATCGGGAGGGTGCGGAGCGTTTCGGTTGGCCTGGTCGGTTCATCGAGCCCGGCTCGATGATGAGGAACGGGCTCAGGATCGGTTACGGCATGGCGACGACCGCCTATCCCGCGCCGGCTCTGCCGGCCAGTGTCCGCATAACCTTGGATCTGGCTGCCGGTCTTGTCATCGAGACATCCGCCACCGATATCGGAACCGGAATGAGGACGATACTCGCCCAGACCGCGGCAACGGAACTGCAGGTCGATCTTTCGCGCATCGTCGTAAATATCGCTGATAGCAACCTTCCAAATGCCCCGACGGCCGGGCGATCGAAATCCACCGCAAGCGTCCTTCCCGCCGTCCTCGACGCCTGTCGTGAAATCAAACGACAGCTCGGCGAACATAGCGAGATCACGGACGAGGGCGTCAATCTCACCGGGCCTTTCGAACGGCTAGATGCAGCGGGGGTGACGCGCCTGACGGCCACGGGATCATCTGAAGGTATGCCGAAGGGGCAAAACCTCAGCTACTATTCTTTCGGTGCGCATTTCGTCGAGGTCGCCGTCGATCCTGAAATCGGGTGTCTGCGGGTTCTGCGTGTCCTGACAGCCGTCGATTGCGGGAGCATCGTGAACCACAAGCTGGCGACAAGCCAGATCGCCGGTGGCGTCGTCTTCGGCATAGGCATGGCTCTCTTCGAAGAAGCTCATCGCCACGCGGATCGGTTACGCATCCTCAATGACAATCTTGCCGACTATGTGCTTCCGGTTCATGCCGACATCGGCAGCCTTGATGTTCATTTCGTCGAAAAGCCTGATCATCGCTTCAACGAGATCGGCGCCCGCGGGCTTGGGGAAATCGGTCTGCCCGGCGTTGCCGCGGCAGTCGGCAACGCCGTTTTCAATGCCACCGGGCGTCGCTGCCGCAGCCTTCCCATAACGCCTGCCTTCCTGGCCGAAGAGGGGCCGCCGGCCAGATGAGCCTTTCGGGAAGAGACATGTCACCGGCATCGCACACAAATAGCCGCGATCGCACCCGCGAGCTCGGGACCGGCATCTTTTTATCGGTTTCGTGCCTCGCGCGTCGTGAACAAGAGGAATATCCATGGCACCTTCGATAGCATCCGCTCAAAACGTCCTTTCGGTTCGCAATCTGACAACCTCGTTCAGGGTCGATGGTGTGTGGAAGCCGGTCGTGCGAAACATTTCCTTCGACATTGCCGCGCGTGAAACTCTCGCGATTGTCGGAGAATCCGGGTCGGGAAAGAGCGTCACGTCCCTGTCGCTGATGCGGCTCCTACCGGCGCATTCAAGCAGGACAGAGGGTGAAGTCTGGCTGAACGGCACAGATCTGATGGCGATTTCGGAGGAGCGGATGAGGCAGGTCCGCGGCAACGAAATCTCGATGATTTTCCAGGAGCCGATGACGTCGCTCAACCCGCTTTATCCGATCGGGCGGCAAATTGCGGAGGCGCTCATGGTGCATACGGACATCAGCTTCGCGGATGCCCGACGCGAGGTCATCACTCTCCTGGAGAAAGTCCGTATACCCAACGCCAAGGGACGGTTTGACGAATACCCTCATCAGTTTTCAGGCGGCATGCGCCAACGTGTCATGATCGCGATGGCGCTTGCGACCCGCCCCAAGCTTTTGATCGCTGATGAACCGACGACAGCTCTCGATGTGACGATACAGGGTCAGATTCTCGATCTGATCAAGACCTTACAGGCAGAGGAGGGGATGTCCGTCCTCTTCATCACTCACGATATGGGTGTCGTCGCCGAAATCGCGGACCGGACACTCGTGATGTTTCGCGGCGACGAGGTCGAAACCGGCGCCACGGCCGACATCTTCGAGAGGGGGCAGCATCCTTACACGCGGGCGCTGCTTGCCGCCGTTCCCAAGCTCGGCTCAATGGCCGGCCATTCTCTTCCCCTACGCTTTCCGACGATCGACATCGAGACGGGCAGAGCGGAGGCTGTCGTCGAGACGATCGACACCGTTCGCAGGGAGGCTCGCCCGATCCTTCAGGTCAAGGATCTGGCGACGCGCTTCGATATTCATTCGGGTCTGTTCGGCTCCAAGTCCGGAGCGGTTCATGCGGTGGAACACGTATCTTTCGACCTCCATGCCGGTGAAACCCTTTCCCTGGTGGGAGAATCGGGCTGTGGTAAGTCCACGACCGGACGTTCGATCACGCGCCTGCTCAATCCGACGAGTGGAACTGTCCTCATCGATGGCAAGGACATTATGGCGCTCAACAAGCACGAGCTTCGCAGGATGCGCCAATCCATTCAGGTGATATTCCAAGATCCGTTCGCCTCCCTGAACCCCCGTACGAAGGTCGGCCACGCGGTGATGGAGCCGTATCTCGAGCATTCTCTCGGTACGAAATCGCAGGCTCGCGAAAAAGCAGCCGATCTCTTCGCGAAAGTCGGACTGTCTCCGGACATGATGGTGCGTTTTCCACACGAGTTCTCCGGCGGGCAACGTCAGCGGGTCGCGATCGCACGCGCTTTGATGTTGGACCCGAAGATCATCGTCGCGGATGAAGCCGTTTCGGCTCTGGACGTCTCGATTAAGGCCCAGGTCTGCAACCTTCTGCTGGATCTACAGCAGTCCCTGAACCTGGCATTCCTTTTCATCTCTCATGACATGGCGGTCGTCGAGCGCGTCAGCCATCGCGTCGCGGTCATGTATCTCGGGGAGATCGTGGAGATCGGTCCGCGGCAATCGCTTTTTGAAAATCCGCAGCACGATTATACCAAGAGACTGATGTCAGCTGTTCCAATTCCGGATCCGGCGAGACGCTTCTTGAAACGCAATCTTCCTATCGATGAGATCAAGAGCCCCATAAGAGCCCCGGACTATAATCCGCCACGCAGGTTTTATCGCGAGGTGTCCGCGGGGCATCTCGTGCAGGTAACGTAAGCCGGGGGCAGCCGCTCACCGCCGGAGGGTGGGCATTTCCTGCGACACCGCGATCATCCATACACACGGCCGAGAGTTGCTGCCGGGACCTGACAATGCGGCCCGTAGAATACGGTAACCTACTGAAATCCGCGTGTATGTTACTGTTTCACTCTTCTGCTCTACCGTAAGGTCAGGTCATGAGAGGAGGGGTGGTCATGACAACAGACGCGACAGATAGCTCGATGACCAGTGCCGCGGACCTGAGAAAGCATGCCCTGGAACGCCAACTGCTTGAAATCGAGCGCCACGAAAACCTCAAGGCAAGCGAGGCGTCGAAGCATGCCGAATTCATCGAGGCTTTCCTTCACCAACAGATAGGCGATGACGAGCGGGCACTGATGAAACGGTTGATCGTCAAGGCTGCAATGGACGGAAAATTCGAGGCGTTGATATTCAGCTTCCCATCCGATCTTTGCACCGATAGCGGTCGAGCGATAAACAACAGTCTTCCTGAATGGCAGGAGACCTTGCAGGGCAAGGCCAAGGAACTCGTTGATCTCTTCTATCGGATAGCAAAACCGCAGGGCTACGGGCTCAAGGCAATGATAATCAACTTTCCCAATGGCATCCCCGGCGACGTCGGCTTCTTCCTGACCTGGGAACCTCCGATAGTAGCGTAGCGGCCGATGATTGCCTTGTTCTGCTGGACATACGTATAAAGTTGCTTCTGATCGGCTCGATTGCACGGGCCCTGGGGAACAACTGAAGCGCCGAGGATTGCGGCCGCTGACCAGGTGACCGCGCGCCGTTTGTCTCGCATATTCTTCAGCAACAAATTTCTCGGGCGTTCTCTCAGTGATCGCCGTGCTGCGTTAACTCTACGGCTTCAAATCGAACGCCTGGCCGGAATCGCGCAATTCCCTCAGCGTTTTCCGAACACAGCTTCCGCCGCCTTCACCACCAATTGCCTTTGCGTCCCCGGTCACCGAAATCGTGCCGGCAATTCGATCCGATGCAACGTAGGTGGCGGTACCGTCCGGCGAAAGACGCGATATATAAAAGGCATGCGAGGTGTCTCTGAGTTTACAGTGAATGACGAAAGGGAAATCGGCGATCGACCCGCTTTCGGCTCGGACATCCGAAATGGCGCAGAATAAGATACCAGCGAAGGCAATTGCGTTCAGAACGCTGAAGAGCCGTGCGCACGTCGGAAGCGACAAGGATATTCTGGTCACTGTTCCACCTCCTGCCTCAATCACTGTCTCTTGTATTTCGCGTCGATTGGCGTTCCATACCGGCCGCCGACAACCAATGTGACCGGCAGCCTCACGGACAATTGCAATGACTACGGCTGTGCCGTCTCTCCTCGAGCTGCCCGATAAGCCTGGAGATAACCGCGCGCAACTGCGCGAATTCCGCGACCGATCGAACTGTAGGAGGCATCGGGCAGGTTGGCGAAAGAAACTCGCACCGACCAGTTCGGAGCCTCGAATCCGGATCCGTTCAGCACGACGATCCCATGGTCCTCGGCAAGCTTGAACGCGATGTCCAAGGGGTGGATATTCTCCTTGACCCATTCGGTCACTTCATCGCCCACATATTTGCGCGCCCAATATTCATAGTCGATGACGCCATAATACCGATCGAAATACGGGCGGGCGTTAAACTCGATCCCCATGCCTTCCATCAGCAGATGGAACCGGCGCTCGCAGATATCCATGCAGGCCTTCTGATAGAGCTTGTCCTCATCCATCATCTCCACAAGGCCGAACAGCGACATCATGACCTGCTGGGGCAGTGACAGGCCGGCGGTGTGATTGAGCGCGACATCGCGGCTGTCTGCGACGATGCGATCGATGAATTTGATCTCGCGAGGCCACGGGGTGAGAGCCTTGTAGCGAGCATCCATGAGCTTCTGCGTCGCCTCAGGCATGGCCCGGATCGTCTTGTCAAAGATGTTGTCTTGAGCGACCGCAACGACGCCGAGCCGCCATCCGGTGCAGCCGAAATATTTCGAGTAGGAATATACGCCGATCGTGTTGTACGGGAGGTGCCCCATCACGGATTCGAAATTGGCGACAAACGTTCCGTAGACGTCATCGGTCAGTATCATCAAATCGGGGCGTTTCTTTTTCACGAAAGCAACAAGGCGCTTTATCGAGTCAGGATCCATTGCAACGGCAGACGGGTTGCCGGGATTGACGATGAAGAGCGCTTTAACCGTCTTGCTTTCAAGAGGCTTCAAGTCTTCTTCCGTGAGCTGAAAACGGTCTTCTGCCTCCGCCGAGATATGGATCTGCTTGAGCGCATAATCCTCCAGGTGCGGCATTTCGAGATAGGGCGTGAATATAGGCGTCACGAGCGCAATGGTATCGCCGGCATTGAGCAGGCGGGCGTTCTTCAAAGCCTTGAAGATGTAGCACATTGCCGCCGTGCCGCCTTCGACTGGGTAGAGATCGAATTTCGCGTTGGGACGGTGTCCCGCGCACATCGCCCACATCAGATATTCGTGCGTGATGATCTCGTTATGCACCAGTGCCCGATCGGGAACGGGATAATGGTCACCGATAATGGAATCCGTCAGCTCGTTTACGAACGCGTCGGCATCGAACGAAAACTTCATGATCGCGAAGTCTACGGCGGCCTCGAGTGTTTCGGCGCCTGGCGTGTCGGGATCTGATTTTCGCTTTGCAATCCAGTCTTTGAGGCGCTCGTAGCACCCATCTGCTGGCGGCATTCCGGCAATGCCAGCCTCTGGATTGAAAAAAGAGCGCTTCGATTCGGTCAATGCGAACTGGCCGAGAAGGAAAAACGCCTCGCGGGCCCGGGTCGCAATCCAGTTAGGGTTGCCGCGGCCCGCATTGAGATAAACCTTTCCGGCCTTGTCGACCTGTGCAAGGCGGATGAGCGCATCCTTGATTTCGAACGGGCTCAAGTCCTCGAATTTCGCGTAGATGCTTGCATCGACCATGACTGTCTCCTCTTCCACTGGTCAGGCAGGCTCCATCTCTGAAACGAAGGGCACTTCACGCCGGATCGCGAGGCTCTGGGCCGCCCTAAGCAAAGGCTTGTGCTCGGCGGGTTTCAATCCGCACTCTTCTCTAATTCCTGAAAACACCGAGGTTGATGAGCTGCACGCGCCTGTTGTTCGAAGCATCGGATTTGAGCCCTTCGATCGGCACATATTCTCCGACACCGACTGCAAAAAGACGTGCCGGATCGATCGCAAAGGTCGTTGAAAGAACTTCCTTGATAGCCTCGGCGCGCTGAACGCTCAGGTCTAGATTGTGCTTCTCGTCGCCGCTGGCATTGGCATGGCCGACGATGAGGAAGCGGTAGTCCCACAGATTGGGATGATGCAGCGCATCGGCGATCAGACCCAGGGTACGGTAGGACTTGGGTACGACAGCAACGGAATCGTTCTCGAAATTGATCTCGACAACCATCTGCGGCAGCTTCGCGATCCGCTGCCAGTTCGGCAGTGCCGAGAGCGGTTTGCCGCTGTTGGTGCTGGCCTCCTGCTGGAGGATCACGACATCAATCGCCCGAGCTGCCGACGTCAGCCTGCCGAGGCCCTTGATGATCCGCTCCTGGGAGACCTCCTGGGCAGCGGCAACGTTCCAGAGTGACACGCAGCTGGCAAAAAGAAAAAATGATGTCCTGCCGACGTTGCCCATGCTCGTCATCTCCAGCCTGCATCGGTGATGGCCTGATTGCAGCCTTCGCTGACGCGCTGTTCCTTCTTCAACAGGCAGATCAGGACGAAGCCATCGCCCTTTATGCCCGAACACCGTCTCGCTATGTCTCGACTGCACTGTTTTTGGTACGCGGCTTGTGCGCGCTCGCGTGTTGCGAGCGATTGAAGGACCTTTGCCAGTGACGTGTTGCAGGTGGCCGATATGGTCGATTGATGCTGCAGGCAGTCATAGATGCGCCCGTTTCCCAGATTGAGGCCCTTGCAATACGTTTGGATGTCGCGACCGCAGGCCTGGGACAATTGCGTGATCGCGTCGGCGTAACTGAGAGTTTGAGCCTGGAGAGGCGCAGCAAGGCCACCCGAGAAAAATGCCGCCGCCAGTATCGCTTCCTTGATCATCCCAACCTCGGTTTCCGCTGACAGGAGACTTGAGAGCTTCGCACGGAGCGGAGGCGTTGAGGACGTATTTTACCGTATTGAACGCGTCCCTACAGTGATGGGCATCCAGACCTGGGGCACGAGAGGAAGTCCCTATTGGAGCAGTTTCTGCGGCTTGAGGTCGGTCTCGAGGACCGGGCCCGGAGACGGCGTTTTGGGGGCGCTTGACGATTGTTGTTCGAAGACTGTGGCCGGCGCGGCGGCAGCAGTCGCCGCGACTGTTCCGATATTGATCACTGCCCCGCCGACGACGGCAGTAATGCCCTGGCTTAAGGTCTCCTTGGAATCGGTGAGGGGCTGTCCCGAGATAAGCCGCTGTCCGATCAACTTGACGATCTCCGGGCTCTCGGCAAACTTGCCGTGATTGAGGCCGTCGCCGGTTTTGACCTTGGTCAGGTCGATTGCAGTGATGCCGGCCTTCTCCAGCTTCGAGCGATACGGTTCCTCCGTCGGATTGATTGCCCCCAGGCGGGAAACACGCCCGGTTATGATACTGGAGACAGCCAGCGCCTTGTCGTCCTGGGACACGAAGATCGTGAATCTCGGATGCGGTTCGCCCATTTCCACATACTGCTTGGCGAAGACCTGAATATCGATATCCGGAGATGCCAGGATCACATTGCGGATCTTTGGGTCGACATGCCCGTCCCGAATCCCCATCTGCCGCAAGCTTTCCATCGCAAGCCACGCGCCCATCGAATGCGCCAGAACGGTGATGTCCCTGACACTCGGATCTGCGGCCAGCGCGCGGAGAGCCTGCTCGAGCCCAGAACGCGAATAGTTGGTACTCTCCTTGTCGTACTGATATCCCGTTATCGAGGCCCGAGACGGCCAGGTAAAAAGCACGGGCGTCGCCCGCATCCCGCTATCATGGACAATCTGCGCAAGGCGAAAGACGGCATCGCCGTAGGTATTGTTGAAACCGTGTATGAAAACCAGCGCTCGTCCATCATTCCGCTGCTGGCTAAGCCAGGCGCGCCCTTGTGCCACCGTCTCCATCTGTCGGACGCTCGTTACCGTAAAGTCTGTCGCAGGGTCGGGCGGCAGTCGCTTCGGCCATTGAACTGTCCCCTCTTCGCGCTGTCGGGGGATTGAGATCGAGATTTGGCTAAGATGCGGTTTCGAGCTTCGCTCGCCGTCGAACAACGTTGCTGGCGACCCCGACAGGTGGCGGGTAGTCGCAACCAGCATATCGATCTTTCCCGCGGTCTCCGAAGTGGGAACCGAGACCGGCGCCATTACACCGTCGGGGCGGCCGCAACCGGCGAGGAACAGGAGTAAGACGGCACTGCTGCGTTTCGGCATCCGGGCGTTCCAGTGGTTCTGCGCGTCGGCCGGGGACGCTAGCACAGCGGTCCCATCTTGTGCCCGTATCATCGGGTATCATCTGCGGCAGTGACGCCTAGGTGCCGACTTGACAACGATGACGCACGAGCCGGTTATTGAGACTCGGTGGTCTCATTGATTATCGCGCCGCCCGCCCGCAATCCGGAGAGAACCTTGTTCTGGTCCTCCGGCCTGGTCAGCCTCATCCTAACCTCCTGCCGAATATTGCGCATCAAGGCCGGCGCGTTCGCATTCAGCCAATTCAACTCCTCGCGAGCCTGATCCGTTTTGCCCGACGCCCCCAGGATCGACATCAGGACCATCCGGTGCATAGGGTTGTAGGCAAGATCAGACATTCGCGACCAAAGCTCGGCGGCTTTGAGATCTCCTCTCATGAACGCGCATAGTGCCATGCCGACTTCGTAATAGCCTGGCGGACCAGCATGCTGACTGACGGCCTTGCTGATCAGGTCACACCCGGTCGCCCAGTGTCCGCTCATCGACAAACGCAACCCGTATTCGCCCGCCACGTCACTGTCGTTCGGGTTCAGTTGATAGGATTGGGCACCTGCCTCGAGCGCGCCCTCTATGTCGTTGCGAAAAAAGCTCGTCAACATGACCGCCTGCAGGGCACGAGCGTTTCGTGGATCGATTCCGGATGCCCGCTCCGCGAGCTTTGTGGCAGTCTCCAGATGATCCTTGGACGGGATCGTTCCGAGTTTATAGGAAAACCGCATCTGATCGAGATAGGTCAGGGACAGAAAGGCGAGGGAAGTCGCGTCCCTGGGGGCTTTCGCCGTCTGCAAAGCGAGGCACTTCTGTGCGGTCGTCAGGGCGGCCTGGGTCATCACTCGGCGGTAATTGTAATAGGAAAGCGTGCAATCGTAGGCCTCCAAGCCTTCGACCTGATCTGACTCGAACATCACCCCAAAAGGCTGCGCAACGGCAGCCGCAATTTCGTCGGCAACGGCGATCTCTGCCTCGAAGGCAGTCTGGACGCTGAGATCCGTGTCGTAGTTGCTCGCCCAGACCACAGCGCCATCAGATCGCCGAACCAGTCGAACGCTCGAGCGGATACGGTTCGCATCTTTTCGCAGGGTGCCGTGAAGCATGTATCTGGCACTTGACGATTTTTCGTCATTGCCGTCGCCGCCTGACCTCGCGTCGATAACAGTGACCTCCTTGAATCTTACGAGCTTTGCGATGATCTCGTCGGTCGTGCCGCGCGATATTCTCAGCAAATCCTTGTCGTCGGTCGGAAAATCAAATGAGACGACGGCAATGCTGGGGCGCCTCTCATCCTCTCCTGGACGCATCTTCTCCGGCTCAAAAAGCAGGAAGGCGGCTATGCCCAGGAGCACCGCACCAGCCAGCCCTCCGGCGATAAGCCAATTTCTTACGACAATGCCCGCAGCAATATTTCCAGACCCGTCAGGGCTTTGGGACAAGCCGTCAAGTCCGTGGGCAAGCGTCAGCTTCCATCTACGATCGTCACTGTTGGCGAAACATGCCGACCTTTCGAAGGTCGGCACATACCCACCCTTCGGAATCGTGATGATAAGCGGCTCGCCAGGCCCGGCCATCAGATAGTAGCGTTCAAGTTCACGCCGGATACGTCCGGCCTCAATGCGCACCGCAGGGTCGCTCTGTGCGTCGAAATTCTGCCGGCCGAAGACGATATCTGCGATCGTGTATGCTTTTAGATACTGAGAGCGGCCAGCGAGCGTTTCCGACACCACGAACCTGAGGAACCTCCTAGCTCGTTCCGGCAGATGAACGCTCTCGCTCGCAAGTATCCTTTCCAGTTGCTCCTCGACATCGGCGGCGGACGGCGCCGAGGCAACCTGCTCGCTTGATCTTGCACTCTCCATCGACTCCCCCCCTTAGGCGGCGACTAAGTACAACGTGCGTCAGAAACATAAGCACAACCTTAAGAATGTCACAATATGTTATCCTGTCAGTTTTGAGGATTGTTCCCTAAGCCTCCCAAATCGTGAATGCATCCGCCAGCGTCGGGATGCCGATCAAGCCTCCGGCTTCCGCGAAGGTGAGGCTGCTGAAAGTAGAGGCGGCGCTATGGACGACGTCGTGTGGCACCGCATCGAAGCTGCCCGGCTAATGACCACTCAGGACCAGGGTTTGAACCGGAAGCAGCATCGCCTGCATTCTGAGGATCATCGCATGCACCAGTCCCACTGCATCGACCGCATGCAGGAAGAACCATTTGCCCAAGCCGATGTCTTCGCGGGCAAGCGCGTCATGATTGTTCGTGTATGCATTGGCGATGCAACTGCTGCCGGGAGGAATATCGTCCAGGCCGCCTTCATACAGAGGCTGCAGGAAGACGGTAAGCGTTCCCGGTCTGGCGAGCTGCTGGACATCGACCAGTTGGTCGGTCGGTCGAAGCTGCCCTGCCGCGATGACATCCTGTACTTCGGTCACCACGAGCGGAATAATCGTAAACGGCTTGCCGATGCAGGTTGCCTCGGCAAGCATGCCGCGCTTCATTACCTGCGCCTCGATCTGCCCAAACCCGGCGACGAGATTGCCACGGCCGGCCGCCGCAGGAACCAGTATGCCCGCGGGTCGTATCATTGTGTTGACGACATCACCTACGCGCAGCGTGAACTGCTGTACCGTCCCGTCAATGCCGGCGCGCACAAGAGTCTTGTCCAGTTCAACCTGCGCCTGGGCGAGCGCGGCCTCGGCGCTCGCCTTTTTCGCCGGCAGGAGCACGCTGATCTCGGTGAGAAGTGTGTCTTTCTTCGCGACAACGGCGCCCAATGTGCCTTTGCGAGACTCTATGGTGTTGGCAAGTCGCTGAACCTCTCTGCGAGCAACAGCATCCTGGGTCAAAAGGCGCGCCTTCATGTCGTATTCGTCCTGGGCCATCTGCAGCGCACCTTGTGCCTCCCGGATTTGCGCATCCGCGGTCACGAGTTCGGTTTGGCTAACACTCAGTTGGGCATCGAGCTCGGTGACCTGACGTTGAGCCGTCGCGACCGCGGCTCTCTGGCTGGAGTCGTCCAGGCGGAAAAGGGGTGCTCCGGCAACCACTTTCTGATTGATTCCGACATAGACCTCATCGACGCGACCGACGGTGTCCGGCAAGATTGTCACGGTGCGGAAGACGGCGGTCACGTTCTTGGTCGAGGGATGAAAATAAAAAATCAGCGTAATGAGGGAAACCGTAAGCAATAGACACGCGGATATTCCCCAGCGGAGCTCGTACCACATCGTGTAGAGATTGATTTCATACCCGATGCGTTTGTGTTGCACGTAACGGCGATAGAGGTAGTCGGGAAATATCGTCAGAAACGAGCACAGCATCAGCTCCAGCATCGTCAGGCCCTTTCGCTCTTACGCTCGTCGGTATGCGGATAGTCTTCGGCGGCGGCGGTATCTTCCTGCTCAGGCGCAGCGCCGAGTTCCGCATCAACATCCCGGCTGGAAAGCTTTCCGAGCGATTGTGCAATCGAATAGAGAGGTGAGGAAAAGTCGGGGATCTGGACGAAGGCAAGCAGCAGGCCCGCAATCCAGAAAAGGTGGTTGTGGGTAAAAAGCGAGATTAGCGCCAGAACCGCGACGATCTCCATCTGCACCTTGCTGGTTCGATGCGCCAGCCGTTCGGGCACTGCATGAAGCTGGAAGTAGAGGTTCCCGATAATGAGGATAGTCAGGACGACGAAGATGATGACGCCGACGAAGAGGTAGTCGGTATGGCCAGGTGCCGTAATGAATATCGGCAGGTGATCAACAGCCACCGGATGAGGAACCTGCTCCATCGGGACTTTCCCTTTTGTCGGATGAGATCCCGATGAAGCGAACCGTTTGTTCACCCAGGCTCTCAATCACGCGATTGCCCCGACGATATGCTCCAACCCCGGCTGTATGCTCGTAACATCGTGTAATCTACGGCGATTTGGCTTGCGATTGTACCCGATCTTTAAGGCGCGCCGATTGCGGACGCGGCGTCCGGAGGACAAAAATGAAATTTCCCTGTCGCTCGGGACACAGTCAATTCTTGAGACCGTGACGCTTTCTCGAGCGCACCGACTTCGTTCGCGCTCTGCCGGGCGTGGTAACATCGCGTAAACTACGCCCCTCTCTCCGATCGACGGTCTATATCTCACCGAGACTGACCCAGCGCCAATCCATCAGCGGCGGCGAGGGATCTTGGCGGATTGCTGCCTGGAATGTCCGGGTAACATGCCGCCACCGCGTCCCGGTCAGTTACGAGCCTTGACTTTCACCTGGACGAGGTCGACGGGCGATGAAATCACATTTCTTCAAGCTGGTAACGGGGATTGCCGCGCTGGCCCTCGTCGCGACCTTTCCCGATGTCGAGGTTCTCTCCCAGACCCCGACACCGACGCCCAATCCCAATGCGGCGCCCGTCGCGGCCACCGCGGAAAACGCGCTTTTGACCGATGACGAGCTTGAAATCCTCGTGGCTCGGATCGCGCTTTATCCTGACGAACTGGTGGCTGCAATTTCCGCGGCATCGCTTCTTCCGCTGCAGATCGTAGAGGCCGATCGCTTTCTGCAGGCCAGGCAGAAGGATAAGGATCTGAAGCCGAAGGATGAGTGGGACGGCAGTATCATATCGCTGCTCAACTATCCTGACGTGATCAAGATGATGAGCGAGGACCTCACGTGGACGCAGTCGCTTGGCAATGCGCTGAGGTACCAGCAGAAGGACGTTCTGATCGCCATTCAACAGCTTCGGGAAGAAGCTATGGACAAGGAGATGATCAAGACCGACGAGAAGATCACCGTTGTCGTCGAGAACGAGAACGTGGTCATCCGCCCCACGGATCCGCAGCAGATCTACATTCCGGAATATCCGCCGCAGATGCTCTATGAACCAGGCTACGCGGCACAGCCGATATCCTATTCCGACGATCACTACGACAGCTATTATTATCCGGGCGCCGCATTCTTCGCCGGCGCGGTCACAGGTGTCGCCTGGGCAGCCATCGTCAACTGGGACGACTGGGGCGTCTGGGGTGGAGATTGGGACGGCGGCGATCTCGATATCGATTGCAACGATTGTTTCAACGACCGGAACTTCAACGGCAAGCTCAAGCTGAAGGACGTCGACTGGAGCAAGGTCGATCGTAGCAAGCTGAGCATCGGCAGGGACCAGATCGCGGGTATCGACCGTTCAGCTATAAAATCCGGTCTTGTTTCGGACAACCGCAATGCGCTGAAAAACCAGGTCCGGGATCGCAAGACCGAAGGAATTTCGGACAGGCAGAAGAGCCCACGCCCTGACGATATACGCCGGAAAACCGCCGATGGGCTCAAGCAGAATAGTCGGCCGGCCGGCGAACGGGCCGCTCAGAACCGGCCGACGGGCTCCAGAAACAATCAGGCGGTCAATCGTCCCGCCAATGACGCGAGACGCGCCGCTCAACCGGCCGCAAAGGCCAAGAAAAAGTCTTCGGCGCCCAAGATGGCAGCAAGGCCAGACAATCGCGCGCGTCAGCCGAATGCGCTCGGCAACGTGAAGCCCGGCCGCCGGGAGGCCGTCGCATCAAATCGAGGCGCACACAGCATGGGAGGCGGCCATCGCGGCTCACCTCGTGCCGCGCCGCGCGGTGGCGGCCGGCCGATGCATCACGGCGGTGGCGGCCGCGGCGGGCGCGGCGGCGGACGTCGGTAATTTTCACAGCGTGGGTCTTGGAGGTGGATCATGGCACGAAAGATAAGATCGTTCGCAGGCTTCGCCTTTGCGGCTCTTGTCCTCACTGGGGCCGTACCAACATTTGCGCAGAAGCAAACGGACCTATCGGAGTACCGGGGCGCAACACCGCCGTCATTCGCCGACCCGTCAGCAGCTCTCGGCGAACTGAAGAACGTGCTCGCAGCCAAGGATGTCGAGGGTCTGGCGAAGCTTCTCGGCCTCAATGCCGAAAAACTGCGTCAGAACAGCGATGCAATGCTCAGCCTCGCGCTCATACGCGAGGGAGCGAGCAGGCAACTGCGCCTTCAGGACGTGCAGCAATTCAAGGTCGTTGCTGTTGGAGATATCCTTTGGCCGCTACCGTTTCCGTTGTCCAAACAGGAGGATGGAAAGTGGGCTTTCGACACCGAGGTCGGGCTCGAAGAGATCGTCAATCGACGGATCGGGGAGAATGAACTCGTCGCCATTCAGACCATGCGGGATTACGTCGAGGCGCAATATGACTACGCCCTGATCGACGAGGATAACGATCTGATCTTCGAGTTCGCCCAGCGGCTGATCAGCACACCGGGCAAGCGCGACGGCCTCTATTGGGAGCCACGGGACGACGAGGAGGAAAGCCCGGCAGGCCCGATGCTGGAGAAAGCTGCCTTCAATAAGGCCAAGCGAGGCGAGGGTTATTATGGCTATCGGTTTCGCATCCTCACCGGTCAGGGTCCGAACGTATTGGGTGGCGAGTACAGTTATATCGTCAACGGAAACATGACGAACGGCTTTGCCCTTATCGCCTGGCCGGTCACCTACGCGGTTACCGGCGTTCAAACCTTCATCATCAATCAATGGGGCATCGTCTACGAAGCAGACCTGGGAGAAAAAACAGAGGAACGGGCGTCGGCAATACAGACGTTCAATCCGAATGGATCCTGGGAAATCACCATGGACTGACCATAAACGCGCATCGACGGGCGGCGAAGCGACGAACACTTTTGACCGAGCCGGCGCAGCCATCGCGTGCTGAACCCATCGCTTCGGAGCAGAACGATCCAGAGAAACCGCTATGAAGTCTCCCAGCGCCCGGGGCGGTCGAAACAAGCTCATGTTGAGGTTGCCTGCGTTGCGCGCTCAGCTTCGCAACATGGTCAACTTTACCGTTGCCGACCTGTTTGAATCGTACGACCTCGCAACCACTGCGCTCGACCGCGTTCGGTTGAAGACCCCCGTCAATCCAACTCAAGTTGATGAGTATGAAGAAATCTGCCGCGAGATCGAGCAGGAGGTGCTTCGGTACTGCGCAGAGCTGGCCGACAGCCCTACGCATCCCAGGCATTAACCCGCTGCGTCAGTGCCGATTTCTTCTAGGTTTTCGTCTGACCCTGCGGTTTGCGGGGCGACATCCGGACGAATGTCGGAAGGTGCCCATGCCCATGCAGCAACCAGGTCGTAAAACACACCGAGGACGATGGGACCGATGAACAGGCCGATCAGACCATGCGAGATCGTTCCTCCGAGAACCCCGATGAGAATGACCGGCATTGGCGTCGAGAGACCACGCGAGATCAGGATCGGCTTCAAGATGTTGTCGATCAACATCACTGGAAAGGTCACGACGGTGAACAGGAGAGAGGTTCCAAAGGGCCAGGCGAACCAGGTCCAGATAATCAGTGGAGCCAGGATGAGGCCCGGGCCGATCTGTATCAGGCAAAGGAAGAAGACGCCGTAGATTAAAGCGCCACGCGCGGGAACGCCAAAAACAACGAAGACGAAGCCACATAACAATGTTTGAAGCAACGCGACGCCGATTACGCCTCGCGAGACATTGTTGACCGTCTTGCCCGCGAGCCTTGCAAATCCCACGCCGCGGTTTCCGGCAATGCGGCCAGCCAAAGTCTGGATGCCTGAGGACAAGCGAGGCGCCATGGTCAGGAAAAGGCCGCAGAGAAAGACCGAGGCGATGAAACTGAGAATCCCGCCACCAATCGACAGAACCCTCGAAAGTACCGCTCCTCCCGCCTCTCTTAGCGGCGCCTGGAATGACATGATGGCAGCCGTCACATTTCCGGCGGCCGCATTCCAGGCGGAGGAAAGCGATGGCCCAACCAGAGGCAGGTTCTGCAGTTGCTGAGGTGCCTGCGGAATACCGAAGCTCGAAGCATTTGCGAAAACGGATTGCAGCGTGTGCACCAGGTCGGATGCCGCCAAGGCCAGCGGACCGATGATCACAAGTAAGCAGGCCGAAACAAGGATGATCGCTGCAGGAAGTATCCGTCCGCCCAGCAGACGGCTGAGGAAGTCGAAGATCGGATAGAGTGCAACCGTCAGAATCGCCGCCCACACGCCGATCAATAAAAATGGCGCGATAAGCTTTGCAGACCAGTAGGCGAAGACTGCGATTATTCCGATCCGCACCAGGTCGCTTATCCGCGCTTCGATCGAGATATGACTCGGGTCCACCCGTCGTGCGTCACGATCGTCCTCTGGAGAAACGATTGTCATCAGCTGGTCTCGCGATTGGCCGCCGTCTCTACTCCACGCTATGGGCCGATCCCGTGATATCGGGCACCACATGACGAAGGCTTTGATCTTCGACATAGTCATTCGGCCGTTTCTGGCGCTTGCCGAGGTCAGGCGCCTTGAATGCGATGCGCTCGTACGGGATGGAGGAAAGAATGTGGGCGATACAATTGACACGCGCACGCTTCTTGTCATCCGACGGAACGATCCACCACGGCGCGTGGCTGGTGTCGGTCATTCGCAGCATTTCGTCATAGGCCTGCGTATAGTCCCACCAGCGACGATAGGATTCTACGTCCATGGGGCTGAGCTTCCATTGCCGTAGCGGATCCTCGATACGTTTCTTGAACCGTCGTTCCTGTTCCTCGTCGCTGACGATGAGGAAATATTTCAAGAGCAGGACGCCACTTTCGACGATTGCGGCTTCAAAACGTGGGGCGAGTTCAAGAAAGCGGCGCGCCTTCTTTTCGCTGCAGAACCCCATGATCCGGTCGACACCGGGACGATTGTACCAGCTCCGGTCGAAGATGACGATTTCGCCGGCCGCAGGAAGATGCGCGATATATCGCTGCATGTAGATCTGGGATTTTTCACGATCCGTCGGGGCCGGAAGTGCAACAACGCGGAAGATGCGCGGACTGACTTTCTCGAGTATCCGCTTGATGATGCCACCTTTGCCGGCAGCATCACGGCCCTCGAAAACGATCACGACCCTCAGCCCAGAATTCTTCACCCAGGCCTGGAGATGGGCGAGCTCAATCTGAAGCTTCTTCATCTCCTTGTCGTATTTCCAACTCTTCTTTTCTTTCCTGTCTTTGGTTTCCGCGTTCCGGCTTATGGTTTCAATCTGGTTCATTCGTTCCTCCATTGCTGCCAAGGAACACTTTTGTCTCGGTTTTTCCTGGGCATGAGACGATTGAGGAGAAGCACTGCAATTTTTCGGGCGCGAGTTCGCCGCAGGCCTGATCAAGTGACACGTCGAACCGTTAGTTGCCTGTCTTCAGGCTATCTCGCGCTCGCGCCCGAGGCCCGTAAAATCCTGTAATCTCTGTGTTGCTGCTGGCCAACAGATCCGCCACGGAAGAACATGACCAATCATCCGGACCGCGGTCGGCGATGCAGCAATCTCGCTCCATTGTCATCTGGCCGACGCTGTACCGAGCGGCCTGCCGCAGGCTCGGCAGGCTCGAGGAGGTATGCCATGTACCGTGTATCCGGGCTGTGAATGGCAATCTCTCGCTTTTTCAGGGCTTGTGAGTAAGTGATGGAATCGAACTCAGGGAAATCGACGTCTTCGCCCGGTCTCGCAGCGGCGACAGAGCGATTTCCGGCGCTTGCGCGACAGGTGGAGGAGCTCTTCGCTCTCGATGAAGATTTCCGCGGGCTCTGCGAAGATCTGGCCGACGCGCAGCAGGCGCTGAAAGCATGCCAGCGACTTCCGGCCGATATCCAACCCGCAAGACGGCGCGAATACGAAGAGCTGGTCTCCAGTCTAACCGACGAAATAAAGGCAGAACTGTCTCGGACAAATATCATTCCGCTGCATCCTCCCCGCTCGTAACACGCAGTTTGAGCCTAGAGCCCGACTAAGGGGTCTATGTCATCGGTCAGCATCATGACACGGGACTGCTTGCGAGCAGCGGCGACGAACGCAACGTGTTTTGAGCGCGAAGACCGGTCGGCACCAACGTCGCGACAGCCGTCCCAGACGGTAGGTTACAGGCAGGGCGCCCGGTATCATACCGTATTTTACTTCGCCTGCGATCCACGATGAGCGACCTTGGGCTCGACGCTCCACCGAATTGTCGGGGGCAGCAAACAGGACCTGCCCGGCGCATTCCAAGATGAAATCGACGTCCTCCGGATGCCGCCAGCGTCCAACCCGAGAGAGGGACAGATGATCGACTGGTTCGTCAGTGCGCTTCGCACCTATCCCGAAATTGCGATCTTTCTGTCGCTCGGACTTGGCTATTATTTCGGATCCTTCACCTACAAAGGGTTGGGTCTCGGCGCCGTAACCGCCACCCTCATTGCCGCGGTTCTGATCGGCCAGCTCGGCATCACGATTTCTCCGCCGCTCAAGTCGACATTCTTCCTCATGTTCCTCTTCGCCATCGGATACGGGGTCGGTCCACAATTCGTGAGGGGAATTGCAAAGGACGGAATTCCGCAGGCGCTTTTTGCCGCCGTGGTTTGCGTGTTTTGCCTCGGGGCAGCCTATTTCGGCGCGTTGATCGCCGGCTACGAGATAGGCTCTGCAGCCGGCCTCTACGCTGGCTCACAGACGATATCCGCGTCGATGGGGCTCGCCACCGATGCGATCAACCGCCTCGGCCTTCCTCCCGAACAGACCAAAGAAATACTCGATGCGATGCCCGTTGCCTATGCCGTCACCTATATATTCGGCACGGTCGGTTCGGCCATCGTGCTCGCCTTGATCGGTCCCGCGCTGCTGCGGATCGATCTGGAGGCCGAGTGCCAGCGCTATGAGCTCGAGCACGGTGGAAAGAAGGCCGTCGGAGGCGCCGGGACCGCGTGGCATCAATACGAACTGCGCGCCTACCGCGTGAAGGAAGGCGGTCGAGCTGTCGGCCTGACGGTGCTCGAAGCGGAACATCTGCTACCGTCCGAGCGCGTTTTCATCGAGCGCATCCGGCGTGGCGGAACGATACAGGACGCTACCGTGGACACCGTGATTGCGGCCGGTGACATTGTTGCGGTTGCCGGGCGACGCGAGATCCTCGTCAATCTCCTCGGTGGCGTGGCGGAAGAGACGAACGACCAGGAACTGCTCGCAGTGCCCGCCGGTGGCGTCGATGTCTTCGTCACCAACAAGGCGGTAGACGGAAAGACGCTCGCCGAGCTCGCATCCATGCCGTTGGCCCGCGGCGTCTTCCTGCGCAAGATCGTCCGGGGCGCGACCGCAACCGAAATCCCGATCCTCCCGAATACGCAGGTGCAGCGTGGCGATATCCTGACGATCGTCGGGCGTACACAGGATACGGCTGCCGCCACCCGCGAACTGGGCCGACCCGATGCGCAGACGGACATAGCCGATGTCGCTTTCATCGGCGCCGCGATCACGATCGGGGCTCTTGTGGGCGCGCTGACATTCAAGGTGGGTAGCGTTCCGTTGACCCTATCGACATCCGGCGGGGCTTTGATCTCGGGTCTTTTCTTCGGCTGGCTGCGATCGGTGCGTCCGACCTTCGGTCGCATTCCGTCGCCCACCGTCTGGTTCATGAATTCCGTGGGTCTCAACGTGTTCATTGCCGTCGTCGGCATTTCGTCGGGACCTGGCTTTGTCGCGGGCCTGCAACAGCTGGGCTTCAGCCTTTTCCTGTGGGGCGTGGTGGTGACGACGGTTCCGTTGGTGCTCGCCATGTATGTCGGCAAGTACGTGTTCCGCTTCCATCCGGCAATCCTGCTCGGATGCTGCTCCGGAGCCCGCACGACCACCGCCTCTCTCGGCATGATCAACGATCGGGCGAAAAGCCAGATACCCGGCTTGGGCTACACCGTGACTTATGCCGTCGGAAATACGCTTCTGACCATATGGGGCATGGTGCTGGTGCTGCTGCTGGCCTGACCCGGTAGCCATCGACCGCTCCGCGCGTGGCTCCCTCCGGTGAGACGGATTTCGCCGACGGCAAGAATGTTCAGGACAATCAGCCGGCCGCACCGGCACCGAAAAGCAGGAGTAAGAGATGCCCAAGACGAGCGCTCAGATCGACCAGTTCCTCCTCCTCCACTCAGCCCGCGCCGACAGATGGCGGGAGCTTAACTCCCTTGCCGATATATGGATGACGAAGCAGGAAGGGCGCGCAAAGCTGGAGGCGGCGCTGGCGGAGGTGGAGGTAGCGGAAGAGTATCACGCCTATCCCGGTCCTCAGCTTCTCGCCGCTCTCCACGAAACGATTGCGGCAGACGATGCGGGAGGCGTGGCGCGCCTTGCCCGCAGGATCTCGAACAGTTTGCTCACGGGGGCTTATCGAGGGCGGCCGGGCGAATGGGACGTACATGACGAGATGTCCCCGTCCGAAGTCGCAGACGTCATGCCCCCTGCTACATATGAAGCGAACGAAAGGCGCCCTTATTTCGAGGTTCTCTTCGTCAGCAGCCAGCCCGCGGCCAGATGGCCTGCCTTCGCGCGGGAGATCCGAAGGCTGCGGCGCCGGGAGGATGCCTTCGTCTACGAGCCGGTCATGGTCGGTTCCTTCGAGGATGCCATATGCGCGGCGGTCCTGAACCCCAACATCGCATCTGTGGTGCTGGCCGAAGGCTTTCCCTATCGGTCCCGCCATCACGCGCCTTTGCTGCGCTCAGTGCTTGATCCGCTGGGAGCGGCCGAAAATTCCGACATGTCGGCCTTGCGGCTCGCGCGAGCGCTTCACAACCTGCGCCCGGAACTCGACGTCTATCTACTTTCCGATCGTGAGGTGGAGAAGATTGCCGGCGACGCGAACGCCAGGGATCTGCGGCGGATTTTCTATGCGGTCGAGGAGATGCTGGAACTGCATCTCGCCATTCTCGAAGGGATATTCGCGCGATATGAAACGCCGTTTTTCGATAACCTGAAAAAATATGCACGCCGACCGATCGGCACGTTTCATGCCTTGCCGATCGCCAGAGGCAAGTCGGTATTCAAGTCTGACTGGATTCGTGATTTTGGCGAATTCTACGGGCTGAACCTTTTCCTGGCGGAAAGCAGCGCGACGACCGGCGGGCTAGACAGTCTGCTGGAGCCGACCGGCAACATCAAGCGCTCGCAAGCGATGGCTGCGAGGGCGTTCGGCGCCGATCATGTCTTCTTCGTCACCAATGGCACGTCGACGTCCAACAAGATGGCAGTCCAGGCCCTTCTCGCACCGGGCGATATCGCCATGGTCGATCGCAACTGCCACAAGTCGCATCACTACGGCATGGTTCTGTCCGGCGCCCAACCCTACTATCTCGAAGCGTTCCCCATGACGGAGTATTCCATGTATGGGGCCGTGCCGCTCGCCTCGATCAAGCGTGCACTACTGGCGCTCAAGGCCGAGGGGCGGCTCGACCGGCTGAAGCTGCTTGATCTCACCAACTGCACATTCGACGGGCACATGTATAACGTCCGGCGCGTCATGGAGGAATGTCTCGCGATCAAGCCGGATTTGATCTTCCTCTGGGACGAAGCCTGGTCAGGCTTTGCCCGTTTTTCGCCTTTCCTGCGACCGCGCACGGCCATGGGTGCTGCCGCTGAAATCGAGGCCTGGCTGCGAGATCCGGCATCGCTCAAGGCATTTGAGGAACAGCAGAAGCAACTCGGGAAGGACCCGGATGACGAGGTCCTGCTCGCCGCCCGTCTCATTCCGGATCCTCGCCTTGTCCGTCTTCGGGTTTATCAGACCAATTCGACGCACAAATCGATGTCCGCCATTCGGCAGGGCTCGATGCTGCTGGTCAAAGACGTCGATTTCCATACGGTTGAGGCACAGTTCCGTGAAGCGGTGTTCACACATGCTTCGACCAGCCCCAACCAGCAATTGATCGCCAGCCTCGATATCGCACGCCGGCAGATGGAACTCGAAGGCTACGGCCTGGTGATGAACGCAATCGAGATCAGCTTGAAGATCCGGCGTGGCGTCAACGAGCACAAGCTGATCTCCAAATATTTCAAGGCGCTTGATGCCGACGAGATGATCCCGGAGATTTATCGTCAGTCCGGATTCGAAGGATATCTTCGCGAGGGAACCAGCTGGGCGAATGCCACCAGGGCCATTCACGAGGATGAATTCTATCTGGATCCGACCCGCATCACGCTCGTCTGCGGGACAGCCGGCTTCGATGGAACTCAGTTCAAAGGTCTGCTGGCGGAGAAATACGGCATTCAGCTCAACAAGACCTCTCGCAACAGCGTGCTCCTGCAATCCAACATCAACAATACTCGCAGCGACGTCGCCCACCTTATCCGGGTGCTCGTGGAGATATGCCGGGATATCGAGGAGCGGCTGGCCGATGGCGGCGAGGGGGAGCGTGCGGCATTTGCCACGCGCGTGAAATCGTTGATGACGGACGTGCCGAACCTCCCGAACTTCAGCCACTTCCATGAAGCCTTCCGTCGCGATGCGGGCCGCGAAACGCCGGAGGGGGATATCCGGACGGCGTTCTTCAAGGCCTATGACGCCTCGAAATGCGAATATGTGCCGCTGTTCGGTGCGGAATGCGACAAGCGGCTGCGAGACGGGCCTGAAATGATATCCGCCAATTTCGTCATCCCGTATCCGCCGGGCTTTCCGATCATGGTGCCCGGCCAGGTGCTGACGCAGGAGACCATCGATTTTATGCGCAAGCTGGACGTGAAGGAAATCCATGGTTTTGAAAAGGTAAGGGGGCTCAAGCTGATCAAGCCCGATGCCATGGCCGTGCACAGCGTGGATCAAAGTCCCCCAAGAGCCAAGGAAGAAAAGAAAAAGCGTCTGGCAGGAACGATGACATAGCCGCGCAGAGACGGCAGCGGCTAAATGAGCCGGCAGCAGATTTAGCCGGTTTCCACGGGCAGCGACGGTTACCTGCCGGGCGCGTCAGGCTCCGGCATACGATGGAGGAGCGTTCATCGGGCCGCCATTCGCCGGTAGGCCTACTTTCTCGCGGCGTCAGGTGCCGGCACCGGATTTGATGTCGCCGGTTGAGCATTTCGGCCGAAAGTGCATGCCGTCGGGAGGAAGGCAGATTATGCTTGGGTCGTCACTCAGAAATGGGATGGTCGCTTCCGTAACAGGCGCGCTCAGGGCGGACGTCATTGCCGGACTGATCGCTGCGGCAGTGGTCCTGCCCAAAGCGATGGCATATGCGACGGTCGCCGGACTACCCGTAGTTGTCGGAATATACACCGCTTTCCTGCCCTCCATCATCTATGCGTTCCTGGGTTCCTCCAGGGTTCTGAGCGTCAGTTCGACGACAACCATCGCCATCCTTACGGCAGCGGAACTGCAAATCGCCGTGCCGGACGGCGATCCATCCAGGCTGATCGCGGCGACCGCCACCTTCACAGCCCTGACCGGCGCATTGCTGTTGATTGCGTCGGCCTTGCGTCTCGGCTTTGTCGCCAATTTCATTTCGCTCCCGGTCCTTACCGGCTTCAAGGCAGGCATCGGGCTTGTCATCATCCTCGATCAGCTTCCCAAACTATTCGGCATTCATCCTGCAAAGGAAGGTTTTTTCAGAGACATTTTCGCCCTGATGCAGCATTTGCCGGAGACGTCTCCAAGTACAGCCGTCGTCGGTTTCGCTGCATTGGGGCTGCTCCTGGCGGCGGAGAGGCTGCGGCCGCATTCTCCTGCCCCCCTTGCAATCATCGGCGGAGCCATTGCTGCCTCCTGGGTGCTGGACCTCAACGGCAAGGGCGTTGCGATCGTTGGCGATATTCCTCGCGCGCTACCGAGCGTCAATCTCCCGGATGTCGAGATGATCACGATATTGCTTCCCGGAGCGATTGGCGTCGCGCTGATGAGCTTTACCGAAACGATGGCCGCGGGGCGGGCCTTCGCCATCCCCTCGGATCCTGCCATCAGGCCGAATCGAGAGCTTGTCGCCATAGGCGCAGCTAATGTCGGTGGCGCTTTTTTCGGTGCCATGCCTGCTGGGGGTGGCACATCGCAGACCGCCGTGGTTCGCGCGGTGGGCGGACGATCCCAGGTCGCTTCCCTGGTTACCGCTGCAGTCTCGGTAGCGACGATGCTCCTCCTGGCACCCTTGCTGGGGCTTCTGCCTCAGGCTGTCCTCGCGGCGGTGGTCATCGTGTATTCTGCGGGGCTTATCAAACCCGCCGAGTTCGTTGCCATCCAGAATGTCCGCAGGATGGAGTTTCGCTGGGCGCTGGCCGCATTGCTGGGCGTCCTTTTCTTCGGCACGCTTCAGGGCATCATCGTGGCCATCATGATGTCTCTGCTCGGCTTGTCCAGCCAGTCGGCCAACCCGACGATCCGAATGATCGGCCGTATTCCCGGGGGCAATAATCTCGGGCCGATTGCCGAGGATACTGCGGAGGACAGGGATCTGGACGGGCTTCTTATCCTGAGACCCGAGGGCCGGCTCTTCTTTGCCAACGAACAACAGATTGCTGATCGGATACGCGAGCTGGTCTTCAGGAGGAAACCGAAAGTGCTTCTGCTCGACCTGAGCCGTGTGTTTGATATCGAATATTCGGCCATGCAGATGATGATCAACAGCGATCAGAAACTTGCGGAGCAAAGCGTGACACTTTGGATCGCAAACCTCAATCCCGATGTCCTCGATTACGTGCGCGTGTCGGGTTTTGCAGAGCGTCTCGGCGTGACACGTATGTTCAGAACGGTCGAGGCTGCCGTCCAGCGCTTCCAATCCGGTGTCGAGCCGTTTCGATCGATCAGGATGACTGGTTTTCCGCAGGCGATGGACTAGACCCGAAGCAGGCGCTTCAATCGCAGAAGGACCGGATCCATCATGTTGACCGTCGTTCTCATTGCAGCAGCGATACTCTTTGCGACCATCATCATCCACGGTCTGGTCGTGATCTGCTTGTATAGGCTTTGCAGCCGGCCGATCCGTAATGCCAGCAACCTGTCCAGCATGGCCCGGCTCTGCCTGAGCTACGTCTTCGTACTGGGTTTTGTCGCGGCGCATTTCGTTGAGATCATCATATGGGCGATGGCCTATTGGGCTTTCTCGGCTCTGGAGAGCATGGAAGAGGCGATATATTTCTCCGCGATTACCTTTGCGACGATCGGGTACGGCGATGTAACGCTTGCCGGCCAATGGAGGATTGCGAGCGCCTTTGAAGGCGTCAATGGTATTCTCCTCTTCGGTTGGACAACTGCATTCCTGTTCAAGGTATCTGGGACGCTGTGGTTCTCGGAGACAGGAACGCGACAGACCTACGATCAATCGTCTCCGCCGCGGCCGCGATGGCGGGCGCGATGAGCCAGGCTGGCAATTATCAGCCTGTTCAAGGCTACGGGTAGCTTACGGTATTATACGTATACGCTGCAGACATCATGGATCACGTTTCCCTTAGAGGATTCTAAGAAGGGCAGCATGATGCATGACCGATTGGAAAGGCTTTCTTCCGGCGAGGTTTAGGGGTTTCGCTTACTGCTTCGGCGCGGAGTTGCTATCGACCTTTGCCGGAATAGAGCGCCGTTTCCTGATTTTGCGCGCGCTCTGGGGGTCGCATTCCGCGACACGATTGAAATGCTTCTTGGCCTCGCTCTTCCTGTTTTCCGCCTTGGCGGGAGCTCACGCGCAGGAGCAGCTTCCCCCGCCCGAGAAGATCGAAACCCTGGTCAAACTGCTTCAGGACCCCGAGATCCAGGCTTGGCTGAGGCGTAGCGACGAGGAGCGCGGCACACCATCGCCCGCGCCTGCACCGGTTGTGCCGACCGTCGCCGCCTGGGAAACTGCCACCCGCACCCGCATCCACGCAGTCGTCAGCGCAATCCCCCGCATTCCCGGCGAGTTGACGAAGACGGCAAAGCGCGTTCGTGAAGATGCTGTATCGCGCGGATTTGCGCCGATATTTCTCCTGTTTGCCGCGCTGGTCACGGTAGGGCTGATCGGAGAGGGAGTGTATAGACGGATAAGCCCCGAGCGTGACGGGTTCCTCGCCAGGGTGCTTCCCGTCGTCGTGTTCGCAATGTCGATGTTCGGGCTGTTCTTCGCCATCGAATGGCCGCCTCTGGCCCGTATTGCCCTGCTCGTTTATCTTACGGCCTTCGTGTGTTTCCGTCTTGTCTCCGCACTCCTGCAATTGAGCAACCCGAAGGAGGGACGAGCGCGGATACGGATTTTGGCCGGACTGACGATCCTCACCGTCGCGAATTCGGTTTTCGGGTCACTTGTCGGCATCGATCCGGCTGTCGTCGATGCCATCTCGTATATCAGCTCGCTCGCTCTTCTCGGATTTTGGCTCGAAGCCATCTGGTTTGTGAAGGAGCGCAGTCTGTCCCGCAGGTTTGCCCTGATGGCGGCCGCAATTTTCGTATGGCTCCTGTGGTGTTTGGGCTTCAAGGGATTGTTCTGGATCGGCATTTATACGCTGATCCTGCCCAGCGTACTTCGTATGGTGGGCGAGGCGGTTCTGATGCTCGTGCCTTCCGCAACGGGATTGCGCAAAGTCGCGCTCGAGCGTGGAGCACGGGCCGTGGTCGTCATCGCAGCGATCGCTTGGCTCACGGTCGTCTGGAAAATGAACCCGCAAGGTCTCGGTCAACGGGATCCCACCCTATCCGCGCTCTTTTATGGTTTTCTGAAGAGCGCTGTCTTCGTGCTCCTCGCCGATCTTCTGTGGCATCTCGCCAAATGCTGGATCGACGGAATGCTGAGTGCCGATGAGGAGGCGGGGCTGAAAGCTGAGGAACTGGCGCGTCAGGGGCGTCTGCGTACGCTTCTCCCCATCCTACGCAATGTGGCAGGGGGCCTCGTTCTCATCATAACCGCCCTGGTAGTGCTTGCGGAACTCGGTATCGAGATCGGCCCGCTGATCGCTGGTGCCGGCATCTTCGGCGTTGCGATAGGTTTCGGATCACAAACCCTCGTCAAGGACGTCATCAGCGGTGTCTTCTACATGCTGGACGACGCCTTTCGGGTTGGGGAATACATCCAGGCGAAGAGCTACAAGGGGACCGTAGAAGGTTTCAGCCTCCGCTCCGTCCGCCTTCGGCATCATCGTGGTCCGATTTTCACGGTGCCCTTCGGTGAACTCGGCGCGGTGGAGAACATGAGTCGGGATTGGGGCGTGGTGAAATTCCGGATTTCAGTCGGCTTCAACACCGATGTGGAAGTCGCGCGAAAACTGACGAAAAAAGTCGGAGCAGTGCTATCGGAAGATCCCGAGTTCAGCGCACTCTTCATCGAACCACTCAAGATGAAAGGCGTGGAGGAATTCGGTGACTATGGCCTGGTTCTGAGTTTTGGGATGACTTTGAGGCCATCTCCGATGCAGTCCTTTATTCGCAGGCGGGCCAACCTTCTCCTACGAGAAGCCTTTCTCGCGAATGGAATCCAATTCGCGCAACCGACCGTTCAGGTAGGGGGAGAAAATGCGACGGGGCACTCTTCCGCCGCGAGCCTCCAGGTCATCTCTCGAAACACGAACCCGGCACAAGAGGCGGACGCGACCACATGAATCACAAGCCGGTCGGTCCATCGCTCAGGCATCTTACCGAAGCGGCAACGGGGGAGGGCAATCAGATGAAGATCTTTGTGTTCGGTGGCGTGTCGCCCTCCGCAGATCCGGAGCTTGTTGTGCTTGGCGAGCGCGTTGGCTCCGCGATAGCGGCTGCCGGACATACGATGCTTTGCGGAGGGCGAGCGGACGGCATCATCGGTAGTGCTATCGACGCCGCGATAGCCGAAGGGCGTTCGATCATCGGCGTCTTAGACCCTTCGATGCTCAACCAGCAGCGCCTCCATCGAGGAGTCAACGACATACGGTCTTTCGACACCAGGGAAGAGCGCCGAGACTACCTGAACGAGGAGGCTGACGCCTTCATAGCATTGCCAGGAGGTTTCGGAACCTTATCGGAGCTGACGGATATCATCGCAAGGCGGCGTGAAAGTTCGGACCACAAAATAATCGTATTACTCGGTCCGGAGCGATTCTGGCAGGGCATGGAGGTGCTGGTTGACAGCATGTATAGTTCCGGCCTCATTTCGTTGAAGGACCGCTCTCTGTTTCGCTACGCGAAAACCGCCGAGCAGATGTTCGTCATCCTCAATACCGGCAGCAGACCGTCATCTTAGGCTGAACTTTCACGCTTCTCGACGCCAACGTCGATTTCCTGCGAAAGCGGTACCGAAACCCTTCAGGCCAGTTGCGCCATCGGCGTCTGATGGACCACGATCCGCGCGTGATGCGGTACACGTTCGTAAAGATCGACGACGTCATGATTGACGAGGCGCACACAGCCGGACGAAACCGCTTTACCGATGGATTGCCATTCGGGACTACCATGAAGACGATAGAGCGTGTCCTGCCGGTTCTGGAATATGTAAAGTGCGCGGGCACCGAGCGGATTCGTCAGGCCTGGGGCCATCCCTCCATTCGCTACCGAATACGGCTCCAGTTCGGGTTGGCGGGCAATCATCTCGCCCGGAGGTTTCCAGCGCGGCCAATGCTGTCGCCAATGGATGTAGCCGTTACCTTCCCACGCAAATCCGTCGCGGCCTATGCCTACGCCATACCGCATTGCCGATCCCCCTTCCTCCACCAAGTAGAGAAACCGCCTGGGAGTGTCGACGACGACCGTACCCGGAGCTCCCCCGGTCGGATCGGCCACTCGCTGTCGAAGGAATTCCGGGTTCATCTGAGTGTACGGGATGGCAGGGACCAGAAATCCGCCATCCTCGAACGCCGCATAGCGATCTTGAAGTTCCGTATCGCCCTGATGTGTGAATGGCGGTGGCGGCGCCGGCGAGGTCGCGATACGGTTGGTTCCTGCCGTTGCACATCCGCCGAGAATGGTGGGCGCGAGGAGTGAGCCGGCCAGGAACGATCGGCGGGTGATGGGCTTGCGGTCAAACTGCATCTGTCTAAATCGAGGCTCGCTGCTTTGCCGCTGATTGCGCGACGGAAGCCTGAGAGTAGCGCGGGAGACTGACGGCATTCCATTGGCGAATGGGTTATTACCCTCATAGCCGATGGTTATATCACCTCTCCGGCACCGTGCTGCTCTCGCGAAATGCCGTCTATCGCCCTCAGCCTCGGCAGGCAGAAATCGGTAAAGGCCCGGACCACCGGCCTCATGAACTTTGTCGACGGATAAGCCAGATATGCGTCCGTCGGCTTCAGGGAATAACCCGGCAGTACGTGAACAAGGGCACCATTCCGCATCAATTCGGAGACGAGGTTGCGCTGTACCAACCCGACGCCTCGGCCACGCAGCAATGCGTCGATCATCACATGGGCGTTGTTGGTCTTCAAGACCGGCCGAACCTGGATTTCCTCGACCTTGTTGTCAGGATCCAGCAACGAAATCGTGTTTCGGGCCGACAGGGTCTTGATTGTCGCGACGATGTCCAGTTCCGAAAGCCGCTCCGGCGTGTCTACGCTGCCAACCTGCTCCAGATAACCGGGCGAGGCGACGAGAAATCTCTGCACCCATCCCACCTTGCGAGCGATAACCTCCTGGTCCTCGATCTTGCCGTAGCGGAGGGTGAGATCAAAATTGTCGTATACGAGGTCGATCGTACGGTCGTCCAAGGCGAGATCGACGGTGATGTCGGGATGCTCATCCTGAAACTCGGCCACGATACCCTGCAGGTGCTGGACGCCGATGCAGGACGGCGCGTGGATGCGAAGATTGCCCTCGATCTGACCAGTATTGACGCGAACACCTTCCAGCGCGGCGTCTATCGAAGCGATTGCGAGGCGGCTCGCCTCATATAGTTCGAGCCCTTGCGCGGTCGGACGGACGCTTTTTGACGACCGCTCGAGCAGACGCGCGCGCACGTGCCTTTCAAGATTGGAAAGATGCTTCGTAACTGCCGGCTGAGACACGCCCAGATCGCGCGCAGCGCTGGTGATCGAACCCTTTTCTACGGTCCGGATGAATGCCTTGAGGGCGATGTTGATATCCATGCATCACTCGCAATCATGGTTCGAAGAACAACTGGCCTCAACGAATATGCCTTTCAGCATGCCTTCAATGCAGCCATCAATGCGGTCACCTGTCGGCCGATATCCGCTTTTCCGACAGTCTTGCCTCTGACGATTGCACGCCAGTAAAGCGGCGAAGGGATAAAATCGAAAGCCAGTTCCCTATCGATCGAGCGACTTACCTCGTTACGGCCGATGGCACGATCAATCATCTGGTGACCGAGATTTCTGCGCGCTGCGGACAGGCTGGCGAGTATTTCCGACAACTCTCCCGAGCGCATCCGTTCTGCCACGAGGTCGGGAACTATGCGCCGGACGATGGGATGACGAAGGACCTTTCGCGTCATCATGAGATAGGCGGTAATATCCGCCTCCAGTGAGCCATGGTCGGAAAAATCTGCGAGTGCGACACCGGCGGTATTCATCGCTTCCAGCGCGAATTCCTTCTTGGATTGCCATCGCCGATAGATCGCCGCCTTTCCCGCGCCGGCTCGAGCCGCAACCCGCTCCAGGCTGATCGCGGCATATCCCTTTTCTGCCCATTCCTCGAAGAACGCACGATGAAGCGCATCCGTCAGGTCGGCGCGGATCACTGCGGCGCCGCTTGGTTTCGATCTGGTTTTTTGGTCGATACTCTTGCGTTCCATCCGCTAGGCTCCATATTGGACGGAACGATACCGTCTCGACGATAAGGAGTGAAGCCCTATGACCATCGATGTGCAGAAGTTTTCAAGCCTTTCAGACCTCCTGCGTGCAGGACTTGGCGATGCCCTGTCTCCCGAAGGCGACACGCTTCTCGATTTGATGACTGACGACATCAGCTTCGAGTTTCCCTTTCCTCTGCCGGACGGCATCCGAAAGCTTCAAGGCAAGGAGGCGCTTGCGGCTTACCTGCCGAAGGTCGGCGAGCTCTTCACCATCGAAACTCTTACGCTCGAGCGAACGATCGTGTCCGCAGACAAGAAGAACGCGATCCTGGAATTCAAATCTCAAGCGCACGCCAACGGATCCAACCTGCGTTACGATCAAACCTATGTGTCAGTCGTCGATATCAGAGACGGCCTCATCAGTCGGTACAAGGACTATTGGAATCCTCTGATTGTCCTATCGGCGACCGGAGGAGCGGATTCCGTAAACGCCGTCTTGCAGAACAAAGCGCCCCATTCGTGAATGCCTCACATCGCCGAACAAGCTTTTGAAACGGCAAAGGAAAGATTGATATGACAGAGCATAAGACGCTCAGACTGCTCTTCCCGCAATGGCAGGGCGGTGGTGATCCCTCGTATATGTTTGGGGCCAGGTTGTTGGCCTGGCTCGCGCCTCCCGGCGACGGACCGGTCGAAGAAGTCACGGTGGCGGAGCCGGACGGAAAACCACCGGAGGTTTCGGACGGGATACTGGCTCGTGATGTCGTGGTTAGGCAGTTCAAGGACGCACGCCACCGCATCGATCGCCATCAGCCCGATCGAATTGTCGTACTGGGTGGAGATTGCGGTGTGGATCTGGCGCCCTTCGCCTATCTGAACGAGCGATACGGCGGCGACCTTGCCGTATTATGGATCGACGCACACAGCGATCTGTTCTCGAACAAGGTATTCCCAAACTCCCATGCCCATGTGCTCGGAAGCCTCATGGGGCAGGGCGACGAGGAGTTTCTGTCAGCGGTGAAAATGCCGATCAGGCCCGGCAACGCGCTGATTGCGGGCTGGCGGAAGCTGCCGGACAAGTTTTCCGAGTTGCAGAAATTCGAGGATGAGCTCGCCGAGCGCCTGCACATTCAGAGGATAGGGCCGGAAGAACTCGTCGATGACAGCGAACCCGTCCTCGCATGGCTGCGCAAGACAGGCGCAAAGCACGTTGCCGTACACTTTGACCTCGATGTCCTTGACGCCGCTCTGTTTCGATCGCTGACGTTTGCAAAGCCGGGCGCACCTGCGTTGACGGAGGACGATATCCAGGCCGGCCGTATGACCCTGCCGCAGGTTGTCGGCCTGCTGGCGGATGTGGCGAAGGTGGTTGATGTCGTCGGATTGGGCATCACCGAGCATATGCCGTGGGACGCCATCGCATTGCGCAATGCGCTTGCGGAGTTACCTTTGATCGGCACGCCCCCAAACAACTTATGACGCGCCAATCCAAAGGGACAGCACGACAACGAGGCGCTGTCCCGCAGCTGTTGGAGCGACCCCGTGAGACACCCAGGCTCTCGACCACAGACTTACAGGCAACATCCGCGCTCTCTTCCAGGTAGCCGCACGTCAAGTTCCATAACATGTCTTATGCGATATTTGTATGTAGACGGGTGGGTTCAAGAA
>JBQGDG010000080.1:0-5146 GCA_052038935.1 Neorhizobium sp. | reverse complement strand
ACGATATAGACCGGAACTTCCTGAGCGAGCTTGATCGGGTTGTTCTGGCGGGTCGAAATGACGCGCTCGATCTCCTGACGCGACCAGCCGGGCGTATCGCGCAGCAGCCAGGTGATCAGGTCGCGGACGTTCTGGACGCGGATGCAGCCCGACGATTCGAAGCGGATCAGCTTGTTGAACAGGCCCTGCTGGGGCGTGTCGTGCATGTATTCGTTGTTCGGGTTGTGGAAGTTGATCTTCGTCGAGGCCATGGCGTTGATCTTGCCCGGGTCCTGACGGAACATCAGGTTCGGCGCCTTGGGAGCGTTCCAGTCCACGGTCTCCGGCGCAACTTCCTGGCCACGGCCGTCGAACAGGCGAATGTTGTTGCGCGTCAGATAGGTCGGATCCTTGCGCATCAGCGGCACGATGTCCTTTTCGACGATCGAGCGCGGCGCGGTCCAGTAAGGATTGAGGATGACCTCGTAGACCTTGGAGTTGATGGCATGGGTCGGACGGTCGATACGGCCGACGACGGCGGTGTTGCGCAGCGCGACGCGATCGTTCTCGACGGCTTCGACATAGGCGGCCGGGATGTTGACCATCATGTAGCGCGGGCCGAGATCGCCGGACATGGATTGCAGGCGCACGAGATTTGTCTCGAGCTGCATCAGGCGCGTCTGGGCCGGAACGTTCATCGCCTTCAGCGAGAATTCGCCGAGAACACCGTCTGCCGGCAGGCCGTGACGTGCCTGGAAACGCTTGACCGCGCCATCGACGTTGGAATCGAAGGAGTTCGACATACCGGCGGACTGGTCGAGATCTCCGGCGATCATCAGGCGGCGACGGAGGTTCTGAACCGAACCGTCGACGACGCCGAGCTGCAGACGGACGGAGGAATTGACTTCCGGCCAGCCGCCGCCCTGTACGATCTGCTGGTAGGCGAGGATCGCCTGCTGGATATTGCCGGGGCCTTCCGGCCCGAGAACGGGATTGTTGGAGACCACACCGACGGCCGAGCGGGAACCGCGCGCGTCGAACTGATCGTCCCAGCTGCCGCGGCGCGGCGCATTGATGAGAGCGTCGATCGGGCTCTGGGCGAGTGCCGGGGCGGCAAGCGCCGCGGCGCCCGCGGATACGGCCGAACGCAACAGGGTGCGGCGAGAGAGAGTTTCAGATCCGATCTTTTTCGACATCATCCTATCCATCTGATCCCGGTCAACATCACAGCGCTACAGGGATATGGTTAAAAAGGCGCAAAGCCGAGCGGAACGCCCATTTCGGCCTCTCCTTGCCACAACTGACAAAAGTCCATTTTACCAAGTGCTTGAACACGCCGGGTCCCATAGCAATATGGCCAATTCGTGTCAGCAAACGGAGGGTCACAAAGCCGTGTGTCGCTGTGACCTTTCCGCCGCCCGAGAGGGACGTATCGGGACAATGCCTGCGACCAGTGACCGGCGGCGAAGCAGCGCTGCATCCGGCCGAGGAACCACGCTTTCAGCCGGTATTCCAATCACCGCTTGCTTGGAATGGCGTCAGCTTCAAGCAAGCCGCCAATCCTAATTATCTCGCTTCAAATATAAATGCGGGGAAACTGATGACATGGAATCCGACAACCACTCTTATTCCGAATAAGCTCGTATTTCTACTGTTCGATTACATGGCGAGCGCACAGTGGGTCGGTTATGTCAACGAAAACGGCATCTGCGAATGGCCTGAACAAGTCCGGGGATGCCGGCCGACCGGCTGGCAGGAAGTGATCGCCGATCTCACTCGCATCAAGGCCATCGGCGGATAGGACATTGCCGGAACGCAAACAGGTGCAACGGAGCGTGGACCTCGCTCCGTTGCACCTCTGTCGTCACCGCATGACTGGAGGAAATGAGTAACGCCAAGCCCTCAGTGGTTTGAAGGCGGATCGTTTCCAGCCGGATTACATCCGGTAGGCGATCGAGTCGTTCCAGAAACGGTCGAGGCGCTGCAGCAGCTTGTTCATCTGGGCAAACTCGCCTTCGCCGATGCCGCCGACCTTTTCGATCGAGCCGATGTGCCGTTCGTAGAGTTTGGCAACCGTTTCGGCGATCGCCTGGCCGGCCGGGGTCAGGCTGATGCGGACCGAACGGCGGTCGATGCGCGAGCGCTGGTGGTTGATGAAGCCGAGATCGACCAGCTTCTTGACGTTGTAGGAGACGTTGGAGCCGAGGTAGTATCCGCGGGAGCGGAGTTCACCGGCAGTCAGTTCCGAATTGCCAATGTTGAAGAGGAGCAGTGCCTGGACGGCGTTGACGTCGTCGCGACCCTGACGGTCGAACTCATCCTTGATGACGTCCAGGAGACGGCGGTGGAGACGCTCCACCAGATGCAGGGATTCCATGTAGAGTCCACGGATCGTTTCTTCCTGGGGGTCTACGACGGCCGGAGCCTGCGGCTTCATTTTCGTGTTCATCATGACTGCCTCACTGTTTTGTTTGGCGGTGTGTTTGTTTCTTCCCGCCTTGAGACAGACCCTATCGAATGCGCATAAAATTCGACTTAAAACACTTGCTTAACAAATACTTACCTGCATTTTCGCATTTTGAGCGCAATATGGCGGGCCAGGTCGGGCACCGCGTCAGGCTCAACAAAAACAATCAGTTAAGCCGCGATTTTCAGTCAAATGAGGCCAAAAAGCCTTTAGCATCATGGTAAATCAGCTCTTACCCGCTCCTCCTTGCGGCGCCCTTCGAGCCATAAAGAGAGCCGGAAAATAACATAGAGACCCGCCACGATGAGATGCAGGAGGGGTACGAGCGTGTTGTGTCCGAACACTTCAGCCCAAACGACATACATGAGAATCTGGATGGTGCCGGCCAGCGCCCAGAGAACGACACCCCAGGAGACGGTGAGCCACAGACCGAGAGAGGCGACGGGAAAGAGCACGGCAAGCGTCGGGGCAGCCACGCGCCAGGGCAGATTGAGCAGATCGAAACGCGCCCGGCCTTCCAGCGAATAGCCGACCAGCATCGCCCAATATTGAAGACCGAACCAGAAACAGGTGATGGCGATCATCCTGAGGAAGATGACGAACAGAAGCTCGGTCAGCGTGCGTTTCGGCGCCGATGGTGAATCAGGTTCCATGACGGCACACTATCGCTCCCCGCCGACGACTGCCAGAGCGGAAACATGCGCCGTCACCTGGGCGGTTGCGACAATCGCTTTCTTTTACGATCTGATCGCACCGTGTTAAGGAGCGCAATCCGCGAGACAACAGATCGAGAAGCTATCCCATGACCGACCGTACCCACCTCGTCGACGAGATCACAGGCCACCGCCGCATGCGACGCAACCGCAAGGCGGACTGGACGCGGCGCATGGTGCAGGAGAACCGGCTGACAGCGGACGACCTGATCTGGCCGATCTTCATCGTGCCCGGCAGCGGCATCGTCGATCCGATCAAGGCGATGCCGGGCGTCAACCGCATGAGCGTCGACAAGGCCGTCGAAGCGGTCAGGGAAGCTGCCGACCTCGGCATTCCGGCGATCGCGACCTTTCCGGACATAGAAATGCACCTGCGCGACGAAACCGGTTCCCAGAGCCTCGTCGCCGAAAATCTGATCAACCAGGCGACCGCGGCCATCAAGAAAGCCGTGCCGAATATCGGCGTCATCACCGACGTGGCGCTCGATCCGTTCACCAGCCATGGGCATGACGGCATCCTGCGCGAGGGGATCATCGTCAATGACGAGACGGTCGACCAGGTGGTGAAGGCAGCAGTCATGCAGGCCGACGCCGGCGCCGACATCATCGCACCGTCGGAGATGATGGACGGCCGGATCGGCGCGATCCGCAGGGGGCTCGATGCCGCCGGTCACCAGGACGTCGGCATCATGTCCTATGCGACCAAGTTTTCCTCCGGCTTTTATGGTCCCTACCGGGAGGCGATCAATACGAGCGGCCTCCTGAAGGGCGACAAGAACAGCTACTACATCTCTCCGGCCAACGGCACGGAAGCCCTGCGTGACGCGGCCCTCGACGTCGAGGAAGGCGCCGACATGATGATGGTGAAGCCCGGCATCGCCTATCTCGATATCTGCTGGCGCATCAAGGAGGCCTTCGGCCTGCCGACCTACGCCTATCAGGTGTCGGGCGAATACAGCCAGATCAAGGCCGCCGCGATGAACGGCTGGATCGACGGCGACAGGATCATGATGGAGACGCTGCTGTGCTTCAAGCGCGCCGGCTGCGACGGCATCCTGACCTATTTCGCCGTCGAGGCGGCGCGCAAGCTCGCCAAAGCGTAACAGGCGCGGAAAGAAGGCCGGGCGCTGACGGCCCGGCCAATCCGCAGGCGGCCTTTGAAACACGTCGACGACATACCATATAGGTTGAAGTCCATCTTACGGAGACATCGCCCCATGAGCCTCGAACCGAACCCGACCTATGCCGCACCGGACGACTGGCGCGCCTATAGCGGCGTTCTGTCCCGCCGGGTGTTTGCCTTCATCATCGACTATCTGATCGTGCTGCTCCTGTGCATTCCGGCGGCGGTGATCGTCTTCTTCCTGGGCATCCTGACACTTGGCCTGGGTTTCATGCTCTATCCGGCGCTTTTCGTCATCGTTGCGCTGCTCTATTTCGGCATGACGCTCGGCGGACCTTCTCAGGCATCGCCCGGCATGAGGGCAATGGGCATCGCGCTCATCCGCATGGATGGACGGCGCATGGACTTCATGACGGCCATGGTCCACACGGTGCTGTTCTGGCTGATCAATTCGGTGCTGACGCCGTTGATCCTGCTGGCCGGACTGTTTACGGAAAAATCGCGCCTCGTGCATGACATGCTTCTCGGCACGGTGATCGTCCGGACCTCCTGAGGGACGTTCGCACACAGGATTTTTCGATCCCGCGCTTCGTCTGGACCGCACGGCGCGTGCACACGGTTGACGTTTCGCGTTATTGCGCCATGGTATGACATTTGCCACAACGATGACGGGATCGGCCGCTAATCGATGAATACCCAGACGACGCCTTCACCGCAGTTCTATCTGACGGCTCCGGCAGTTTGTCCCTATCTTCCGGGCGAGATGGAACGGAAGGTGTTCACGCACCTCGTCGGGCCACGTGCCGCGGAAATGAACGACCTGCTTACGCAGGGCGGCTTTCGCCGTTCCCAGAACATCGCCTA
>JBQGDG010000079.1:0-1559 GCA_052038935.1 Neorhizobium sp. | reverse complement strand
TCCGGCACGTAGTTCTCCGGGATCATCGTGGTGATGCCGACCGAGATCTGCGGCGACCAGCCGGTATCGACGATCTCGTCCTCGCCCTTAACCTCGGCGACCGCCTCCTCCAGCATCTGCTGGTAAAGCTCGAAACCGACTTCCTTGATATGGCCGGACTGTTCCTCGCCGAGCAGATTGCCGGCGCCGCGGATGTCGAGGTCGTGGCTCGCCAGCTGGAAGCCGGCGCCGAGCGTATCGAGCGACTGCAGCACCTTCAGGCGACGATCGGCCATCTGGGTCAGCGTCTTGTTGACCGGCAGGGTGAAGAGCGCGAACGCCCTCACCTTTGACCGGCCGACGCGACCGCGCAGCTGGTAGAGCTGGGCGAGACCGAACATGTCGGCGCGATGGACGATGAGCGTATTGGCCGTCGGCACGTCGAGACCGGATTCGACGATCGTGGTCGACAGGAGCACGTCATACTTGCCGTCGTAGAAGGCATTCATGATGTCTTCCAGTTCACCCGCCGCCATCTGGCCGTGGGCGACGGCGACCTTGAGTTCCGGCACGTCGGACTGGAGGAAGGCCTGGATATCGGCGAGATCCGCCAGACGCGGGCAGACGTAAAAACTCTGGCCGCCGCGATAATGCTCGCGCATCAGCGTCTCGCGGATGACGAGCGGATCGAAGGGCGAGATGAAGGTGCGGACCGCCATGCGGTCCACCGGCGGGGTGGTGATCAGCGACAGTTCGCGAACGCCTGTCATGGCGAGCTGCAGCGTGCGCGGGATCGGCGTGGCCGACAGCGTCAGGACGTGGACGTCGGTCTTCAGGTCCTTCAGCCGTTCCTTGTGCTTGACGCCGAAATGCTGCTCCTCGTCGATGATGAGCAGGCTCAGGTTGGCGAACTGGATGCCGGTGCCGAGCAGCGCATGGGTGCCGACGACGATATCGACCTTGCCTTCGGCCAGATCCTTCTTCGTCTGCGCCAGCTCCTTGGCGGACACCAGACGCGACGCCTGGGCGATGCGGATCGGCAACCCGCGGAAACGGTCGGAAAACGTCTTGAAATGCTGGCGCGCGAGAAGCGTGGTCGGCACGACGACCGCCACCTGGGCGCCGTTCATCGCGGCGAAGAAGGCGGCGCGCAGCGCCACTTCCGTCTTGCCGAAGCCGACGTCGCCGCAGACGAGGCGATCCATCGGACGACCGGCGGCGAGGTCCTCGCGCACCGATTCGATGGCGTTTTCCTGGTCTTCCGTCTCGTCATAGGGGAAACGGGCGGCGAACTCGTCATAGAGGCCTTCGGGCGTGGCGAGAACCGGCGCCTTGCGCACCATGCGGGTGGCGGCGATGCGGATGAGATCGCCCGCCATGTCGAGCAGGCGCTTCTTGAGCTTCGCCTTGCGGGCCTGCCAGGCGCCGCCGCCAAGCTTGTCGAGATTGGCTTCCGCCGCATCCGAACCGTAGCGGGAAAGCAGATCGATGTTTTCGACCGGCAGGAAGAGTTTTGCCTGGTCGGCGTAGTGAAGTTCGAGACAGGCGCGCGGCGCGCCGGCGGCCTCGATCGTGACGAG
>JBQGDG010000078.1:0-6136 GCA_052038935.1 Neorhizobium sp. | reverse complement strand
ATTATAAGACCAACGTCAAAAACCCCAGGAGACCAACCGTTAAACCGGCCTCAATCAGCATGCGCCAACTTCTCTGTGATTTTTTCCGGATTTCTCCAGAACGAAGGACATCGTCGCCAGCAGCGCCGCCGCCCTCGTCAGTGAGGCGGGTTATAAATCCATCGCAGGAAACAAGTCAACAGCCATTTTTGCAAAAATGTCATTTTTCTCTTCGAGGCCGCGAATGCCGGCGATCCGGTCGGCCGCCCGGCGGCGCGTTCCCGCTCCGGCCATGACGAGAAACATCTTAGCAGGTCCCCGCTCTCTTGCTATGGCTTGCGCCGGCAACAGAGCGGAGCGCCGTGGCTCGGGCGGACGGTCCCGACGCCCGTGCGACCCTTATCCCCGGAAAGGACCCGGCAGAGACGTGAACGGCATTTTTTCAGACGGAGGCACGGGGGCGCGATCGGCGGGCCTGCCCATCACCGCGGTACTGGACGATCTCCTCGATGCGCTGCGGGCCGGCAGCCGGGCGATCCTCTCTGCCCCGCCGGGCGCCGGCAAGACGACGATCGTGCCGCTGGCGCTGATCGACGAACCCTGGTGCGAGGGAAAGATCATCCTGCTCGAACCCCGCCGGCTGGCGGCGCGGGCCGCCGCCAGCCGGATGGCGTCCCTCATCGGCGAGACCGTCGGCCAGACGGTCGGCTACAGGATGCGCCTCGACACGAAGGTTTCCGCCGGCACGCGGATCGAAGTCGTCACCGAGGGTGTGTTTTCCCGGATGATCCTCGAGGATCCTGAGCTCGGTGGCGTTTCGGCGGTGATCTTCGACGAATTCCACGAACGTTCGCTCGACGGCGATTTCGGCCTGGCGCTCGCCCTCGACGTACAGTCGGGGCTGCGGGAGGAGCTCCGCCTCCTCGTCATGTCGGCAACGCTCGACACGGACCGCATCGCCGGCCTGCTCGGCGGGGCGCCGGTCGTCGCGAGCGAGGGCCGGAGCTTTCCCGTCGACATCCGCTACCGCGACCGCAACGGCCAGGAGCGCATCGACGAGACCATGGCGCGGGCGATCGAGGAGATGCACCGGTCGGAAAGCGGCTCGATCCTGGCGTTCCTGCCGGGCCAGGCGGAGATCGAGCGGACGCTCGCGCGGCTCGATGGCCGTTTCGGGCCGGAGACGCTGCTTGCGCCGCTCTTCGGCACCCTGTCACAGAAGGAGCAGGACCTCGCCATCAGGCCCGCGCCTGAAGGTTTTCGCAAGATCGTGCTGGCGACATCGATCGCGGAGACCTCGATCACCATAGACGGGGTGCGCATCGTCATCGACAGCGGCCTGCAGCGCCTGCCCGTCTTCGAACCGTCCACCGGCATTACCCGGCTGGAGACGGTTCGCGTCTCGCAGGCATCCGCCGAACAGCGCGCCGGGCGCGCCGGCAGAACCGCGCCGGGCATCGCCCTGCGCCTGTGGCATGCGGGGCAGACCGCGGCGCTGCCGGCCTTCACGCCGCCGCAGATCCTGGCCAGCGACCTCGCCGGGCTGGCGCTCGACCTCGCCCATTGGGGCGTGAGCGACGCGGCGACCCTCGCCTTTCTCGACCCGCCGCCCGGCCCGGCCTTTGCGGAGGCGAAAAATCTGCTGCGCCAGCTCGGGGCGCTCGACACTGGCGGCGGGCTGACCGGCAAGGGGCGGCTGATGCGCGAACTGGCGCTGCCGCCGCGTCTTGCGGCAATGGTCCTTCGCGGCGACGAGGACGGACACGGGCGCGAGGCGAGCGAACTCGCCGTGCTGTTGACCGAACAGGGCCTCGGCGGCACGGGCGTCGATCTCGAGGACAGGCTGCGCCGCTTCCGCTCCGACCGTGGCGAACGGGGCCAGTCGAGCCGCCGGCTGGCGGAGAGGATAGCCCGCAGCCTGCCCCGCCCCACCGGACCGAAGGACGGCGCGACGCCGGGGCGGATGCTGCTGCACGCCTATCCCGACCGCATCGCCCTGCAGCGCGGCGGCCGCGGGCGTTTCGTCATGGCCAACGGCCGGGGCGCCGAACTGCCGGAGACGGAAAGGCTGGCGGCGGCACCGATGCTGGTGATCGCCGACCTGGCCGGCCGTGCCGCGCAGGCGCGCATCCTCTCGGCAGCGGAGGCGACGCGCGCCGATATCGAGGCCGAACTGCCGGGGATCATCGTCCAGACCGACGAATGTTTCTTCGACCGGGCGAGCCGGCAGGTGCGCGCCCGCAAGGTCACCCGGCTCGGCGCCATCATATTCGAGGAGCGTCCCCTGCCGCGGCCCGGCGGCGAAGAGGCGGCGCGGGCCCTGGCCGAGGGGATAAGGGAACTCGGCCTGCAGGTCCTGCCGTTCTCGAAGGACGGGGCGCAATTGCGCGACCGGATCGGCTTCCTGCACCGTTCGATCGGCGAGCCCTGGCCGGATGTCGGCGATGCGGCGCTGCTTCTGCGGCTCGACGAGTGGTTCGTGCCCTTCCAGGACAACGCATCCGGGCTCGACACGATCTCGGCCGCCGGACTGTCCGAGGGTTTGCGCTCGCTGGTACCGCACGACCTGCTGCGCGATCTCGGCCGGCTGGCGCCGACGCATTTCGACGCGCCGACGGGCCAGCGCCATCCGATCCACTATGACGGCGAGGAACCGGTGCTGACGATCCGGGTGCAGGAACTGTTCGGCCTGAAGGCTCATCCTTCCATCGCCGGCGGGACGCTGCCCCTGCTCCTGGAACTGACCTCTCCGGCCCACCGGCCGATCCAGACGACACGGGACCTTCCGGGCTTCTGGGCCGGGTCGTGGAAGGATGTGCGTGCCGAGATGCGCGGCCGCTATCCGAAACATCCCTGGCCGGAAAAGCCGGCCGACGCCATGCCGACGCATCGTGCCAAACCGCGCGGGACGTGACAGAATGCCACGTCTTCCCGCGTCCCCGGGCGATTTAAGAGGCATGACGGGAAACTGAAAGACAGGACGATGGCGCACGGCACCGAGATATCATCACTGAGGGACGTGCAGTTCGGCCATTCGAGCCGGATGATCCGGCTGCAGACGCTGGTGCGGCTGCGCTGGCTGGCCGTCGCCGGCCAGACGGTGACGGTGCTGATGGTATGGGCGGCATTCGGCTTTTCGATCCCGATCGTCGAGGCGGCGATCCTGATCGGGGCGCTGGCGATCGCCAATCTCATCCTTTCGGCCTGGTTTCCGGCAACCCACCGGCTCGGGCCGAAATCGGCGCTCGCCCTGCTCGCCTTCGATCTCCTGCAGATGGCGGCGCTGCTTTTCATCACCGGCGGGCTCGGCAATCCCTTCGCACCGCTGATCTGCGTGCCGGTCATCATCGCGTTCGCCTCGCAGCCGCTGCGCCATTCGCTGGCGCTTCTGGTCTTCGCCCTCCTGTGCACCACGGCGCTGTCGTTTTCGCCCTATGAAGTGCCGTGGTACGAGGGCCAGAACCTGCGCATCCAGCCGGTCATGCAGCTCGGTGTCTGGTGCTCGATCGCCTCGATGATGGCGTTTGCGGCCTTCTACGCCTATCGCGTCTCGCACGAGGCGAGCCTCCTTGCCGATGCGCTGGCGGCGACAGAACTGGTGCTCGAGCGGGAAAAACATCTCTCGCAGCTGGACGGGCTTGCAGCGGCGGCGGCCCATGAACTGGGAACGCCGCTCGCCACGATCAGCGTCGTCGCCAAGGAGATGGAGCGCGAGCTGACAGCGGACGACCGCTTCCGCGAAGACGTGCAGCTGCTGCGCAGCCAGAGCGAACGCTGCCGCGACATCCTCAGGCGGCTGACATCGCTTTCGGCGGAGGGCGACGAACATCTGCGCCGGCTGCCGCTCTCCTCGATGATGGAGGAGATCATCGCGCCGCACCGGCAGTTCGGCATCGACATCAGGCTCGTCGAAACCAGCGACGGCGGACCGGAGCCGGTCGGCAGCCGCAATGCCGGCATCATCTACGGGATCGGCAACCTGATCGAGAATGCCGTCGACTATGCGAGGGACCAGGTCACGATCACCGCCGAATACGATGCCCAGCGCGTCGCGATCTCGATCGAGGACGACGGTTCGGGCTACGCCCCCGACATCCTGTCGCGGATCGGCGAACCCTATATGACGACGAGGACCCGCGAGGGCAGCGAAAGGGCCGGCGGCCCCGGCCCCGGCCTGGTAATCGACCACAAGCTCCTGGAGAGGTCCGGCGCTTCCATACGCTTCGGCAACCGCGACGACGGCGAGCCGGGCGCGCATATCCGAATAGAGTGGCCGCGTTCAATAATGGATCGGCCAATTTGATATGGCTCCGGTTTTGAGGACCGGACGATGCTAAGCGGGTCCATCGACCCCGGAGAATGAAGATGGAAACACCAGTGCAGAACACCGACCAGCAGACCGAGGACTTCATCGGCCCGGATCCCTCGCTCCTGATCGTCGACGACGACGGCCCGTTTCTCAGGCGGCTGGCACGCGCGATGGAAATGCGCGGTTTCGTCGTCGATGCCGCCGAGACCGTCGCCGAGGGCATCAACAAGGTCCGCCAGAAGGCGCCGAAATATGCCGTGGTCGACCTGCGGCTCGCCGACGGAAACGGGCTGGACGTGATCGAGGTGATCCGGGAAAGCCGCACGGATACCCGCGTCATCGTGCTGACGGGTTATGGCAACATCGCCACGGCCGTGACGGCGGTCAAGCTCGGCGCCGTGGACTATCTGTCCAAGCCGGCCGATGCCGACGACGTCTTCAATGCCCTGACCCAGAGGCCCGGCGAGAAGGCCGACGTGCCGGACAATCCGATGTCGGCGGACCGGGTCCGCTGGGAACATATCCAGAGGGTCTACGAGATGTGCGAGCGCAACGTGTCGGAGACGGCGCGGCGGCTCAACATGCACCGCCGCACGCTGCAGCGGATCCTGGCGAAGCGGGCTCCCAAATAGCGGCAGGCCCGCCCGCCGTCAGACGTCGTCGAAACTGCGGCCCGTCGACCACTCGGCCATCATCAGCCGGTGCGCCGCGGCGCGGGAGAAATCGAGCATGAGCGCCTTGCGCGACGCCGGGGCAAGCCTGTGCAGCGGCGCTTCGGCGAGAAGATGGGCGCCATAACCGTCGGACAGAAGCAGCCCGCAATCGCCGGGGAAGATGTCGAGCGGGACGTCCTTGTGGGTGGCGAACAGCAGCCGGTCGCAATAGGCGCGATATTCCGGCCATTTGCGGTCGACGCGCAGGTCCTCGATCGAGGTCTTGATCTCGACGATCCAGATCTCTCCCCTGTCCGAGATGGTGACGAGATCGGCACGGCGGCCGCTGGGCAGAACCATTTCCGGCAGTATCGCATGGCGCATGTCGTGCAGCAGGATCTGGCAGCCCTTGCGCACCATCATCGCCCGCGCCGACTGGCGGCCGTCGATGAGAGGATTGTCGTTCACCACGCTCAGTATCGTCATTTCCGCTCCCGGCCGGGCCGTTAGATGTTGCAAAAAGGCAATGGCCCTGCCCAATTCCGCCGTCCGTTTCCCGCATCGCGCTCAGGCAACTTGCCAAGGACAATCGAATGGAAAATAACCTCGTCCAAGGCGGGGTTGACGCCCATTTCAATCGATTCGTTCACCAAGAGACATCCATGCGCTTCCGCAACAGCATGCTCGCCCTCGGCCTGTTGGCAACCGCTGCCCTGGCCGGCTGCTCCACCACGTCCGACACGGCGAGATCCGACGCCCCCGTGCGCGTCGAAACCGCCCAGATCTTCACCGACTCCTACGGTTCGATGACCGATGCGGGCTACACGCTGCCGGCGATCCCGATCAGCCGGGTGGACAAGCGGTTCGTCCGCCAGATCGTCAACTACGAGACCGCCGAAAGGCCGGGTACCGTCATCGTCAACACGCGCGAACGGTTCCTTTACTATATCCTCCCCGGCGGCAGGGCAATGCGCTACGGCATCGGCGTCGGCAAGCAGGGCTTCGCATGGTCCGGCACGGCCTATATCGCCTGGAAGCAGGAATGGCCGACCTGGCATCCGCCGAAGGAAATGGCGGCGCGCAAGCCGGACGTCGCCCGCTATGTCGAGAACGGCATGGGTCCCGGCCTGAGCAATCCGCTCGGCGCCCGCGCCATGTATCTGTTCAACGAAAAGGGCCAGGACACGCTGTTCCG
>JBQGDG010000077.1:0-9182 GCA_052038935.1 Neorhizobium sp. | reverse complement strand
GTGCCGTGGTAGAGGCCGGTCGTATCGCCGAGGCCGACGGTGTTCGCCGTCGCGAAGATACGGAACGCCGGGTGAGGACGGATAACGCGGCTCTGGTCGAGAAGCGTCAGGCGGCCAGACGATTCCAGCACGCGCTGGATGACGAACATGACATCGGGACGGCCGGCATCGTATTCGTCGAAGACGAGCGCGACATTGTGCTGGTAGGCCCAGGGCAGGATACCGTCCTTGAATTCGGTGACCTGCTTGCCGTCCTTGAGCACGATGGCGTCCTTGCCGACGAGATCGATACGGCTGACATGGCTGTCGAGGTTGATGCGCACGCACGGCCAGTTGAGGCGGGCTGCGACCTGCTCGATATGGGTCGATTTGCCGGTACCGTGGAAGCCGGACACCATGACGCGGCGGTTATGGGCGAAGCCGGCGAGAATGGCGAGCGTCGTATCGCGGTCGAAGAGATAGTCGGGATCCAGATCCGGAACGTAGGGATCGCCGTTGCTGTAGGCGGGAACCCTGAGATCGGTATCGATGCCGAAGACCTCCCGGACGGAAACGGTCGTGTCGGGAAGGTTCGAAATGTCCAAGTCAATCTTGCTCATCATAACTCCAGGGCACGGGCAACCGCCCGGCCGTCATCCTCGCTGCCATAGGTTTTTACGGCTTAGCAGAAACCCGCCTGTTTCAACAACTGATATGCTTGCACCACGGCGCGAAAACGTTCTTCCGACCCGCGGTCGCCACCATTGGCATCCGGGTGGTGTTTCTTGACCAGCTGCTTGTAGCGGCTCTTGATTTCGGCCGAACTCGCATTGGCGACGAGGCCCATCGTGTCGAAGGCCTTCGCCTCAAGCGTCTTGAGCTTGCGGCCCTGGGTCTCGTAACGCCCGCCGCCGCCGGCGCGGGCCTGGGACACGAAGCCGAACGGATCCTTGTAGCGCTGCTGGGTATAAGCGGAACCGGAACGCGCCGTCGAATGCAAAGGCGCATCCTTGGCGTCCTTGTTGACGCCGACGGTCCAGGTCGGGCGATGCCCGGTTATGGCTTCCTTCTGGTAACGCGCGATCTCGTTGTCCGACAGGCCGGAGAAATAGTTGTAGCCCTTGTTATATTCCTTCACGTGCTCGAAGCAGAAGAGGAAGAACTGGCCTTCGGCATTGCGGCCTACCGGCGCCCGGTGCACGCCCGGCTTGTCGCAGCCGTCCCACTGGCAGGTCGGAGCCTGCGGCGGGGCATCTTGCTGCCTTTTCCGGCGCGTCCGGATCCGGTCGAAATATTTGGAGTCGAGCTTCATGAGGCACTCATTATGGGGCTGCCGGCAAGGCCGAACAAGAATTGACAAAGCGGTTTGTTGCTGGTTTCTGAGTTCCCCTCCCGCGACGCCATCGGAGCCTGCAATGTCCATCAGAGACCGTATCGAAGCCACGCTTCGCGAACACCTCGCACCCGAAAGGCTTGCCGTCATCAACGAAAGCCATCACCACGCCGGACATCAGCCCGGCATGACCGGCGAGGGCGAAACCCATATGCGCATCCGCATCGTTTCCGCCGCCTTTGCGGGAATGAGCCGGATCGACCGGCACCGGACGGTGAACGAACTCGTCAAGCCCGAACTGGACGCCGGCCTCCACGCGCTCGCGGTCGAGGCTTCGGCGCCCGGCGAGCCGACGCGCTGGTGAAGGCGACTTCGGGGGAATCTGCAAAACGGCTCCGGCGCGAGGCCGCGCGTCGCGGATTTGGGCGCGGAACCGCTCCATCATATAGGCGTTCGCCCTCCTGAAACCAAGGAGCGTCGCATGGTCAATCGAGCAACGAAGGCGAAGATCGTACGTATCTGGCGCGGCCGGACCACCCGTGACAGGGCGGACGAATACGAGGTCTACAATCGCGAAGAGGGCATCGTTCCACTGGTCGAAAAGGCACTCGGGGTCCAGACCTTCAGGGAAGATCGCGACACCGAGAGCGAGTTCATGACGATCTCCTATTGGGAAAGCCTGGAGGCGATGGCGAGCTTTGCCGGCGATGATCCGACAGCGATCCACCACTTGCCGAGAGACGAGGAGTTTCTCATCGAACTGCCGAAGAGCGTGCAGGTCCTGCGGCTTCTCAGCAGCGACGGCACGACGTTCTAGGTTGCCTGGCGGGAACAGGGGTCAGCGTTAGGGATGGATATGGCTGGCGCCGGCTTCATGCCGACGGCAACCCTCCATCACCCGCCGGCCGAATGCGCAGCCGCGTAATGCGGTTCTTCTCGCGCTTCATCACGACGAAGCGTTTGCCGTAGAAGGTGAAGGCCTGCCGTTCTTCGGGGATGAGCTTGGATTCGTTGATGACGAGGCCGGCGATCGTCGTCGCCTCGCCGTCCGGCAGGTCCCAGCCGAGCGCGCGGTTCAGGTCGCGGATCGGCACAGAACCTTCCACCACGATCGAACCGTTCGCTTCCTGACGCACGCCCTGGATCTCGACATCGTGTTCGTCGGCAATGTCGCCGACGATCTCCTCCATGAGGTCCTCCAGCGTCACGATGCCCTGCACCTCGCCATATTCGTCGACGACGACGGCGAAATGGGCCCTGCGTTTCAGGAAGGCGGCGAGCTGGTCCTTGAGGCTGGTACTGTCCGGCACGAACCATGGCTTCTGGACGATCTTCAGGACATCCACGTCGGAGGGCGCCACGCCCGGCTCCAGCAATGCCCGCAGCAGATCCTTGGCATGCAGAACGCCGATGATGTTTTCGGTCGAGTTGCGCCATACCGGCATGCGCGTATAGGGGCTTTCGAGCACCGTGCGGACGATCGCCTCCACCGGGTCGTCCGCATTGACGGCGACCATCGCCATCCGGTGCCGCATCACGTCCGAGACCTCGAGCTCCTCCAGATCGAACAGGCTGCTGAGGCGGTCGCGATCCTGGCGGTCGAAATTGCCCTCGCGATGGATCGCGTCGAGTGCGTCATGCAGCGCATCGTGGCCGCAGAGCTCCAGCGTCTTCCGGTTCAGCCTCGTTCCCGTCGCACGCATCAGACCGCGGATGACCGCATTCGTCGCGCGCGAGAAGAAGCCGCCTTCGGTCATCGGGAGAGCTTCTCCTGCAGGAAGGCGAGAACTTCCGAAGACGGCACGTCGTCGGCCACGAAGGACTGGCCGACCCCATGGGTGAGGATGAAGGTGAGCTTGCCGCCCTTGACCTTCTTGTCCTGCATGATCGCGGCGAGGAGAGCCTCGGCGCCCGGAAGCGATCCGGGGATGTCGCCCACGGATGTCGGCAGGCCGACGGCTTTCAGATGGGCCTCGACGCGGCGGGCATCGTCCGGGCTGGCGAGATTGAGGCGGGCTGAAAAGTCGTGCGCCAGCACCATGCCGATCGCCACGCCTTCGCCATGGACCAGCCGGCTGCTGTCATAGGCCGTGGCCGCCTCCAGCGCATGCCCGAACGTATGTCCGAGATTGAGAAGTGCGCGCCGACCGGTTTCGCGCTCGTCCTCGACGACCACGTCGGCCTTCGACTGGCAGCTGACGGCGATCGCCTCGATCCGCTGGGGACCGCCGGCGAACACGTCCGTCCAGTTCTTCTCCAGCCATTCGAAGAAGACCGGATTGTCGATCAGCCCGTATTTCGCCACTTCGGCGTAACCGGCGCGGAATTCCCGTTGCGAAAGCGTATCGAGGGTGGACGTGTCGGCCAGCACGAGATCGGGCTGATGGAAGACGCCGAGCAGGTTCTTGCCGTGGCGGGTATTGATGCCCGTCTTGCCGCCGACGGAGGAATCCACCTGGGACAGCAACGAGGTGGGGATCTGCACGAAGCGGACGCCGCGCCGCACGATCCCGGCGGCAAAGCCCGCCAGATCGCCGATCACCCCGCCGCCCAGGGCGATCACCGCGTCGTTCCGCTCTATGCGGGCCGCCAGCACCATGTCGCACACGGTCGAGAGATGTTCCAGGCTCTTGGTCTTTTCGCCCGGCGGAAGCGTCAGCGACACGGCCTCTATCCCGTCGGTCTGCAGGCTGTCCATAAGCGCTTCGAGATAGAGCGGTGCCACATGTTCGTCCGTGACGATCGCGGCCTTGCGCCCCTTCAGCCGCGCGGTGATCTCTCCGCCCGCCCGGGAAATCAGATCCGGCCCGATGAGGATGTCATAGGCCCGCTCGCCGAGCGGGACATGCACCAGCCGTTCCGGCGCGCGCGATTGGATCGTCATCTCGTATCACCTTCTTCGGCAAGCCCGATCAGGGCCTGCAGCACGTCATGGACCATGGCGTCCTTGCGGACATTGCCCGAAATCACGGTAAGATCCGCCTCGGCATAGATCGGATAGCGCTGGTTCATCAGGTTTTCCAGCGTCTGTTTCGGGTTTTCCGTCTTGAGCAGCGGACGGTGGTCGCGCCGGTTGACGCGCTCCCACAATACCTCCAGCTCCGCCTTGAGCCAGATCGAAACGCCGCCCTGCTTGATCTGGGCGCGGGTGCTTTCGTTGATGAAGGCGCCGCCGCCGGTCGACACGACCCGCGGCCCCTGTTTGAGCAGGCGTTCGACCACACGCGTTTCCAGGGCCCGGAACTCGGTCTCGCCATATTGCGCGAAAAGCTCGGCGATCGTCATCCGCGACACGGATTCGATCTCCGCATCGGTATCGATGAAGGGAATGCCGAGGGTCTGGGCGACCATCCGGCCGATGACAGACTTGCCGGCTCCCATCAGGCCGACGAAAATCAGGTTGCGGTTGCCGAGCGCAGCACGAGCCTGCTCCCGTAATGGCTGTTGCCCGACTGTTGCTACTTCACTCATGATGCCGTCCGTTCATCGAAACGGTATCAACAAATGTTTATCCAGCGTCAAGCCACGCCTGCGGCCATCCTGCAGAGCAGGCTTGTCTTGTCGATCTGTAAACCATTACGGATATAGTTCGCGGCAACGATACGGAGCCCTTGATGCCGACACTTTTCCGCTTCCTGTTCATACTGGCGCTGATTGCCGGCGTGTTCTACGGCGGCATGGTCGCACTCGTCGTGCTGGTGGAACCTAGGGAGCGGGAGATAACCGTCCGGGTCCCTTCCGAACGGCTCAATCCCGCTCCGGCGCAACCATGAGCGGACGGCCATGAGGGACCTTTCGGGCGCCCATATCGAAGCCTTCCTGGAAATGCTGAGCGCCGAACGGGGCGCGGCGGAAAACACCCTGTCCTCGTATCGGCGCGACCTGGACGATCTTCACGAATTCCTGATCTCGGCGAAGACCACGCCGCTCGCCGCCGAAAGCGGCCATCTCTCCGCCTATCTCTCCCATCTCGGCAGGCGGGCCTTCGCGCCGTCCTCCCAGGCCCGCCGCCTTTCGGCGATGCGTCAGTTCTACAAGTTCCTCTATGCGGAAGGCCTGCGCGGCGACGATCCGACTTCGATCCTCGACGCGCCGAAGAAAGGCCGCGCATTGCCGAAGAACCTGAGCGAGGAGGACGTCACCCGCCTGCTGGAGCGCGCCGCGCTCGAAGCCGGGGACGCGGGGGGAGACCCGCTGCCCCGCCTGCGCATGCTGGCTTTGCTCGAACTGCTCTACGCCACCGGCATGCGCGTCAGCGAACTCGTATCGCTGCCGCTCAAGGTGCTCGAACAGGACGGCCGGTTCCTGATGATCCGCGGCAAGGGCAACAAGGAGCGCGTGGTTCCCCTGTCGCGCTCCGCCATCGCCGCGATGCGCGCCTACGGAGAGGCGAAACGCGCCGTCCTCAAACCCGGCGAGGAAGAGAGCCCATGGCTTTTCCCCTCCTACGGAAATGCGGGATATCTGCCGCGCCAGGTCTTCGCCCGCGACCTGAAAGGCCTTGCGGCGCGCGCCGGCCTCAAGGCCTCGTCGATCTCGCCTCACGTCATGCGGCACGCTTTTGCGAGCCATCTCCTGCAAAACGGCGCCGACCTGCGCGTCGTGCAGGAACTGCTTGGACATTCAGACATTTCGACTACGCAGATTTATACCCACGTGCTGGAGGAAAGGCTCCGCCAGCTGGTGGAAATGCATCACCCTCTTGCAAAAGAGGCTAAAAACCGGGATTAGAAGCCCCAAATGAAAATGGGGACCCAGCGTTCCCGGCGGAAAACAACGGGAAACCGGATCTGATGCAGACTTATCTCGATTTCGAAAAGCCCATCTCGGACCTCGAGGGAAAGATACACGAGCTCAAGAAGCTCGCGGCCGAAGACGAGAGCATCGACACGTCCGACGAGATCAACCGTCTGGAAGTGCGCGTCAAGGAAGCGACCCGCGAGATCTATTCCAAGCTCGGCGCCTGGGAAAAGACGCAGGTCGCCCGCCACCCGCAGCGTCCGCATTTCGTCGACTACGCGGCGCATCTCTTCACCGACTTCACGCCGCTCGCCGGCGACCGGAACTTCGGTGAGGACGCGGCCATCCAGGCCGGCCTCGCCCGCTTCAACGGCATGCCCGTGGCCCTGATCGGCCAGGAGAAGGGCAGCGACACCAAGACCCGTCTCAAGCACAATTTCGGCAGCCCGCGTCCCGAAGGTTATCGCAAGGCGATCCGCATCATGGAAATGGCCGATCGTTTCGGCCTGCCGATCATCAGCCTCGTCGACACGGCGGGCGCCTATCCGGGCGTCGGCGCCGAGGAGCGCGGCCAGGCGGAAGCCATTGCCCGCTCGACGGAGACCTGCCTCGGCGTCAAGGTGCCGATGATTTCGATCGTCATCGGCGAAGGCGGCTCCGGCGGCGCCATCGCGATCGCCACCGGCAACCGCGTCTACATGCTCGAGCATGCGATCTATTCGGTCATCTCGCCGGAAGGCGCAGCCTCGATCCTCTGGCGCGATTCCACCCGCGCTCGCGAGGCCGCGACCAATATGAAGATCACCGCGGAAGACCTGAAGGGCCTCGGCATCATCGACGAGATCATCCCGGAGCCGGTCGGCGGCGCCCACCGCGAGCCGGTCACCGTCATGAACGCGGCCGGCAAGGTGATTTCATCCGCCCTCGCCGATCTCGGCAAGCTTTCCGGCGAGGACGTCCGGGCGGCGCGGCGCAAGAAATTCCTCGAGATCGGCAGAAATCTTTGATCGCAGCGGCTGTTTGCCGCAAGGATTGCCAATTTCGGCCACATTGGTCATAACACTGGCGTGCAGAGGTTTTGTCTGGACAGGCAATCTCGGGCGGTTAAGAAGATGTAAAGATAACCGCTTTACTTTTGCACACCTCTGCCCCGGCTTTATGCCGTACTAGACATGTGGTCCGTTCCGATGCGTCTGAAGCACATCGCCCTCGCTCTTCTCGTCGCGACAGCCCTTTCCGGCTGCAACGACACTCTCGAATCCGCCGGCAGCGTCGACCTGTCCAAGGTCAAGAACAAGGTCGAGCAGCCCCTGCCCGCCAGGATCGTCGCCGACATGCAGGCGAAGAACATGCCGCGCACCTCGCCGATCATGATCCGCATCTACAAGGAAGAGGGCAAGCTGGAGATCTGGAAGGCGAAGGCGGACAACCGCTTCGACGTCATCAAGAGCTACGATATCTGCGCCTGGTCCGGAAAGCTCGGACCGAAGATCAAGGAAGGGGACCGCCAGGCACCCGAAGGCTTCTACAGCCTGACGCCTGCGCATCTCAACCCGAACTCGAAATATTACCTCGCCATCAATACGGGCTTCCCGAACCGCTACGACGCCGCCAACGGCCGCAGCGGCACCAACCTGATGATCCATGGCGCCTGCTCGTCCTCGGGCTGCTATTCGATGACGGACGAGCAGGTTCTGGAAATCTACGCCTTCGCGCGCGACGCTTTCCGTGGCGGCCAGACCGCCGTCCAGCTGCAGGCCTATCCGTTCCGCATGACGGCCGACAACATGGCGCGCCATCGCAACAGCGAACACTACGACTTCTGGAAGATGATCAAGGTCGGCTACGACAATTTCGAAGTCACCAAGCGCCCTCCGGAAGTTTCCGTCTGCAGCAAGAAATACGTCTTCAACCAGCAAGCCGGTGGACCGCTCAGCGCGGCTGCGGCCTGCCCCGAAATGTCGGCGCCGCCGGCACTGGTCTCGGCCCTTTCGTCCTACAACAAGTCCTATGACGTCGCTTTCGGAAAGGCCGTCGACAAGCTCGGAACCAAGGTCTGGTACGAGCCGAGCGAAGCCGAGCGGAAAGCGGTCGTCGCCGAAAAGCGCAAGGGCCGCGAACTCGCCTACGCGCCGACGGGAACGTCGCTGGAAGCCGGCAAGCTGATGAGCCAGTCCGAATTCCAGGCGATGATGGAAAAGCGCATGGCGGCCGGCCAGCCGAAGCCCGCGACGACGCAGCTCGCATCGACATCCGTCAGGCCCGCGAGCGCCGCCGAGCGCATGCGCCAGGATCGCCTGCCGACCGCAAGCACGACGCAGCCCTCGGCTCCGGCAACCGTGGAGACCGCAGCGGGAACCACGGCCGCCGTGCCGGTACCGGCACAAAATCCGCTCGCCTATGCCGCCCCCGCGGCGCCGGTCTCGGAAGCCAAGAAGCCCTTCTGGAAGTTCTGGGGCAAGGAGTGACACTCCTCCAGCCGGGCGATCTCTACGACCTGCGGGGCCTGAAATGCCCCATGCCGGTCCTGAAGACACGTCGCCGGCTGAAATCGCTCAACCCCGGCGACTGCCTGACCGTCGAGACCAGCGACCCGCTGGCCGGCATAGACATTCCGCATTTCTGCAACCAGGACGGCCACGAGCTCGTCCGCAGCGAGCGGACGGCCGAAGGCCACCGCTTCGTCATCCGCAAGGGCGGTATCGCTACGGCCTGAACCCCGGCACCGCCAGCGGATTGTCCTCGAGCGCCGCCCTATCGGGCCGGTCGAGGCGCGGAGAGCCGGTAAAGGCGGCAAAGAGATCGGATACGAACTCTTCCGTCAGCCCCCTCGTGATCAGCACCATGCGTGTTTTCCGCTCCGAACCTGCCGGCCAGCGCGCGAGCCGCTGCGGCGGATGGAATATCGCCTGGACGCCATGCAGGACGAGCGGCCTTTCGGGATTGTCCGAAAGATGCACGATCGCCTTCATCCGCAGCAGCCGCTCGCCATGCGCCGATCTCAGCAGATCGATGAACATGTCGATCGCCATCGGCTCGATCGGACGGTCGTGGACGATGGAGAAGGAGCGGATATCCCTGCCATGGCGCGTCACGTCATGGTCATGCTGTCCGTGACCGTGGCCATGAT
>JBQGDG010000076.1:0-8785 GCA_052038935.1 Neorhizobium sp. | reverse complement strand
TCGGCCGAGAACGGCATGGTCGCAGTCTTCTGCAGGCCGCCGAACGAACCGGACGAACCGATCCACATGGCAACCTTGCCTTCCTCGAAGGGCTTCTGGTTGTCGTTCCAGCCGGCACCGTAATAGCGGTAGTAACCGGCGTCGGACCAGGCCTTCAGCTTTTCGAACATCGTGACCAGGTGTTCGTTGGTCAGGTTCATCTTGGTGTCGGCAACGCTGTCGTAACCGTTGTTGTTGGTCGCGAACTGGATGTTGTGGCGCGAGAAGAAGTTCTCGGTGAACTGCCAGGTCAGCTGCGAGGCGGTCATGGCGATGTAGCCGGCTTCCTTGAGCTTCGGAGCGGCGGCTTCAAACTCTTCCCAGGTCTTAGGAACGGCAACACCGGCCTTCTCGAAAGCCTGCGTGTTGACATACATGATCGGAGCCGAGGAGTTGAACGGCATGCCGACGAACTTGCCTTCGCTGTCGGCGTAGAAGTAACGGACGCCTTCGATGAACGCGTTGCGGTCGAACTTGTAACCGGCGTTGTTGATCAGATCTTCGGCGGCGACGGTCGCGCCCTTGGCGTTGATGATGGTGGCGGCACCAGCATCGAAGACCTGGAGGATGTTCGGCTGCTCGCCGGAACGGAAGGCGGCGATGCCGCTCGCCAGGGCTTCCTCATAGGTGCCCTTGGAGATCGGGGTCAGCGCGCAGGCCGTCTGCGCGGCGTTGAACTTCTGCGACACTTCGTTGATGACTTCACCGTTGCGGCCACCCATACCGTGCCACCAGGTGATGTTGGTTGCTGCGAGCGAAGACGTTGCAGACATAGCAACTGCCATCGCGGCCATCGAAAGCTTCTTGATCATGGTTTACGTCCTCTCCGCCTTGGTTGGATCGAGGATCGCAATAGGGCCTGGCCGTGACAGGACCTTAACAATTTCGTTTCAGATTTGTGACGTTGCACAGCTTTGCAAAAGTTTCATACCGACGTCAAAAAGCACCCGGAAAATGGCGCGGAAAACGGCCGGGAAGAATGGCGACGATATCGTAACGGAAGGAAAGAAGATGCGCGTCGCGGCGCCCGGAGAGCCAGATCTCGCTCGCAGCCCTTATCCGTCGTTGCGCATCGAAACCGACGGCATCGACCGCCGCCATCTCCTCGCGCCGCGCCTTGACCTCCACGAAGACGACCAGCGTCTTCCTGCGGGCGACGATATCGACCTCGCCCAGCCGGGTTCGGTACCGGATCGCGAGGATCCTGTAGCCTTTCAGCAGAAGATAGAGAGCCGCCAGATATTCGGACGTCTGACCGCGCCGCTCGGCCCGCCGCCGCCGATCCCGCTCATTCGGAGGACGGCGCGGCATCAGGCACCGTCTCCGCCCTTCATGGCAACGAGCCGCTGGTAGAGATCCCGCTTGGGCAGGCCGGTCAGCCGCGCGGCCTCGGCGGCCGCCTTGGCTGCAGGCATGGAGGCTGCCAGCTCTCCGAGCAGAGCATCGACATCCACCGCAGCCGGCACCTCGTCAGCGTCCGGAGGACCGACGAGAAAGACGATCTCACCCTTGACGGTCCGGGTTTCGAAGGCCTTAGCGAGCTCGCCGAGCGGACCGCGGCTGACCTCCTCGAAGGCCTTGGTGAGCTCGCGGCCGACGCAGGCGACGCGACCGGCGCCCAAGACCTCGGCGGCGGAGGAAAGCGTCGCGGCGATACGATGCGGAGATTCGAAAAAGATCAGGGTCGCCGGCGTCTTGGAGAGTTCGGCCAACCGGTCGCGACGGCCCTTGTCCTTCACCGGCAGGAAACCGGCGAACAGAAACGTATCGGATGGCAGGCCGGAAGCCACCAGCGCCGCGAGCGGCGCGGAGGCGCCGGGGATGGGCACAACCCTGTGACCCGCTTCTATCGCCATCTGTCCGAGCCGATAGCCGGGATCGGAGACGAGCGGGGTGCCGGCGTCGGAGACAAGGGCCACCGACTTGCCCTCCCCCAGCGCCGCGAGAAGTTTCGGGCCGACCTCGTCGGCATTGTGCTCGTGATAGGCGTAGGGACGGTTGACGATGCCGTAACGATCGAGAAGCACGCGGGTGACGCGGGTATCCTCGCAGGCCAGCACGTCGGACCCGGCCAATGTCTCCAGAGCCCGCAGCGTGATATCGCCGAGATTGCCGATGGGTGTCGCGACCAGATAGAGCGCAGGCTCCAGCGGGCGAGACGCCACGAACGTGTTGGCCACGCGGTAACCGCGGCTCGCTTCAGGATGTCCGGCCAAGGGCTTACGGGCTCGTTTTCGTGATCATGACCCTTTATGATCAAGCCGCGGACAGCCCGCAAGCGGCAGGATGGCAAGAATTCTGTGCGCAGCAGCATCCGGCTGTCGAAATGACACGGAGAGCATCGGTTCTCCTCTTGCTTTCGCAGGCCTATCTCTGCCATTTTGCCGGTCCACATCGTCCGGCTTGAGACAAGCCGAAGAATATCAGGCGGCCTGCCTCCCGGGACGCCAAGGTCGAAAGCGATTGAGTCCATGCGTATTACTCTTGAGCGGTCCAATCTTCTGAAATCGCTGAACCACGTCCATCGCGTGGTGGAGCGCCGCAACACGATCCCGATCCTGTCCAACGTCCTGATGCGCGCTTCCGGTGCGAGCCTGGACCTGAAGGCGACGGACCTCGATCTGGAAATCACCGAAGCGGTACCGGCCATGGTGGAACAGGCCGGCGCGACGACGGTTCCCGCTCATCTGCTCTATGAAATCGTCCGCAAGCTGCCTGACGGTTCGGAAGTGCTGCTGGCAACCAACCCGGACGGCGGTTCCATGACCGTACAATCCGGCCGTTCGAAATTTTCGCTGCAATGCCTGCCGGAGACCGACTTCCCGGACCTGACCGCCGGCAGCTTCAGCCATACGTTCAAGCTGAAGGCGACCGATCTGAAAATGCTGATCGACCGCACCCAGTTCGCGATCTCGACGGAAGAGACCCGCTATTATCTGAACGGCATATTCTTCCACACGATCGAAGCCGCCGGCGATCTCAAGCTGCGCGCCGTCGCTACCGACGGGCACCGCCTCGCCCGCGCCGATGTGGAAGCACCCTCGGGCTCCGAAGGCATGCCGGGCATCATCATCCCCCGCAAGACGGTGGGCGAACTGCAGAAACTGGTCGACGATCCCGAAGCCGCGGTGACCGTCGAGGTCTCCGACGCCAAGATCCGCCTGACGATCGGCGACATCGTCATGACGTCGAAGCTCATCGACGGCACATTCCCCGATTATCAGCGCGTCATTCCCACCGGTAACGACAAGGAAATGCGCGTCGACTGCCAGACCTTCACCACGGCTGTCGATCGCGTCTCGACCATTTCGTCCGAGCGCGGCCGCGCCGTGAAGCTTTCGCTGACGGACGGTCAGCTGATGCTGACGGTCAACAATCCGGATTCGGGCAGCGCGACGGAGGAAGTCGCCGTCGGTTACGAGAACGATCCGATGGAAATCGGCTTCAACGCCAAATATCTGCTCGATATCACCGCCCAGCTTTCCGGCGACGACGCCGTATTCATGCTGGCCGATGCCGGCTCACCGACGCTGGTCCGCGACACAGCCGGCGACGATGCACTCTACGTGCTGATGCCGATGCGGGTGTAGCGAGCCTAGATGATTATGAAGGCGGTCCGGACAATTTTCCGCGGCCGCCTTTTTTACGCCGTTTTCCAACTGCGACATTTTCCCTTGTCTTTGCGCCACGGCGGCACACATAGGACGGGAAACGGGAGAGGATAGGCTTGATGGAATTGCGCCTGAAGGAACGGCTCGGCCGGAAATTTGACGAGGAAATCCGTTTCTTCAAGGGCTGGATAGATGGTCCGAAGCAGGTCGGGGCGATCCTGCCGACATCGGCGACGACGGCGAGACGCATGGCAAGCGTCATCGATACGACATCGGGCCTGCCGGTGCTGGAACTCGGACCGGGAACGGGCATCATCACCAAGGCCATCCTCGCCGGCGGCACGGCGCCGGAAAACCTCGTATCCATCGAGTACTCGACGGATTTCTACCGACATCTGCTCGATGAGTTTCCGGGGGTCAATTTCCTGAACGGTGACGCCTTCGATCTGGATAAAACACTGGGCGCCTTCAAGGACAGGACCTTCGACAGCGTGATCTCGGCCATTCCGATGCTGAGCTTCCCCATGGAACGGAGGATCGCCCTGCTCGAGGATCTTCTGGACCGGATGCCCGCAGGCCGGCCGGTAATTCAGATCACCTATGGTCCCGTATCGCCGATCATCGCCAATCCGGACCGCTACAGGATCAAGCACTACGATTTCGTCGTGCGCAACATCCCGCCGGCGCAGCTCTGGACTTATACGCGCGCCTAGGCGACACAGGTTCTGGTGCAACCGGAGCCTGGATCGCGATGACTTTCGGTCTCTACATCACCCATCCGCAAGTCCGTATCGATCCGGACGTGCCCGTTCCGCGATGGGGACTTTCGGATCTCGGCCGGCGGCGCGCCGAAAAGGCGGCCGCAACAGACTGGGCGACCAGGCTCGGCCGCATCGTCTCCAGCGACGAGACGAAAGCGATCGAGACCGCCCGGATCCTGGCTGCGGCAACGGGTGCCGAGATCGAGATAGCCGAAGGCATGCACGAGAACGACCGGTCGGCGACAGGCTTCCTGCCGCCACCGGAATTCGAGGCGGCGGCCGACTGGTTCTTCGCCAATCCCGACCACAGTTTCCAGGGTTGGGAACGCGCCGTCGACGCACGGGCCAGGATCGTCCGGGCGGTCGATGCGGTTCTCGCCGGTCACGACCCGGCCGTTCCCGTTGCCTTTGTCGGCCATGGGGGCGTCGGCACGCTGCTCAAATGCCATCTCTCCGGCGTCCCGATTTCGCGCAGCCGGGACCAGCCCGAGGGCGGCGGCAATCTCTTCCGCTTCGCCCTTGCGGATCGAACCGTGACGTGCGACTGGACCGCAATGGAAACATGGCAAGGGGATTGAAGAACATGCAAGTGCGTGACCGGCTGATCGTGGGCCTCGATATCCCGACAATCGCAGAAGCCGAAAAGATGGTCGCCACGCTCGGCGAGACCGTCTCCTTCTACAAGATCGGCTATCAGCTCGCCTTTGCCGGAGGCCTGGAATTTGCCCGCGACCTCGCCCGCGACGGCCGCCAAGTCTTTCTCGACATGAAGCTGCTCGACATCGACAATACCGTCGCCAAGGGCGTCGAGAACATCGCCGGAATGGGCGTGTCGATGTTGACGCTGCATGCCTATCCCAAGGCCATGCGCGCTGCCGTCGAGGCGGCGAAAGGCTCCAACCTCTGCCTGCTCGGTGTAACGGTGCTGACATCGATGGACGAGGCCGACCTTATCGAAGCCGGATATGCCCAGACGCCGGGCGATCTCGTAGCAAAGCGCGCGCGCCAGGCACGGGAAGCGGGCATGGGCGGCATCGTCTGCTCGGCGGAGGAATCCGCAGCCGTCCGCAGCATCGTCGGCGACGACATGGCGGTCGTCACGCCCGGCATCCGGCCGGCGGGGGCCGACGCAGGTGACCAGAAGCGCGTGGTCACACCGGGCGAAGCGCTACGGAACGGCTCCAGCCATCTCGTCGTCGCGCGACCGATCGTCAAGGCAGCGGACCCGAAGGGCGCCGCGGAAGCGATCCTCGCCGAGATGGCGGCGGCGCTTTGAGAGAACACGTCCCGTCCGCATGGACGGGACGCCATGACCCAGGGAGGAAGTTCGATGCCGAAGGGATATTGGATTGCGCGGGTCGATGTCCGCGATCCGGAGCGTTACAAGGACTATGTCGCGGCGGCGAAGGTGGCGTTCGATAGATACGGCGCCAACTTCCTGGCACGGGGCGGCGCCTTGACCGAGCTCGAGGGGACGGCACGCATGCGTAATGTGGTGATCGAGTTCCCCTCGATGCAGGCGGCGGTCGATTGCTACAATTCGCCGGAATACCAGATCGCCGCAAAGATCCGCCAGGAGGTCGCCGACGCGGAAATGGTGGTGGTCGAAGGGATCTGAGCCCGCGGCCATGCTGCCATTTGACCGCAGCAAAGCCCTTCCACCACGCCCGGGATTCGGTTAAAGACCAATCGACATTCCATAAGCTTTCGGGGCAGACCATGACCGTGAACAATCTTCCGCCGCTCGTCACCGTATTCGGAGGATCAGGTTTCGTGGGCCGCCATGTGGTCAGAACCCTGGCCAAGCGCGGCTATCGCGTGCGCGTCGCGGTGCGGCGTCCCGATCTGGCAGGCTTCCTTCTTCCGGCCGGTTACGTCGGTCAGATCTCGCTCGTCCAGGCGAACCTGCGTTATCGCAAGTCCGTCGATCGCGCGGTCGAGGGTGCTTCGCACGTGATCAACTGCGTCGGCATCCTCTTCGAAAGCGGCCGCAACACCTTCGATGCCGTCCAGGATTTCGGCGCCCGGGCCGTCGCGGAAGCGGCACGCAATGCCGGCGCGAAAGTCACCCATGTTTCGGCCATCGGCGCCAATGTCAGCTCCGGCTCCTCCTATGCCCGCAGCAAGGGCCGGGCGGAGGAGACGATCCTGTCGCTGATCCCCGATGCGGTCATCCTGCGCCCCTCGATCATCTTCGGGCCGGAGGACAGTTTCTTCAACAAGTTCGCCGGCATGGCGCGCCAGTTCCCGGTACTGCCTCTGATCGGCGGCGGCAAGACGAAGCTTCAGCCCGTCTATGTCGAGGACGTGGCGGAAGTCGTCGGACGCTCGGTGGACGGCACACTGAACCGCGGCACGATCTATGAACTCGGCGGCGCCGAAGTCATGACGTTCAAGGACTGTCTGCAGACCGTCATGCGCGTGACGAACCGCGACCGGTCGCTCGTGTCGCTGCCTTTCGGCATCGCCTCGATGATCGGCAGCATCGCGTCGCTGGTGCCGCTGGTACAGCCGCCGATCACGGCCGACCAGGTGGAACTTCTCAAGACCGACAATGTCGTGTCGGAAAGTGCCGCCAAGGAAGGCCGCACGCTTGCGGGGCTCGGCATCCGCCCGGTCAGCGCGGCGTCGATCCTCGCATCCTATCTCGTTCGCTTCCGCCCGCAGGGCCAATTCACCGGCAGCGGCAAGGCCGCCTGATCCGCAAAAATCCGCGTTCGACGCCTCTGCCCATCAGAAGGGCAGAAGGCCGGATGAGCACGGCATTTGTGCAGGTGAGGCCTGCAGATGTGGCACAATCGCCTCACCTGTGAAAGTCCGCGCGTTAACCGCAGGTTTAGCAAAAACCGATATTGAATTCGTTCGAAGCGGCCAATAAATCGATCCCGACAGTTGTTCGCTGGAACACTCCATCTCTTTTGAAAGGCGTCTTCATGGGCAAGCCTATCGCCCTTTTCTTTGCGTGCGCGGCATTGGTGATTCTTGCAGGCTCCTTCATGGCTCCGCAGACGGCGGCAAGCGGAAAGGCGGGCTGCGCGCCTGCCTATGGCGTCGATCCCTGCAGCACGGCGTCCGTGCAGCACTGACAAAAGAGACGGGCGGCTTTTCAGCCGCCTTTTTCATGCCGTCGCGAGAAGCGCGATCAGGCCGATGATCCCCACGACGATCCGCCAGTAGGCGAAAGGCGCGTAACCGCGGCTCGAGACAAAGTTGAGCAGCGAGCGCACGACGAAGATCGCCGTGACGAAGGACGCGACGAAGCCGATGGCGATCAGGGCGCCGTCGTCGAAGGTCAGCAGATCCCGGTTCTTGACCAGGTCGAGAGTGAATGCGCCGACCATTGTCGGCATTGCCAGGAAGAACGAGAACTCGGCGGCGGAGCGCTTGTCGGCGCCGAGCAACAGCGCGCCGACAATCGTCGCGCCCGAACGCGAGGTTCCGGGGATCATGGCGACACACTGGCAGAAGCCGATCTTGATCGCGAGCGACAGCGGATAATCCATCACGTCGTGATATTTGGGCTGCAGCTTCATGCGATCGACGGCAAGCAGGATGATTCCGCCGACGATCAGCATGACGCAGATCAGCATCGGCGTTTCGAACAGAACCGTCTTGATGAAATCATGGGCCAACGCACCAATGACGGCGGCAGGCAGAAAGCCGGCGAGAATGGTCAGCACGAAACGGCGTGACTGGACGCTGGTCGGAAGCGACAAGGCGATCGAGATAAGCTTCTGCGCATAGACCAGAAGGATCGCGAGGATGGCCCCGAGCTGGATCAGCACGGCGAAAGTGTTGCCCGGAGATTGGAAACCGAGAAAGTGACCGGCAAGCAGAACATGCGCGGTCGAGGAGACGGGCAAGAATTCCGTGAGCCCCTCGATGATGCCGAGCACGAGGGCGCTGATGATCGGTTGATCCACTCTTCTTAATCCTTTGCTGAGAAAATACAGGCAGTTTGCAGCAGTTTCCGGAGATTATGGCGCCTTGCTTGTGTTGGCCCTACCAAATCCATATAGCTGACTTATGTCAGGCGGGCGCAAGAAGCAGCCATGTCTCTCCCTCATATTCGATCGAAGCCTAAGCCCCGATGCCCACCCTTTACCATCACCCCATGTCGTCCGCCTCGCGATTTGTACGCCTGATTTTGGCGGAATATGGATTTCAGGCCGATCTGGTCGAGGAACAGCCCTGGGAGAAGCGTCGCGAATTCCTCAACCTCAATCCGGCGGCGACCCTGCCCGTCTATGTCGACGACAACATGCGCGTCCTGTGCGGACCGTATATCCTGGCGGAGTTTCTCGACGAGACCCATGGCGTATTGAAGCGTGACCGGCGGCTTCTGGCGGAAGATCCCTGGCAGCGCGCCGAGAT
>JBQGDG010000075.1:0-15711 GCA_052038935.1 Neorhizobium sp. | reverse complement strand
ATCGGCAAGACGGCTCCGTCGGGCAAGGTCATCGAGACCGACGAGGATTTCGTATCCGAGCTTCTCGAAGCGGAAGGCGTCGCCGTGGTCCACGGATCGGCCTTCGGCCTCGGTCCGAACTTCCGTATCTCCTATGCGACGTCCGAGGAAATCCTCGAGGAAGCCTGCAAGCGCATCCAGCGTTTCTGCGCTTCGTGCAAATAGGCTCGTCGAGCCGAACGCGAGAGCCCGCCGGCGACGGCGGGCTTTTTCATGGGCGATGCCGGCGCGGACGCCGGACCGCGACCGTCGTCAGGCCTTGGTCAGCCTGATCACGGTCGAACTGCCGCCGCGTTCCTCTGTGACGGCGTAGACCGCGCCGTCGGGGCCGACCTTGACGTCGCGGACGCGGGCGCTCAGCGGTACGCGCTCCTCGTAGGCGACCTTGTCTCCATCCATGTGAATGACGACGACGCCGCGGCTGCCAAGTCCGCCGACGATGAAGGCTCCCTTCCATTCGGGGATCGCATCTGCATCGTAGAATGCCATTCCCGAGGGAGCGATGACCGGATCCCAGTAATACACGGGTTGCTCCGTCTCGGCCTTCTGCGTCACGCCATCGCCGATCGGCTGGCCGCTGTATTCCACGCCGTAGCTGACTTCCGGCCAGCCGTAATTCTTGCCGGGTTCGGGACGGTTGAGTTCGTCGCCGCCGCGCGGTCCGTGCTCGACCGTCCAGAGACGCCCCTGGCCGTCGAGTGCGGCGGATTGCATGTTGCGGTGGCCGAGGCTCCAGATTTCCGGCAATGCGCCCGCCTGGTTGACGAAGGGATTGTCCGGCAGCGCCTTGCCCTGCATGTCGATGCGGAAGACCTTGCCTAGACCGCTGCCGAGGTCCTGCGCCTGGACGCGCGGTTGCGGATCGGAACGCTCGCCGACCGTCACGTAGAGTTCGTTGGCGGGGCCGAACACGAGGCGCGAACCGAAATGCGACTGGCCGTCATAACTCGGCGTCTGGCGGAAGACGACGTTCATGTTCTCGAGCTTGCCGCCACCCTGGTCGTCGAGAACGAGCTTGGCCGAGGCGACGGACGTGCCGTTACCGTCCTCCCGCTCCTCCGAAAACGAGAAGAAGATCATGCCCGAGGTCGCGAAATCCGGGGCGAGGGCCACGTCGAGCAGTCCACCCTGACCGCCGGAGGCGACGTCGGGAACGCCCTCGATCTCGGCTCCGGCCTTGCCCTCGGTGGAAACGACATGCATCGCGCCTTCCTTGGCCGTCACCAGCATGCGCCCGTCGGGCAGGAATTCCATCGCCCAGAGCTGCGGCAGGCCTTCCGCGACCGTCTCGCGCTTGGTGCGGATCAGCTGCGCCGGTTGCGGTGCGCGGGTCTGTCCGGCGAAGGCGGGCTTCTGATCGGGTGCGTTGGCGCGCTTCGTTTCCACGGGCGGCCGGCCTTCCTGGGCGAATACGGGGCCGGCGATCAACGCTGCGGAAAGAACCGATCCTGCCAATAGGAGAGTGAAGCGCTTCATCGGGAACTCCCTTCGATCTCGGCGGCAAACCGCTTGCCGCACAGCAGCCGGAGGCCGGCATGTGCGATCCATCTAGGGCAGTTCGGGCAAATAGACGAACACGCCGCGATCAACAATTATTTATGGCGAAGGCCGAGATTTCCCGCTCCGGCGGATAAGCAAAGGCCCGCCGTCGGCGGGCCCTGCGGATGGCGGAAAGTTGTCCGTTCAGTCGAGAAGATCGGCGGGCACCTTGCCGCCATTTTCCGACAGCTTCTTCATCAGCGCCTTGTGCAGCCACGTGTTCATTTCCGCCGAACCGTCCCGGGCGCCGGTATAGCCCAGTTCCTCCGCCAGTTCCTTGCGGGCGGCGAGGCTCGAATCGAGATCGAGCGCCTTCATCAGGTCGACGATCGACTTGCGCCAGTCGAGCTTCTGGCCGCTCCTTGCGACGGCGGCGTCGAGAACCGGGGTGACGTCCACCGGCGATGCGGGCGAAGGCGCGGGCGCGGGGGTGGCCGACGGTGTCACGGACGGCGTGGTCGCCGAGGCTGCGGCCGGGGCCGGAGCCGCCGGTGTCGCTTGTGCGGGGGCTGTCGTCGTCCCGGTTGCCGCAGCCTGTCCCTCGGCGGCCTGCGCGTGCCCGAAAATCGCGTTCTTGATCTTGTCGAAAATGCCCATGGCCCTCTCCATTCGCTGACGATCATCTCAATCGGAGATACCGCGACCAAACCGCATTTCAAGGTTCGTGCCGCGCCCGATTTGGCACCCTCAGAGGCCGATGACGGTCAGCATCACGAAGGTGGCGAACAGCACGAAATGAGTCATCCCCTCGATTGCATTCGTCTGTCCGTCGTTGAGATTGATCGCCGCCACGACGAGGGTGATGCCGACCATGACGGTCTGCACCGGCGTCATCGCCATGATGAAGGGCTGCCCTGTATAGAGTGCGATCGCCTCCATGACGGGCACCGTCAGGATCACGGTCGAGAGGGAGGCACCCATGGCGATATTGACGACGGACTGCATGCGGTTGCGCAAGGCCGCCCGCAAGGCAGTCAGGATCTCGGGGGCGGCCGAGATCGCGGCCACCACGACGGCCATCAGCGCAGGCGGCGCGCCGGTCCCTTCCAGCCCGGTATTGAGGAAGGCCGACATGAATTCGGCGAGGAAACCGATGATCAGCACGCCGACGAGGATGATGGCGATCGACAGGCCGGCCGGCTCCCGCTCGGCTTCCTCATGCGCCGGCGCGGGCGGTGCGGGGGCCGTCGCCTCCGGTCGGGGCGCGGCGTCGGCGGACGCATGCCCGCGGGCGGGTGTCGCGACCGTCGCGGTCCTGTTGTAGCTGTAGCTGAAGAAATAGCTGTGGGTGCCCACCTGCATGCGCAGGAAGAGCGCGTATAGCGCGATCATCGCGAAGATGGTGAAGGCCGAATAATAGTGCCATTTCGCCTCCGGTATGAATTCCGGCACGATCATCGATATGCCCATCGCGGTGAGGATCATGACGCTGTAGGTGCGGCTCGAATCGTCGTTATAGGGCTGTTCGCCGTGGCGCAGCCCTCCGAGGAGGGCGGCAAGACCGAGAATGCCGTTTATGTCCAGCATTACCGCCGAGTAGATCGTGTCGCGCACGAGGGTCGGCGAATTGCTGTTGCCCATCATGATCGCCAGGATCAGGACCTCGACCGCGACCGCGGACAGGGTGAGGATCATCGTGCCGTAGGGATCGCCGACCTTGTGCGCCAGGATCTCGGCGTGATGGGCGACGCGGGTCGATGCGAGAACGATGACGAAAACGAGGATCGCAGCCGCAATGAGGGAGACGGTCTGCCCCTGTTCCAGCAGAACATGCTCGAAGGCGTAGGACAGGACGATGAAGGCGAGTGCGATAAGGAGGAATGCCTCCTGCCTGATCAGATACATCAATCTCAAGGGCGTTCTCCTGTCCGCCCCCGGGATTTAACGCGCCGGTCGCCGGCATCAAGCGGCGTTTGGCCCTGGTCCGGCAATTTGCGCTATCCTGTCGAAAATGACATTATTTCCCAAGGGCTGGAACCCGACTGCGGTACTCCGCATCTCCATTGCGGTGCCGTGACGAAGGAATTGATCCGGTCACACGTAAGGAGGAACCATGACCAAGGTCGTTTACAAGATCGTGCAGCATGACGGTGGATGGGCCTATCGGCTCGGCGACGTGTTTTCGGAAACCTTCCCGACCCATTCGGACGCGCTTCAGGCGGCACGTATCGTTGCCGCCGAGCAGCAGGTGGGGGGAGAGCCGGAAGAGATCAGCTGGCAGGACGACAAGGGCGTCTGGCACACCGAACATAGCGACGGCGGCGATCGGCCGGAAGCAGAGGTGCAGGATGGGGACGAGGGAAGGGCCCAGGCACGCTAGACGCCCGCCGCCCGGCTTGCGCTAGACGCTTCGTACATAGTCGAGAAGGCCTTCGACGAGCGCGTCGAAGGTGGCCTTCTGGTGGGGCAGGTGCCGCAGTTCCTCGTGCATGACGACCCATGTGTCGAGCGGCAGCCGGAACTGGTCCGGCAGTACCGGCACGAGATCCGGGTCCCGCCGTCCAATCCCTATCTGGCAGAAACCGATGCCGGCTCCCGCCCGGATCGCGGCGAGTTGACCGACATTGCTGTCCGTGCGGTACGTCCAGCTGATCTCGTCGAATTCGGGAAAATCCGGCGACCGGAGGCGGATGGTTTCGGCAGCGGCGCGGACGAAGGCGGTCTTCCGGTCGAAGCCGATGATCCTGTGATGGACGATGTCGGGAAGTCGCCGCGGCATGCCCCACCGGTCGAGATAGCTGCGATGGGCAAAAAGCCCGAGCGGAATCTCGCCGACATGGCGGGCAAGCAGCGCGCCCTGTTTCGGCTTCGTCATCCTCACGGCGATATCCGCCTCGCGACGCAGCACATCCTCCAGCGCATCCGACAGCGACATTTCCAGTATGAGGCCGGGATACCGTTCCTGCAGGCGTGCCATGATCGGCGGCAGGATCTCGATGCCGATGACGTCGCTGGCGGTTACCCGCACAGTGCCGCGAACCGAGCCGAATTCGCTCGCCGCATGCCGTTCCATGGCAGCGATCGTCGCCGCTACGGTTTCGGCATAGGGCGCAAGCGCATGTGCGGCCTCGTTCGGGCTCAGGCCCTGCTGGTTTCGGGTGAACAGCGGATAACCGAGCGACGCTTCGAACGCTTCCACATGGCGGCCGACGGTAGGCTGGGTGAGCCCCAGTTCCCGCGCCGCCGCCGACAGGGATCCCGCACGAAAAACGGCGAGGAAAGAACGGTAGAGATCCCAGCTAGTGCCATTCATTTCTGTATACCCGCTATTGGCTTCTCGCCGATTTTGAATACGCCGATCGCGTGCCAGACTCCAGCCGTCAGATGAACCACTGGAGAAATGTCATGACGAACCTGGACAATTATCGCCGCACCGCGCTCGTCCTCGGGGCGACCGGCGGCATCGGCGGGCATGTCGCCCGCGGTCTCGTTGCGCGCGGATGGCATGTGCGGGCCCTCAGCCGAACCCTGGAGAGAGCGCGATCCGGCGAACCCCGTTTTGGGTGGGTGGCCGGCGATGCGATGAACCGCGAAGATGTGACGGCTGCAGCCGAGGGTGCCGAGCTGATCGTCCATGCGGTCAATCCGCCGGGCTACCGGAACTGGAGGACACTGGTTCTGCCGATGCTGGACAACACGGTCGCGGCTGCACGGGCGGCTGGTGCCCGCATCCTGCTGCCGGGAACCGTCTACAATTACGGACCGGATGCGTTTCCGGTCCTGTCGGAAGACAGCCCGCAAAATCCGCGGACCCGCAAGGGCAGGATCAGGGTGGAGATGGAAAGGCGCCTGAGGGACGCCTCCGAAGAGGGGGTTCCCGTCCTCATCGTTCGCGCCGGGGACTATTTCGGACCGGGCGCGGCAAACAGCTGGTTCAGCCAGGGGCTCGTCACGGCCGGAAAGCCGGTGACATCGGTGTCGCGGCCCAACGCCGAAGGCATCGGCCATCAATGGGCCTATCTGCCGGACGTCGCCGAAACCATGCTGCGCCTGCTCGACCGGGAAAGGGATTTGCCGATGTTCGCGCTCTTCCACATGAGAGGCTTCGTCGACGACGACGGAGAGGAGATGATCGCCGCCATCGGCCGGGCCGCCGGCGCCGTGCCGAAGGAAAAGGCCTTCCCGTGGTGGATGATGCGGCTGGCCTCGCCTTTCGTGCCGCTGTTCCGCGAACTGGCTGAGATGCGTTACCTCTGGACGCAGGCCGTCACCCTGCGCAATGACCGCCTTCTCGCTTTCCTCGGCGAGGAGCCTTCGACCCCGATCGACGAGGCGGTGAGGGCGACGCTTGCCGATCTTGGATGCCTGCCGGTCCGCCCTCCGCTTCCGGGCGTCTCGGCAAGGCTCCTTGCCTGAAAGATAAAGGGCCGCCCGGGGCGGCCCTTCCGGCATGTCAGGCAACAGCCTCGAGCGCCGGGTAGTCGGTATAGCCCTTGGCTCCGCCGCCGTAGAAGGTGGCCTTGTCGGCTTCGTTCAGAGGCGCTCCGTCCCTGAAGCGTTCGACCAGGTCCGGGTTGGAGATGAACAGCTTGCCGAAGGCAACCGCGTCCGCGTAACCGTTGCCCACCGCCTGTCCGGCGCTTTCCTTGTCGTAACCGTTGTTGACCAGCCAGGCACCGGTGCCGCCCGCCTTGCGGTAGGCGTCCTTCAGTTCATGGTAGTCGAAGGGCTTGTCGCCCTGGCTGAAATTGCGGTCGCCGCCGGTCGCGCCTTCGATGACGTGGATGAAGGAAAGTCCGCGTGTGCCGAGTTCGCCTACGAGGCGGTTGAACACGGCCTGGGGATCGCTTTCGGTGATGCCGTTTGCAGGCGTTACCGGGGAGAGGCGGATGCCGACACGACCGGCGCCGATTTCACCGGCGACCGCATCGACGACTTCGAGGGCGAAGCGGATACGGTTTTCGATCGAGCCGCCATACTGGTCGGTTCGCTGGTTGGAACCATCCTTGAGAAACTGGTCGATGAGGTAGCCGTTGGCGCCATGGATCTCGACGCCGTCGAAACCGGCCTCGATAGCCGCCCGGGCGCCCTTGCGGTAGTCGTCCACGACACCGGCGATTTCGCTTGCCTCCAGCGCTCGCGGGTCGGACGTGTCGGCAAAGGCACCATTGCCGTTCTCGTCGATGATGTAGGTCTTGCTGCCTGCCGAAATGGCCGAGGGAGCGACCGGTGCAGCCCCGTTCGGCTGGAGAGAGACGTGCGAGACGCGGCCGACATGCCAGATCTGGGTGACGATCTTGCCGCCCTTCTTGTGCACGGCGTCGGTCACTCTCTTCCAGCCTTCGATTGCCTCCGGAAGGTAGAGCCCCGGCACGTCGGCATAACCCTGGCCCTGCTGGGTCACGGGCGTGCCTTCGGTGATCAGCAGACCGGCGGATGCGCGTTGCTCGTAATAGGTGGCGTTGAGGTCGTTCGGGACCGCCTTGGGAGAGCGGTTGCGGGTCAGCGGCGCCATGACGATCCTGTTCGTCAACTGGATGTCACCGAACTTCACTGGGTCGAAGAGAGTAGTCATTTGCACGGTCCTTTTGCCTTCGGCATGGGGGTAAGCCGGATCAGAGGGAGGATCTCAGCTCGTTCAGGAAGGAGTCGATGGCTTCTTCGTCGCGTTGATAGAACGCCCATTGGCCGACGCGATCGATTTTCAGCAGTCCGGCCTTTTCGAGCACGGCCAGATGGGCAGAGACGGTGGACTGGGAAAGGCCGCACCTCTTGCCGAACTGGTTGGCGCAGATACCCATCTCCAGCGGATGCGCCTGATCGCTGAAATGGCGTTCGGGTTCACGCATCCATTCGAGGAAGGAAATTCGCACGGGGTGGGCAAGCGCCTTCAGGATTTCTGCTTTGTCGGTCATCGTCGTATATCGCCTCCACCCGATATGTAGATCGTCAAACTACGATTTAAAGAGGCCAAAAAAATCGGGCCGACGGATTTCTCCGCGGCCCGTCAGGTGTGAAGGTCAATAACCTCCAGAGGGGAACAGCCGGCGCAATGGCGGGGAAAGCCATGAAGGGCGCCAGCTGAACCGTATATGGGTTGCAGATATCCTGACGACAAGAGGCTGGTTAAGATATTGAACGGCACTTTTGTACGAAACACGCGCCATGACGCGCAGCCGGAAGCGCAGGCAAAAAAAAGAGGGCCACCGGATCGCTCCAGGGCCCTTTGAAGTGTGAAGGTTAAAATAACCTCCAGAGGGGAACAGCTGGTGCGGTGGAACTGGGAGGAAAGCCACCGTGTGCATCAGCTGAGTGCGATATGGTGGTTTTTTGGGCAGGGTGCAATCGTCTTTTGTGCAGAACAGCCATGCAAGCGCCGCAGGGCTTATGTCGCAAAACCTGCATATTTGCGATACCGCCGATTCCGGAGGGTCGAAAATGCGGTCGATCGGGCCTAGAAATTCCAGTTCCGCGCCTTGGCGACGATGAAGTCGCGGAAGACTTTCAGCTTCGCGGCGTTCTTCATTTCGTCCGGATAGCAGAAATACGTATCGAAGGACGGGATGTCGGCATTGATGGCCAGCTGGATCAGGCCGGGGTCCCGTCCGACGATGTAGTCCGGCAGGACGGCGATGCCGATGCCGAGCAGGCAGGCGCGCTTGATCGAGGTCTGGCTGTTGATCTGCAGATGCGGGACACGCGTGTTGTCGGAAGACCGGCCGGCATTTTCCAGCCAGTTGACGTCCAGGAGATAGTTCGGGGCCGGTTCGCCGAAGGTGATGATGCGGTGGCTGTCGAGGTCTTCGACCGTCTGCGGTTCGCCGAACCGGTTGATATAGGACGGGGCGGCATAGACATGCATGTGGACGGTGAAGAGCTTGCGCTGGATCAGGTCGGACTGCTGCGGCTGACGCAGCCGGATGGCGCAGTCGGCATGGCGCATGTTGACGTCGACCTCCTCGTTGTCGAGGATGAGCTGGATCGACATTTCCGGATAGAGCTGCAGGAATTCCTGCACCTTGTCCGTCAGCCAGCCCTGGCCGAGACCGACCGTCGTCGTGACGCGCAGCTTGCCGGACGGCTTGTCGGTCGTCTCCGTCAGCTGAACCTTGACGGTTTCGAGCTTCAGCAGGACGTCGTGGGCCGTCCGGTAGAGGAGTTCGCCCTGTTCGGTCAGGATGAGGCCGCGGGCATGGCGGTGAAACAGCTTCACCCCCACGTCCTGTTCCAGCGCGCTCACCTGGCGGCTGATCGCCGACTGGGAAAGGTGCAGCTTGTCAGCGGCATGGGTGAAAGATCCAGCTTCCGCCGCCGCGTGAAAAATGCGCAGTTTATCCCAGTCGAGAGGAACGCCCATGCTTACTCCGCAGCTATGGCGACCGGCTGGATGCCGGCCAGGTAACGTTCGGCTTCGAGAGCTGCCATGCAGCCCATCCCGGCCGCGGTGATCGCCTGCCTGAACGTGTCGTCGGTCACGTCACCCGCGGCGAATACGCCCGGTACGTCGGTCGCCGTCGAGTCGGGCGCGGTCCAAAGATAGCCGTTCGGCTTCATCTTCAGCTTGCCTGCGAAAAGTTCCGTCGCCGGCGCATGGCCGATGGCGACGAAAACGCCGTCGATCGGCTGTTCGCTGATCGCGCCGGTGACGGTATTGCGCAGCCGGACGCCTTCGACGGAGGGCGGCAACGGCGGCTTGGCCGGCTTGCCGGTGATTTCGTGGATCTCGGTGTTCCAGAGAACCTTGACGTTCGGCCGCTGGAAGAGCCGTTCGGAGAGGATCTTCTCGGAACGGAAGCCTTCCCGCCGATGCACGACGGTGACCGACTTGGCGATGTTCGACAGATAGAGCGCTTCCTCGACGGCGGAGTTTCCGCCACCGACGACGATGACGTCCCGGTTGCGATAGAAGAAGCCGTCGCAGGTTGCGCAGGCGGAGACGCCGAAGCCCTGGAAATGCTGCTCGCTCTCGATGCCCAGCCATTTCGCCTTGGCGCCGGTCGAGATGATCAGCGTGTCGGCGGTCCAGACCGCGCCGGAATCGGTGCGCACCGTGAAGGGGCGGCTGGCGAGTTCGACTTCGGTGACGAGGTCGTTGACGATCTCGGCGCCGACATGCGTCGCCTGCTTCAGCATCTGTTCCATCAGCCAGGGGCCCTGGATCGGGTCGCCGAAGCCGGGATAGTTCTCCACATCGGTGGTGATCATCAGCTGGCCGCCCTGTTCCATGCCGGCGATGAGGACCGGCTTCAGCATGGCGCGGGCTGCATAGATCGCCGCCGTGTAACCGGCGGGACCTGAACCGATGATCAACACTTCCGTGTGACGGGCGGACATAGGACTTCCTTTCGAGAACGGGTCAGAACGTTTGCACCCCCATATAGGAAGGCCGTTTTCGCTCTGCCGCTTTTTGCCTGTCATCTAATGGCGATCCATGCGCTAGTGCAAGGGCAGCTTTGCATTAACAACAGGTCTGTTGGCGCTGCCTGCCGTGTTTTCGCTTATGCCTTGCGAAAAATGCGGTTTCGATTAAAAGCCATCGCAATCACCGAGGGAATACCGTGCTCCGCGCCGAACTCGACTCCATCGACATCAAGATTCTAAGAGAGCTCCAGCAGGACGGTCGGATCACGAACGTCGAGCTGGCCGAGCGCGTGGGGATTTCCGCGCCGCCGTGCCTGAGGCGCGTGCGCAAGCTCGAGGAAGCCGGCATCATCGAGGGCTATCACGCTCTTCTCAACGGGCCGAAACTCGGCTTCGATCTCGTGGCCTTCTGCATGGTCGGCCTGAAGCGCCAGTCGGACGCCGATCTCAAGGGGTTCGCCACCAGGGTTCAGCAGTGGCCGCTGGTGCGCGAGGCGTGGATGGTCAATGGCGACAGCGATTTCCTCCTGCGTTGCACCGCAGAAAATCTCACTCAGTTCCAGGACTTCGTCATCGAGGTGCTCACCGCCGACGAGCATGTGGATACGGTGCGCACCATGCTGACGATCCGGCAGGTGAAGCAGCTCGGCCTCGTGGAAGTCTAGGGCGAAGCGATGCCCAGGCTTGCGATCTCGGCCTTCATCATCTGCCAGAACGAAGAGGCCTATCTCGGCAACTGCATCGAGAGCCTGGCGGATTTCGCCGAGATCGTGATCGTCGATTCGGGTTCGACGGACGGCACTATCGCGCTGATCCGTTCCTATGCCGACAAGGGCTGGCCGATCCGGCTGATCAGCGAGAAGTGGCGCGGTTATGCCGGCCAGAAGCAGTTCGCGCTGGAGCAATGCAGCCAGCCGTGGTGCCTGAACATCGATTCCGACGAGCGGCTGGATCGCGACCTCAAGGCGCTGTTGCCGGAACTGATCGCGGCCTCCGGCGAGGTGGTCGGCTGGCGTGTGGCGCGGCGTCCCTATCTGATCGGCTTCGGTTACACGCCCGCCCATGTGAAGGAGCGGAAAAACCTCCGTCTCATCCGTCGCGGCATGGGACGCTACGATCTGTCGCAGGCCGTACACGAGGGGATCGTGCCGGACGGCCGCGTCGGGAACGCTTCGAAGGGTTCGCTGCTGCACTACCGGCCGCTGGTCATCGACGAGCAGATCCTCAAGGAGAACAAATATTCCACCCTGAAGGCGGACCAGCAGTTCGCGGCGGGCAGGCGGCCGAGCGTGCTCAAGCTCGCCTTTTCGCCCTGGACCTATTTCCTCCGCCTCTATTTCAGGAACGGCTTGTGGAAATGCGGCGCGCCGGGCTTTATCGAGGCCATGACCGGCGCGGTCTATGCCTTCCTGACGCAGGCGAAGCTTTTCCAGTGGGCCGCCCTGAGAGACCGGCCCAGTCGGGACGATGCCGACACACACTGATCCGGGCGCCGGCTCGAAGCCGCTCCCCAAGCACTGACCCGAGGCTGCCATGAAGGTGATGCATATCCATTTCGGCAAGGAAGGCGGCGCGGAACGCTTCTTCGTCAATCTCGTCAACGCCCTGCATGACCGCGGTGTCGAGCAGCGGATGCTGATCCGTCCCGACCGCAGCTGGAAGAAGGATATCGAGCCCTGCGGGCCCGTCTACGAAGGCGTCTTCCGCCGCATCTCGCTGTCGCGTTTCATCCTGTCCCTCCGCCTGAAACGCATATTGAAGGACTTTCAGCCGGACGTGATCATGGCCTGGCAGCTCAGGGCCAGCCGCTTCATGCCCGACTATCCGGGAGCGCGGCGCATTTCCCGCCTCGGAGATTACCCGGAACATCTCGGCTATTACACGAATGTCGAGACGCTGGTCTGCATCACGCCCGATATCGCCGCAAAGGTGAGGGCGCTGGGCTGGAAGAGGGATGTCGAAGTGATCCCGAACTTCACCCGCGCCAGGCCGTCGCCTCCGGTCGAACGGGCGTCGCTCGACACGCCGCCCGGTGCCTTCGTCGTTGTCGGCATGGGCCGTTTCGTCAGGCGCAAGGGTTTCGACACGCTGATCCGGGCGGTGAAGAAGCTCGAGGGCACCTATCTCTGGCTGCTCGGCGACGGGCCTGAAAAGGAAAGCCTGCAGGCGCTCGTGGCGGAACTCGGCATCGCCGATCGTGTCCGCTTCACCGGCTGGCAGACCGATGCCTATTCCTATCTCGCCGCGGCGGACGCGTTCGCCATCACGTCGCTGCACGAGCCGCTCGGCAATGTCTGCTTCGAAGGCTGGGGGGCGGGCAAGCCGACCGTGTCGAGCCGGGCGGAAGGGCCGTCCTGGGTGATGAGCGACGAGAAGGATGCGCTGATGGTCGATTGCGGCGACGCCGACCAGCTGGCCGTAGCGCTCGCACGCCTGCGCGACGATGCCGGCCTGCGTGCGCGCCTCGTCGAGGGTGGCCGACATACGCTCGAACACCGTTTCTCCGAGGAGGCGATTTCCCAATCATATCTGAAACTTTTCGCCACGGGTTCGAGTGCGTCATGAAGGTGATGCATTTTCATTTCGGCAAGGATGGCGGGGCGGAGCGCTTCTTCACGCATCTCGTCAATGCGTTCTCCCGGCGCGGCATCGGGCAGATCAGCGTGATCCGGCCGGATCGTCCCTGGAAGAAGGATATTGCCGGCGCGACGCGGATCATCGAGAGCCATTTCCGCAACCTGTCGCTCGACCGTCTGCTCCTGCCGAGACGGGTGATGCGGATGGCGAAGGCGGAACGGCCCGATGCGATCATGGCCTGGGCGCCGCGCGCCAGCGAACTGATGCCGGCCTATGACGGCTGTATCAGGATCTCGCGGCTCGGCGACTACCCGATGCGGCTCTCCTATTTCCGCAATACCGACGTCATCGTCTGCAACACGCCCGGCATTGCCGATCAGGTCCGGAAGCTCGGATGGGAGCGGCGCGTCGAGGTCATCTCGAATTTCACCGATACGTCGAGGGTGGCGCCGGTCGATCGCGCGGCCTTCGATACGCCGGAAGGCGTGCCGCTCGTCATGTCGATGGGCCGGTTCGTGCGGCGCAAGGGTTTTCATACCCTGATCGATGCGGTGGCGATGCTTCCGGATACCTGGCTCTGGCTGGCGGGCGAGGGAGAGGAGCGCGAGGCGCTCGCGGCGCAGGCGAAGGAGCGCGGCATTGCCGGCCGCACCCGTTTTCTCGGCTGGCAGCAGGATGCCCGCCCGCATGTGGCGGCAGCGGACATATTCGTCATGCCGTCGAACCATGAACCGCTCGGCAACGTGATCCTGGAGGCTTGGGCGCAGGGCCGTCCCGTCGTCTCCTCCCGCTCGGAAGGCCCGCTCTGGTTCATGCGTGACGGCGAGAACGGGCTTCTCGTCGATATCGACGATCACGCCGGCTTCGCCTCCGCCATCTCCGCGATCCTCGCAGACGAGCGGCTGGCCCGCTCGCTCGCCGAGGGTGGATACCGGACGCTGATGGCGCAGTTTTCCGAAGAAGCGATCGCGCGGTCGTATATCGATCTGATCGGATCCCGCACGGGCTGACGCCCGGCCGTTTGGCACTGCCCGGGCTTTCAGCGGGTGCGAAGCAGGCCGTCGTAGACGCGGCCGAGCGCCTCGACCTCGTTGGCGATCGAAAAAGCGGTCCGCGCGTGGTTCACTGCGCGCTCCGACGCTGCCGCGCGCCGACCGTCGTCGTCGATGAATTCGGCGGTCGCGGCTACCATTGCCGCAAGATCGTCGGCGGGGATGATCGTGCCGGTTTCATCCGTCCCGGTGACGACCAGTTCGGAAAAGGCGCCTACATCGGTTGCGATGACGGGTACGCCGGTCGCCATGGCTTCGAGCGGCGTCAGGCCGAAACCTTCCCAGCGCTGGGGGGCGACGAAGAGATCGAGCGCTCGGTACCATTCGTTGATATTCGTATGCTCGCCGACGAACAGGATGCGATCGGCGAGGCCGGCGCGCGCCACCTTGTCGATCAGGCCTTTCTCGTAGTCCGCATGGGCGCTCGTGGCGCGACCGGCGACGATCGCGTTCCAGCCCGGCCTTTCCGGCAGAAGGGCTATCATCGCATCGACGAAGAGGTCGGTACCCTTCTGATGGCGCACACGCCCGAAACATCCGAGCAGTTTCCGGTCCGGTGCGAGGCCGAGGTCGTGACGGGCCTGTTCGCGGTTCGCCGGAGGGCTGAAACGGCCGGTGTCGATGCCATGCAGGATGACCGTGTTGGGGACGGTGAGATAGCCCGCCGTCTTGCTGCTGGTAGCGATCACGCCGTCGGCCCGCGAGATCAGCCATCTGGTCCAGCCGGTATGGCGGCGCTGCGAAGCGGAGGTGAAGAGGATCTTCAACGGCATGCGCAGCAGGTCGCGCAGGACGAGAGCCGCCAGCGTCTCGATGTTGCGGCGCGCATGCCAGACGCGCACCGGTCTTCCGCGTGGCGGGGACCAGCAGCGCAGCAGGTCGGGGAAGCGGATATGCGGGATTTCGTCGGGCAGGCCCGGTCCGAGCGCGGCCACCTTGTGACCGAGAGCGCGCTGGACCGGAACGAGCTGGATGATCGTGCTGGTGACACCGGACAGGCGTCGCTTGAAATTCGGTGCGATCACTTCGACTTCACCGATATCGACGACGGACCCGTTCCGGTGCCGGTTGTTCCGGCCGGTGGCCACGAAGGATCAGCCCCAGGTAACGGAGAGGATCTCGTAGGCCTTGGAGCCGCCCGGGGCGACGACTTCGATCGAATCGCCCTTTTCCTTGCCGATCATCGCGCGGGCGATCGGGGAGGAGATCGAGATGCGGCCCGCCTTCACGTCGGCCTCCTGGTCGCCGACGATCTGGTAGGTCTTTTCCTCGTCGGTGTCTTCATCGACGAGCTTGACGGTGGCGCCGAACTTGATCTTGGAGCCGGACATCTTGGAGAGGTCGATGACCTCGGCACGGGCGGTGAAATCCTCGAGCTCGGTGATGCGGCCCTCGTTGTGGCTCTGCGCCTCCTTGGCGGCATGATATTCGGCGTTTTCCGAAAGGTCGCCATGGGCGCGCGCTTCCGCAATCGCTTCGATGATACGGGGACGCTCTTCCTGCTGCCTCCAGCGCAGTTCCTCCTGCAGCTGGGCAAAGCCGTTCTGCGTCATCGGTACCTTTTCAACCATTTCCGTGTCCTTCAGGGGCGTGCCCGCGGTTGCCGCGAACACAAAAAGAAACAGGTTCCGGAGCGTGAACTTCGGAACCATCGCAGCTACAAAATATAGGTCAGTATAGCAGAATTACGATGCCCACGATGAGGCATTTCAAAACCCTGTCATAATTTCCCGCCTCCATATGAGATGCGAACCGGCGCCATTTGTCAATCTCTTGACGGCTGAAAACGGAACATATATAGAACAAACATAATGAAGAAGTCGCTGAAAGAACGGTTGGCGATCCTTTCGGATGCCGCAAAATATGACGCTTCCTGCGCCTCGAGCGGGACGACCAAGCGGGATTCGTCGGCAAGCGGCGGGTTGGGCTCGACGGAAGGATCCGGCATCTGCCACGCCTATGCGCCAGATGGTCGCTGCATCTCGCTCCTGAAGATCCTCCTCACGAATTTCTGCATCTACGATTGCGCCTATTGCATCAACCGCTCCTCCAGCAATGTCGAGCGGGCGCGCTTCACTCCGGAGGAAGTGATCTGGCTGACGCTGGAATTCTACCGCCGGAACTATATCGAAGGCCTGTTTCTATCTTCCGGCATCATCCGCTCCTCCGACCACACGATGGAAGAGATGGTCCGGATCGCGCG
>JBQGDG010000074.1:0-6260 GCA_052038935.1 Neorhizobium sp. | reverse complement strand
ATCATCAAGAACGCGCTTCCGGTCATCGGCATATCGCCCTTTGCCCAGATGGCGATCTCCGGCGTCGTCATCGTGCTCGCGGTCGTCTTCAACGCCCGTGCCGAAAAGAAGGCGGGGCGCATCATCCTGCGGGATCGGGCAGCAGCAGACAGGGTTGAGGACCGCCGTACCGAGGGAGCTTCCGCATGAGCGATACCGTGACTTCGAGGCGCGAAATCCCCGACCGCCTCGGCACCAGAACCTCGCGCATCCTGGCAAGCTGGGAGGTGCTGCTATTGGGTGTGGCGGTGCTGATCTTCGTATTCAACGCGCTCGCCTCGCCCTATTTCCTCAATGCCTGGAACCTCTCGGACGCCACGTTCAACTTCACCGAAAAGGCGATGATCGCCTTCGCCATGGCCATGCTCGTCATCGCCGGCGAAATCGATCTGTCGGTCGCGGCCATCATCGCGCTCGCATCCACCGCCATGGGAGCGGCCGTGCAGCTCGGCATCGGCACGCCGGGGCTGGTGGCAATCGGTATCGGTGTCGGGCTCGCCTGCGGCGCCTTCAACGGCCTGCTCGTCGCCGGCCTCAAACTCCCTTCGATCGTCGTCACGATCGGCACGATGAGCCTTTTCCGCGGCATCTCCTACATCACCCTCGGCGATCAGGCCTATGGCAAATATCCGGCGGATTTCGCTTATTTCGGCCAGGGCTATGTCGTCTGGGTGTTCTCCTTCGAATTCGTCCTTTTCGTCCTGCTGGCCATCGCCTTCGCCGTCCTGCTGCACGCGACGAACTTCGGCCGTCAGGTCTACGTCATCGGCAACAACGAATTCGCCGCGCGCTTTTCCGGCATTCCCGTCGAGCGGGTGAAATTCATCCTCTTCCTCCTGACCGGCCTAATGGCGGGCGTGGCTGCCGTCTGCCTCACCTCGCGGCTCGGCTCCACCCGCCCGTCGATCGCCCAGGGCTGGGAGCTGGAAGTGGTCACCATGGTCGTGCTCGGCGGTGTCTCGATCCTCGGCGGCGCCGGCACGATCGCCGGCGTCGTCATCGCCGCCTTCGTCATGGGCCTCGTCACTTTCGGCCTCGGCCTGCTGAACGTGCCCGGCATCGTCATGTCGATCTTCGTCGGCCTTCTGCTGATCGTCACCATCGCCGTGCCGATCATCGCTCGCCGCATCCGGGAGATGCGCTGATGCAGACGGAGAAATATGCCTTCAGGATGAAACTCGATCCGGGCATGGAGGCCGAATACAGGAAACGGCACGACGAGATCTGGCCGGAACTCGTCGAACTGCTGCACGAGGCAGGCGTCAGCGACTATTCGATCCATCTCGACCGCGGGACCGGCATCCTCTTCGGCGTGCTGACCCGACCGGCGAACCACGGCATGGCGGCGCTGCCGGATCATCCCGTCATGAAGTGCTGGTGGGCGCACATGGCCGATATCATGGAAACCAATCCCGACCACTCCCCCGTTCAGCATGAACTCGTCACGGTCTTTCACCTGCCATGAGCGGTTTCGACAGGATCGCCGTTCTCGATATCGGCAAGACCAATGCCAAGGTCGTCGTTCTCGACTGCGGCACGGGCGCCGAGATCGCCGAGCGGCGCATGGCGAACCGGGTACTCCCCGGCCCGCCCTATCCGCATTACGATATCGGCGGCCTGTGGGATTTTATCCTCGCCTCGCTCTCCGCCCTCGCCCGGGAGCCCGGTTTCGAGGCGATCTCGATCACCACCCATGGCGCCTCGGCCGTTCTGCTCGACGGGAACGGTGACCTTGCGCTGCCCATGCTCGACTACGAGCATCATTTCCCGCAGGACATCGTTCAGGCCTATGCCGAAATCCGCCCGCCATTCTCCGAGACATTTTCCCCGCCGCTTTCCGGCGGGCTGAACGTCGGTGCGCAGCTCCACTACCAGAAGGAGGCGTTCCCTGCGGAATTCGCCCGCGCCCGGACGATCCTGACCTATCCGCAATACTGGGCCTTCCGTCTTGCCGGCGTCGCTGCCAGTGAGGTCACGTCGCTGGGCTGCCACACCGATCTGTGGCGGCCGCGGGAGGGCAGCTTTTCCTCGCTCGTCGATACGCTCGGCATCCGCGACAGGATGGCCCCGGTCCGCAGCGCTTTCGACAGGCTCGGACCGGTCCTGCCCGATATCGCAGAAACGGCGGGAGTGCCCGCCTCCATGCCGGTCTTCTGCGGTATTCACGATTCCAACGCTTCGCTGTTGCCGCATCTCGTCGGTCGCGATCCGCCCTTCGCGGTCGTCTCGACGGGCACCTGGGTCATCGGCTTCGCCGTCGGCGGCGATCTCGACCATCTCGACGCCGCCCGCGACACGCTCGCCAATGTCGATGCCCATGGCCGGGCGGTATCCTCGGCCCGTTTCATGGGCGGCCGAGAATTCGAGCTGCTGACGGCGCAGTTGGGCCCGCTCGATCAGGACGCGGCAGCCGCGGCCCTGCCCGCCGTGATCGGAAGCCGGCTCATGCTCCTGCCGAACCTTGCCGTAGGGTCCGGCCCCTTTCCCGGAAGGGAGAGCCGCTGGCTCGACGATGGGGGCGCCGGATCGCCGGAGCGCTGGGCCGCGGCCTGCCTGTATCTCGCCCTGATGACGCAGACCTGCCTCGACCTCGTCGGCGCCGGCGGACCGACGATCGTCGAGGGACCGTTCGCGGCCAATCGGGTCTATCTCGGGCTGGTGGCGGCACTGACGGGGCGGGAGGTGATTGCAGTTCCGGGCTCCACAGGCACCAGCCAGGGCGCGGCCCTTCTGGCCGGCGTCGCTCACCGCCCCGGTTCGGCCACCCGCATCGCACCGCCGCGGATCGACGACCTGTCGAGTTACCGGGACGCCTGGTACCGGAACGCGTCGCAGCGTCCCTCATGAACGGCAAAGGGGAGCCGAAGCTCCCCTCCCCCGGAAAACCGGCCTGTCGCGTCAGGCCGCCGGCTGTTTCGTCTTGCGCAGGTAGGGAAGCACGGTATCGAACGACCCGAAACGCTGGATCGCATCCTCGTTGGACACGGCGGCCGTGATGATCACGTCCTCGCCCTGCTTCCAGTTCGCCGGCGTCGCCACCTGATGTTTCGTCGTCAGCTGGATGGAATCGATCGCGCGCAGGATCTCGTCGAAATTCCGGCCGGTCGTCATCGGATAGGTGAGGATCAGCTTGATCTTCTTGTCCGGGCCGATGACGAAGACGGAGCGCACGGTGGCGTTGTCCGCCGGGCTGCGCCCTTCCGAACTTTCGCCGGCCCCGGCCGGCAGCATGTCATAGAGCTTTGCGACCTTCAGATCCTTGTCGCCGATCAGCGGATATTCGACATCGAATCCGGTCGCCGTCCGGATATCGCTCTTCCACTTCTCGTGGCTTTCGACCGGATCGACGGAGATGCCGATGATCTTCACCCCGCGTTTGCGGAATTCGCCTTCCAGGCCGGCCAGGGTGCCGAGCTCGGTCGTGCAGACGGGAGTGAAGTTCTTGGGATGGGAAAACAGCACCGCCCAGTTGTCGCCGATCCATTCGTGGAAGGAGATCGGTCCGAGCGACGTATCGGCTTGGAAGTCGGGGGCGGTATCGTTGATGCGTAGGCTCATCTTGGCTCTCCAGTGAATGGCTGATTACACCGCGAAAACGCGCCGGATGGGAGTTCGTGCATGCTCCGCCAGCGGTCCGCTTTGAGAATATTCTCCCGCCAAACGCACAAAACCGGCGAGATGGTTTCCGCCGGCACATCGGGCGCTGGTCCTGCCGATCATAGATCGTCAATTCGTGCGAAACATGACGGCGGCCACGCCGCCGTCGGCGGGCCGCTTCTCCGACCGGAAACGATGGTCGAAACATTCCGCGCCGGACGGAGCGGCGGGCCTATTGGCGCACGGCCGGGATGGCGCAGGCCTCTGCGCCGCCGAAAAGCCGCGAGCGCGTCAGGAACCGTTTTTCGCGGCCGTTGTCGAGCGAGAACATCCCGCCGCGGCCGGGCACGACGTCGATGATGAGCTGGGTATGTTTCCAGGCCGAGAACTGGCTGCCGCTGATATAGACGGGCACGCCGCCGATCTCGCCGAGCTTCACGTCGTGATCGCCGACCATGAACTCCTCCGCCGGATAGCACATCGGCGAGGACCCGTCGCAGCAGCCGCCGGACTGGTGGAAGAGGATGTCCGGATGATCCGCCCGGATCTCCCTGATCAGATCGAGCGCCGCATCGGTCGCCACGACCCTCGGCTCGCCATTCGTCTCGTCCATGAATGCCTCCCTTGGAGTGAAAGAGGCCCCCGGCCGCAGCCGGGAGCCCGCGCGTCGCCCTGGGAGGCGATCAGAAGAAGCCGAGAGCCTTGGGGCTGTAGCTCACCAGCAGGTTCTTGGTCTGCTGGTAGTGGTCGAGCATCATCTTGTGGGTCTCGCGGCCGATGCCGGACTGTTTGTAGCCGCCGAAGGCCGCATGGGCCGGATAGGCGTGGTAGCAATTGGTCCAGACGCGGCCGGCCTGGATCTCGCGGCCGAAGCGATAGGCGCGGCTGCCGTCGCGCGTCCACACGCCGGCGCCGAGGCCGTAGAGCGTGTCGTTGGCGATTTCGAGTGCTTCCGCCTCGTCCTTGAAGGTCGTCACGGAAACCACCGGTCCGAAGATCTCCTCCTGGAAGATGCGCATCTTGTTGTGGCCGCGGAAGATCGTCGGCTTGATGTAATAGCCGTCCGCAAGCTCGCCGCCGAGGTCGTTGCGCGCTCCGCCGGTCAGCACTTCGGCGCCCTCCTGGCGGCCGATGTCGAAATAGGAGAGAATCTTTTCCATCTGCTCCGTGGAGGCCTGGGCGCCGATCATCGTGGCACTGTCGAGCGGATTGCCCTGTCTGATCGCCTCCACCCGCTTGACGGCCTTCTCGATGAAGCGGTCATAGATGGATTCATGCACGAGCGCCCGGCTCGGGCAGGTGCAGACCTCGCCCTGGTTGAGCGCGAACATGGCGAAGCCTTCGAGCGCCTTGTCGAGGAAATCGTCGTCCTCCGCCATGACGTCGGCGAAGAAGATGTTCGGCGACTTGCCGCCGAGTTCCAGCGTCACCGGAATGAGGTTCTGGCTGGCATATTGCATGATCAGCCGCCCGGTCGTCGTTTCGCCGGTAAAGGCGATCTTGGCGATGCGGTTGGAGGAGGCGAGCGGCTTGCCGGCCTCCAGCCCGAAACCGTTGACGACGTTGAGCACGCCGGCCGGCAGCAGGTCGCCGACGATCTCGGCCCAGACCAGCAGCGAGGCGGGTGTCTGCTCGGCCGGCTTGATGACGACGCAATTGCCGGCCGCAAGCGCCGGCGCCAGTTTCCAGGCCGCCATCAGGATCGGGAAGTTCCACGGTATGATCTGGCCGACGACGCCGAGCGGCTCGTGGAAATGATAGGCGACGGTATCGCTGTCGATCTCGCCGATCGAGCCTTCCTGGGCGCGGATGCAGGAGGCGAAGTAGCGGAAATGGTCGATCGCCAGCGGGATGTCGGCCGCCATCGTCTCGCGGATCGGCTTGCCGTTGTCCCAGGTCTCGGCCTGCGCCAGCACTTCCAGCTTGTCCTCCATGCGCTGGGCGATCTTCAGGAGGATGTTGGCGCGTTCGGCCGGGGCGGTGCGGCCCCATTTGTCCTTGGCCGCATGGGCGGCGTCGAGCGCCGCATTGATATCCTTGTCGTCGGAACGCGGGATTTCGCAGATCTTGCCGCCGGTGACCGGCGAGAGATTGTCGAAATACCGGCCGCCGATCGGTTCGCGCCATTCGCCGCCGATATAGTTGCCGTATTTGAGCTTGAACGGAGATTCGACGATTTTCTGGTGCAGCATGACATCCTCCCTTGATGAACGCGCTCGCCGGCGAGCGGTTGGGAGGAATTTCGCGCCGTTCCGGTCGCGGCGACAGACGCCGCCGGCGATATCGCAGCGCACAGTGTCGCAAGCCTGCGACACTTTCTGTCCCTATTGCAGATCGAACTTGCGGATCTTGCGGTGGAGCGTCGCGCGGCTCATGCCGAGCGCCGTCGCCGCCTGGGAGACGTTGCCGCCGGCCCGCGACAGCGCCCGCAGCAGCACGGCGCGTTCCCCGTCGAGAAGTTCCCCGCCGCCTTCGCCATGGCATTCCCGCAGCGCGTCGCATGCCGGAATGCCGGCGCCGATCAGCCGGTCGTCGAGTTTCAGCGCCAGCCGCGCCGCTCTCGTCGCCCCGAGCACGAGATCGTTGCGGTCGACGGCCAGGAAGGCCGTCGCCGCCGCCGTCTC
>JBQGDG010000073.1:0-2147 GCA_052038935.1 Neorhizobium sp. | reverse complement strand
GACCGGCCTCAAATGGTCCTTCATGCCGAAGGAATCGGACGGCCGTCCGCCTTACCTCGTCGTCAATGCCGACGAATCCGAGCCCGGTACCTGCAAGGACCGCGAGATCATGCGCAACGATCCGCATACGCTGATCGAAGGTTGCGTGATCGCCGGTTTCGCCATGGGCGCCCATACGGCCTATATCTACGTGCGCGGCGAATACATGCGCGAGCGCGAAGCCCTGCAGGCGGCGATCGACGAATGTTATGCCGCCGGCCTTCTCGGCAAGAACAACAAGAACGGCTGGGATTACGACATCTACGTCCATCATGGCGCAGGTGCCTATATCTGCGGCGAAGAGACGGCGCTTCTCGAAAGCCTCGAAGGCAAGAAGGGCCAGCCGCGCCTCAAGCCGCCGTTCCCGGCGAACATGGGTCTCTACGGCTGCCCGACGACCGTCAACAACGTCGAATCCATCGCCGTCGCCCCGACCATTCTGCGTCGCGGCGCATCGTGGTTCTCCGCGATCGGTCGCCCGAACAATGTCGGCACCAAGCTGTTCATGGTCTCCGGTCACGTCACCAAGCCCTGCACCTTCGAAGAGGCGATGGGCCTGACCTTCCGCGAGATTATCGAGCGCCATTGCGGTGGCATCCGCGGCGGATGGGACAACCTTCTCGGCGTCATTCCCGGCGGCGCATCCTGCCCGATCGTGCGCGGCGAGGACATGGCCGACGCGATCATGGATTTCGACGGCATGCGCGACGTGAAGTCGTCCTTCGGCACCGGCGGCATGATCGTCATGGACAAGTCGACGGACGTCATCAAGGCGATCTGGCGCATCGCGGCCTTCTTCAAGCACGAGAGCTGCGGCCAGTGCACGCCCTGCCGCGAAGGCACCGGCTGGATGATGAGGGTGCTCGAGCGCATGGTACGCGGCAATGCCCAGAAGCGTGAGATCGACATGCTGTTCCAGGTGTCGAAGCAGATCGAAGGCCACACGATCTGCGCGCTCGGCGACGCTGCAGCCTGGCCGATCCAGGGTCTGATCCGCAATTTCCGCTCGGAGATCGAAGCGCGCATCGACCAGTATACCAACAACGCGACGTCTGAGGGCGCCGTCATGGAGGCAGCCGAGTAAGCGGTCCCGCAGGGCAGGCTGTTCGGTTGTTGAAATGGACTTTTTCCCGGCCCCGGCGGCGGGTTGAACACAGGACTTAAGTGATACGATGACGAAGCTGAAGGTAGACGGCAAGGAGATTGAGGTCCCTGACCATTTCACGCTGCTCCAGGCGTGTGAGGAGGCTGGTGCCGAGGTTCCGCGTTTTTGTTTCCACGAGCGTCTGTCCGTGGCGGGTAACTGCCGCATGTGCCTCGTCGAGGTGAAGGGTGGCCCGCCGAAGCCGGCGGCATCCTGCGCCATGGGCGTGCGCGATATCCGCGGCGGCCCGAACGGCGAACTGCCGGAAGTCTTCACCAATACGCCGATGGTCAAGAAGGCCCGCGAAGGCGTGATGGAATTCCTGCTGATCAACCACCCGCTGGATTGCCCGATCTGCGACCAGGGCGGCGAATGCGACCTGCAGGACCAGGCCATGGCCTTCGGCATCGACAGTTCCCGTTACGGCGAGAACAAGCGCGCCGTCGAGGACAAGTATATCGGTCCGCTGGTCAAGACGGTGATGAACCGCTGCATCCACTGCACGCGCTGCGTCCGTTTCACCACGGAAGTCGGGGGTATTTCCGAGCTCGGCCTGATCGGCCGCGGCGAGGATGCCGAGATCACCACCTATCTCGAACAGGCCATGACCTCCGAGCTGCAGGGCAACGTCATCGACCTCTGCCCGGTCGGCGCGCTGACCTCGCGCCCCTTTGCCTTCACCGCCCGCCCGTGGGAACTGAGCAAGACGGAATCGATCGACGTCATGGACGCGCTCGGTTCGGCGATCCGCGTCGATACCCGTGGTCGCGAAGTCATGCGCATCATGCCGCGCGTCAACGAGCAGGTGAACGAGGAGTGGATTTCCGACAAGACCCGTTTCATCTGGGACGGCCTGAAGACCCAGCGTCTCGACCGCCCCTATGTCCGCAGGGACGGTCGTCTCCAGCCGGCGAGCTGGGGCGAAGCCTTCGGCGCCATCAAGGCCGCGGTCTCCGCGACATCG
>JBQGDG010000072.1:0-10343 GCA_052038935.1 Neorhizobium sp. | reverse complement strand
CCGCAACGCCCATGTTTCTCCTCGCCGGGGAAGCGGGTGGTGGAGCGGGGGCGGATGAGGGCGGCTGGCTCCGACGGTTACGGAAAGACCAATCTTCATGCCTGACGCCAATCGTGAGACCGGCCGTGAGACGAGCAGCAGGCCATCGCCCGACGCGCTGCTGCAGCAGGCCGAACGGGAAGGGCGCGGGCGCCTCAAGATTTTTCTCGGAGCTGCCCCCGGGGTCGGCAAGACCTATGAAATGCTGATGTCCGGCCGCGCCCGCAAGGCGGACGGGATCGACGTGGTGATCGGCGTGGTCGAGACCCATGGCCGCAAGGAGACCGAAGCCCTCGTCGACGGTTTCGAGATCATTGCGCGCAAGCAGATCGCCTATCGGGGCCAGAGCCTCGAGGAGATGGATCTCGACGCGATCCTCGCCCGGCGGCCGGCGCTCGTTCTGGTCGACGAGCTTGCCCATACCAATGCCGCCGGCAGTCGGCATCCGAAACGCTACATGGACGTGCAGGAACTACTCGGCCAGGGCATCGACGTCTATTCCACCCTCAATATCCAGCATGTCGAAAGCCTGAACGACGTTGTGGCGCAGATCACCCGTGTGCGGGTGCGCGAGACGGTGCCGGATTCGGTGATCGACCGGGCCGAGGATGTCGAGATTATCGACATCACGCCGGGCGATCTGATCAAGCGCCTGAAGGAGGGAAAGGTCTACGTGCCGACCACCGCGCGCCGGGCGATCGAGAACTATTTCTCGCCCGGCAACCTGACGGCGCTGCGCGAACTCGCGCTGCGGCGTACGGCGCAGCGGGTCGACGAGCAGTTGCTCCATCACATGCAGATGCACGCCATCTCCGGCCCGTGGGCTGCAGGCGAGCGGCTTCTCGTGTGCCTCGACCACGGCCGCAACGGCGCGAGCCTGGTTCGCTACGCCCGCCGTCAGGCCGACCGGCTGCGGGCGCCCTGGGCGGTGCTGCATCTGGAAACGCCGCAGGCGGCGAACCTGCCGGATCAGGACAAGGACAGGCTTGCAGCCAACATGCGGCTCGCCGAACAGCTCGGCGCCGAGACCGTGATATTGCCGGCGCTTTCGCCATCGCGCGAGATCATCGCCTATGCCAATGCCAACAACTTCACCCATGTCGTCGTCGGCCGGCCGGGAAAGCCGCGCTGGCGCCAGATGTGGCAGGGTTCCGTCACCCATGATCTGATCCGCCATGCAGGCGATATCAGCGTCCACGTCATTTCCGGGGACAACGCCGAGGGTGAACCGCCGCGCGGCGTCAAGGGCGCAGTGCCGCCGAGACCCTTCCGGCCGAAGCACTACCTCCAGAGCACCGCCTTCGTCCTGCTTGCCATCGCCGCGGGGATTGCGCTCGACCAGACGCTCGACGTCCGCAATCTGGCGCTCGTCTTCCTCATGGCGGTTCTTGCCGCGGCAGTGCGGGGCGGGTTGGGGCCGGGCCTCTTCGCGTCACTGCTCGGAGCGCTGTCATTCAATTTCTTCTTCCTCGAACCGCGCTACAATCTCGTCGTGCGCGATCCGGAAAGCGTGATCGCGCTGTTCTTCTATCTCGGCGTGGCCTTCGTCGCCTCCAACCTGACGGCGGCGGTGCAGCGGCAGGCCGCCGCCGCCCGGCAAAGGGCGCGGACGACCGAGGATCTCTATCTCTTTTCCAAAAAGCTCGCCGGGACGGGCACGCTCGACGACGTATTGTGGGCGACGGCCTTCCAGATCGCATCGATGTTGAAGGTGCGCGTCGTCATCCTGCTCCCCGAAGACGGATCGATCGCCGTCAAGGCAGGTTACCCGCCGGACGACACGCTGGTGGATGCCGATATCGCCGCTGCCAAATGGGCGTGGGAACACAATCGCCCCGCCGGCCGCGCCGCCGATACGCTGCCCGGCGCGCAGCGCCTCTATCTGCCATTGCGGACGGGACGGAAAGCCGTGGGTGTCATCGGTCTGGACAACGACAGACAGGGACCGCTGCTTACGCCAGAGCAGCAGCGCCTGTTCGATGCGCTGGCCGACCAGGCGGCACTCGCCATCGAGCGGGTGCAACTGGTTTCCGATGTCGACAGGGCGCGGCTTGCGGCGGAGACGGACCGGCTGCGGGCGGCCCTTCTGACTTCCATATCCCACGACCTCAAGACGCCGCTCGCGGCCATCATGGGATCGGCGGACACTTTGAGGGAACTCGGGCCGCAACTGGGCGACGAGGTCCGCGATGACCTGCTCGGGACGATCATCGACGAATCCGAACGGCTGAACCGCTTCATTTCCAACCTGCTCGACATGACGCGGATCGGTTCCGGCGCGATGGAACCGAACTACGCCTTTCATTTCGCCGGGGATATCGTCGGCACGGCGCTCAGCCGTGCAGCGAAGATCACCGCTGCCCACGAGGTTTCGGTCGGCATCCCGGCCGATCTGCCGATGCTGAAGGTCGATCCCGTCCTCTTCGAACAGGTCCTGTTCAACCTCGTCGACAACGCCGCAAAATATGCGCCGGAAGGAAGCACGATCGACATCCGCGGACAAAGGGACGGGCATTCCGTCCTTCTGTCGGTGACGGACGAGGGACCCGGCCTGCCACCGCAGGATCTCGAGCGGATTTTCGACAGCTTCTACAGGGTCCGCAAGGGCGATCATGTTCGCGCCGGAACAGGGCTGGGGCTTGCCATTTGCCGCGGTTTCATCGAAGCCATGGGAGGGACGATCCGTGCCGACAACCGGACCGGCCGATCCGGAGCGATCTTCACCATCCGCATGCCGCTTGCGACCGACGCACCCATATTGGGAGAAACCGAATGACGAATGCCGGCATACGGGTGCTGATCGTCGATGACGAGCCGCCGATCCGCAAGCTGTTGCGCGTCGGCCTGTCTGCACAGGACTACGCGGTCAGCGAGGCGATGAATGCCAAGGTTGCGGCCGAGATGGTGCGGAGCGAGAAACCGGATCTGATCGTCCTCGACCTCGGACTGCCGGACATGTCGGGCCACGACCTGCTGGCGAAATGGCGGGGCGAGGGGCTGGCCCTGCCGATCGTCATCCTGTCGAGCCGCACCGACGAGGCCGGCATCGTGAAGGCGCTGGAACTCGGCGCCGACGACTATGTGACCAAGCCGTTCGGGATGAACGAGCTTGCTGCCCGCATCCGGGTCGCCCTTCGCCACAGGCTGCAGGCCCAGGGCGAAAAGCCGGTGTTCCAGACCGGCGAGCTGACGGTCGATCTCGTCAAGCGCATCGTCAAGGTGAGCGGGCGGGAGGTGAAGCTGTCGCCGAAGGAATACGATATCCTGCGCATCCTCGTCCAGCATGCCGGCAAGGTGCTGACCCATCGCTTCCTGCTGGAACATGTGTGGGACGGCCTGACCGACGTCCAGTATCTGCGCGTCTATGTTCGCCAGCTGCGGCAGAAGATCGAGACGGCGCCCGACCAGCCGCAATATATCCTCACCGAGACCGGCGTCGGTTATCGCCTCGCCGAAGGCGTCTGACCTTACATGCACCAATGGAGCAAAACATGCAGTTGAGCGATCACCTGTCGCCCGAAAACATCGCGCTGGGTCTCACCGCAGGTTCGAAAAGGGAGCTGATCGTCAAGCTCTCGGATCTGGCGGCGAAGAAGACCGGTATCGAGGCCGCAGTGATTTCCGCGGCGCTGACCAGTCGGGAAAATCTCGGATCGACGGGGATCGGGCAGGGCATCGCCATTCCCCATGCGATCGTCGAAGGTTTGCCCGCAAGCCTCTGCATGTTCGTGCGGATGGCAAAGCCCATGGACTTCGAGGCGGTCGACGACGTGCCGGTCGATCTCGTCGTCCTGCTCCTGTCCTCGCCGGCGGACCAGCGGCAGAACCTCAATCTCCTGGCCTGCATCGCCCGGCGGCTGCGGGATGACAGTGTCGCCGAGGCCGCCCGCGCGGCACGGACGCCGGAAGAGGCCTACGTGCTGCTGACGGCCGGCTGAACCGGTCCGTCAGAGCCAGCCGGTCTTCCTGAAGCGGTAGTACAGCAGGCCGCAAAGCAGGGCGATGACGCCGAGCACGACGTAATAGCCGTATTCGGACTTCAGTTCCGGCATATGCTCGAAGTTCATGCCGTAGATGCCGGCGATCGCGGTCGGTACGGCGAGGATCGCCGCCCAGGCTGCGAGTTGCCGGGTGATGGCGCCCTGTCTCTGCTGTTCCAGAAGGTTGGATGCCTCGAAGACGGAGGTGATGACTTCCCTCAATCCGCCGACCATGCTTTCGACCCGCCTGATATGGTCGAGGACGTCGCGGAAGAAGGGCTTGGCATGCTTGTCGAGGCAGGGGAGGTCGAGGTTGACGAGCTTGCCCGTGACCTCCGACATCGGCCCGAGGATACGCCCGAACAGGATCAACTGGCGGCGCAGCCGGAACAGGCGGCGGATCTGCTCCCGTTCGAGAAAGGAGCCGAGCATTTTCTGCTCCATCTCCAGGACCCTGTCCTCGATCGTCTGGACGGTCGGCAGGTAGCCGTCGACGATGAAGTCGATGATCCCGTGCAGGACGTAGTCCGGGCCCTGTGCCAGCAGCTGAGGCGAGGCTTCGAGCTGTGCTCTCACCTCGCTGTGGCTGCGCATGGAACCGTGGCGGACCGTGATGATGTGCTGGCGGCCGACGAAGATGGCGGTCTCGCCGTATTTGATCTTGTCGCCGTCGAGATGGGCAGTCTTGGCCACGACGAACAGCTGGTCGCCATAGGCCTCGACCTTGGGGATCTGGTGGGCGTTCAGCGCGTCTTCGACCGCCAGTTCGTGCAGACCGTAGGTCCTGGCGAGCTTTTCCAGTTCCTCGGGCACCGGCTCGTGAAGGCCGATCCAGATGAAATCGCCGCCGTTGAGCACCGGGCGCGGATCGTCGATGGAAACCGACTTTCCGCGCTTTCCGTGATTGTAGACATAGGAGGCGACGACTGTCATCGGCGTATCAGGCGGTCAGATCGCGACCTGCTCCCCGAGTTCGACGACGCGGTTCGGCGGCAGCTTGAAATAGGCCGAAGGATCGATACCGAAATCCGCGAGCGTGATGTAGAGGCCTTCCTGCCAGCGGGGCAGCCCGGTATTGGGCGTCGCGATCAGATTGCGGCGTCCGAGATAGAAGGACGTCTGCATGATCTCGAACTTGAAGCCCTTCTTCTTGCAGACGGTCAGAGCCTTCGTCACGTTGGGATCGTCCATGAAGCCGAAGGTGATGTCGAGGCGGATGAACCGTTTCGAAAGCCGCGTCATCTCGACCCGTTCCTGATCCGGCACATAGGGCTTGTCCTGGGTCCAGATGGTCAGGATGACGTTCTGTTCGTGAAGCACATGGTTGTGCTTGAGATTGTGGAGCAGGACGGCGGGCGTGCGGTCGGGTACGCTGGTCAGGAAGATCGCGGTGCCGGGAACGGTGACGGGCGCGCTTGCCGATTCCCGATCGATAGAGCTTTCCACCGAGGTGATGAAGGTCTGCAGCGGGATGTCGTTGCGGGCCGTCTTTTCCTTCAGGTATTTCGATCCCTTGGTCCAGGTCCACATGGTCAGCATGATGACGAGCGCCAGCATGACCGGAACCCAGCCGCCATCGTGGACCTTGAGGAGGTTCGCCGCGAGGAATACCGCCTCGATGGCGAAAAGCGGGCCGAGCAGGATGGCCGCGGTAAGCGCCTTGTAGCCCCAGACGGCGCGCAGGAACTGGAAGGACATCAGCGTCGTGACGACCATCGCACCGGTGACCGAAATGCCGTAGGCGGTCGCCAGCGATTCCGAATCGCCGAAGGCGAAGATCAGGACGATGACGCCGATGAACAGGATCATGTTGACGGCGGGAACGTAGATCTGCCCGGTATTCGTCTCGGAGGTGAACTTGATCGCCAGACGCGGCAGGAAACCGAGATGGACGGCCTGGCGCGCCAGCGAGAAGGCGCCGGTGATGACCGCCTGGCTGGCGATGATCGTCGCCATGGTCGCCAGGATGACCATCGGCAGCAGCGCCCATTCCGGATAGAGCAGATAGAAGGGATTGGAGATCTTCGTCGGATCGCTCAGCACGAGCGCGCCCTGGCCGAGATAGTTGAGCGCCAGGGCCGGGAAGACCAGGATGAACCAGGCGACACTGATCGGCTTGCGGCCGAAATGGCCGAGGTCGGCGTAGAGCGCTTCGGCGCCGGTGACGGTCAGGAAGACGGCGCCCAGCACGATCAGCCCGGCCCAACCCGCATGGGTGATGAACCACAGGGCGTTCACCGGATTGAGCGCCTCGAGGATCGTCCAGTCGTCGCCGATATGGATGAGACCGCCCCAGGCCATGGCGAGAAACCAGACCACGGTAATCGGGCCGAAGAACTTCGCGACCGCTCCCGTGCCCTTCGACTGCACCATGAAGAGCCCGACCATGATCGCGGCCGATAGCGGCAGGACATAGTCGGAGAAGGCCGGTGTGACGAGCTTCATGCCTTCGAGCGCCGACATGACCGAAAGAGCCGGAGTGATCATCGCGTCGCCGATGAACAGCGCCGAACCGATGAGGCCGGCGAAGAAGAGCACCGGCATGTAGCTGCCGGTCTTCTTCATCAGCAGTGCGAGAAGCGAGAGCGTGCCGCCTTCGCCGTCGTTGTCGGCGCGCAGCAGGAACAGCACGTATTTGAAGGTAACGATGATCGTCAGCGTCCAGACCATCAGCGAAATCAGGCCTATGACATGTTCATGCTGGACGCCGTTGGCGGCGAACGGCCTCAGCGACTCGCGGAACGCGTAAAGCGGGCTCGTACCGATGTCGCCATAGACGACACCGATCGAACCTAGCAGCAATACGAGAAACTTGCGGGTCTCCGATTGGGCATCCGGAGCAGCGGCATGCGATGCGGTCATAGGGTCTCCAGGCGCGCGGCCGAGGTGTCTTGTCGCCGCGGAATATGGGGCTGAGCCGCGGGCTTGGCAAATGCATGCTTATAAGAGTTTGATGTCTTAGTCTTCTCGTCCACATCGAAATCCTATGCGGCAAGAGCAAAGGTGGTTCCTGCAAAAACAGGAGCTCATTCCATGACGCTTTTCCGCCGCGCAGAGCGACAGGTCCTCACACCCATGCTGACGCCGTTTCGCGACGACAGGATCGATCTCGAGGCATTCGAGGCGGCGATCGACCGACAGATCGTCGCCGGCGCGGACGGCATCGTCGTCGGTGATCCGATCGGCGAGGGTTCGGCGCTCGACCCCGGCGAGCGCGAGGTTCTTCTCGGCGTCGGCGTCGCGCGCGCCAGAGTGCATCTGAGCGTTGTCGCCGCAACCGGCACCAACTGCACGGCGGACACGATCGAGCGATGCCGCCGTGCCGAGGCGATCGGCGCCGACGCTCTCATGGTGACCGTACCCTATTATTCGAAGCCCGGCCTGGATGGCGTGGTCGATCACTTCCGTCAGGTCGCCGCCGCCGTCAGCATCCCCGTCTTTGTCGACGACGACCCGGGCAGGACCGCCAAAGACTACGGGCCGGACCTGCTGGCGAGGCTCGCGCGGTTCGAGATCATCGTCGGGATCGTTCACGGCGGGGATCGTCTGCGTCATTTCGCCGGTCTGCCGCGCGCGGTGAGAGACCGTTTCCTGCACTTGTCGAGGGATGACGTCACGCTGCCTCAGTTCATGCAGCTGGGCGGGCAGGGCGCCCTATCGCCGCTCGCGAACATCGTCCCGTCGCCGGTCCAGACCATGACATGCATGGCAGGCGGTTTTACCGAGCCCGGTCCGCTGGCGCAGGCGCTTGCCGAAGCTGCCGCGGCGCTCGGCCGGGACGATGTCGCGGCCCTCAAGGAGGCGGCATCCTTCGTCCATCAGATGCCGGCCGATGTCCGGCTGCCGCTGGTCGCCGCCGAGCCGGAGACCGTCGTCCGCATCCGGCACGCCTTCGCACCCTTCGCCAGATGCGAGGGCAGCGGCCGGATCGCGGCCTGAGCGATAGCCGCGCGCTCTGCGGTGCGTCGCGCCGGGTTATGACTTTCCTATTTCTTTCCCTCCGGCGCAGATGGAAAACCACATGCCGTCTGGCCCAGATTTCAGGTGGCGCGGGAGATCGCGCAGGAAAACAAAAGAGGACTTCGGAAATGTCGAACGCAATGCAGCAGGCAGACATAAGCGAACCGCTCCAACGTCGACAGCGTGAAACGGCCGAACCGCGCTTCCAGATATGGCGGGGGCATCGCGGCGGCTGGATCGTCGGCGATCGCCTCGGACTGGTGGGCGGCATCTTCGTCAGCGAAGCGGCGGCCCGTCACTACGCATTCGAGGAGAGCGGCGGCCGCCACGATCAGGTTGCGCTCCTGCCCGCCGCCGGGACCGTTGGCCGGGATCTCCGCTTCGTCGCCTGATCTCTCTCTCTGGACAGGGTTTCGACCTAACCTCTACCGACGGGAAAGAGGCGGCTCGGTTTCAAGGACTTGACCGCGTGGAGTGGCTGCCGGCTAGCGGGAGACGCGTCTGGCCGGCTCCGGCGATTGGCGTGTTGCCGTCGATCGTATCAGCGATCTCACTATCAGATTTCCTCCACAGCTCGAGCGGCGCAGCTGGCGGCCAAGCTTGTGGGGATAGTCAAATTAAGCGACGGTGCTTTTCGAAATCGTTCATGACGCACCGAGAAGCAGTTTCCCACGCCGCGATGTCCGGGCGTCCGGAAGGCCGCGAGGATCTGCACTCTATCCCAGAACCTGCCAATGATTTTGCTGGTGCGGATCACCAGCGAGTTTGCTAGAATCTTCCAAGCTATTTTTTGATTTCATGAGCCTAGTTCTTGTTTTCCGATACCCTGGAACATTTGCCGGAGAAGAAGCGCGCGGAGTTGAAGCGCGCCCTGCAGATCCTGTTTGCCGAGTTCGAGGAAGCGCAAAATGGCAAGCAGCGTACCGGCCATATCCTCAAGGTGATTTTGTTCGGCTCATACGCAAGGGGTGATTGGGTCGAGGATCGTAAGAGTGGTTATCGCTCGGATTACGATCTGCTTATCGTGGTAGACATTGAGACCTGGGCAGAGCAGCACGAAGTCTGGCACCAGGTATCGGAGCATTTTCTTCGCGAACTGACGGTCACCAGCCGGATCGAGACGCCGGTCAATTTCATCGTTCACAGTCTGCAGGACGTCAACGACAAGTTATCCCGTGGGAAGCCATTCTTTGTTGATATCGCGCGAGATGGAATCACGCTTTATAATGACGGCAGTCAGGCTCTTGCTCGTCCCAAACCTCTCGACGCCCAGCAAGCAAGAGCAGAAGCGCAGATCTATTTCGATCAATGGTACCCAAGCGTACTCAGGCGGTTGGAGCTGGCCAACGAGGGGATTCGGCGCGGTTTCCACAATGAAGCTGCATTCGACCTGCATCAAACCACTGAGCGCCTATACCACTGCGTTTTGCAGGTCCTTACACTCTATAGTCCCAAATCGCATCGCTTAAGGGTATTGCGCTCATCTGCCGAGAGGGTTGAGCCTCGGTTGATTGAAGCCTGGCCCCGGGACACGAAGTTCTTCAGACGGTGTTTCGAACGATTAGACAGGGCTTATGTCGATGCGCGCTATTCTCCGCAGTATTCCGTGACTGAAGACGAGCTCAAGTTCATGGTCGAACGCATCGAGGTTCTGCGGCAACTGGTTTGCCAAGCCTGTAGTGACCATCTCGCTCCAGCTAACGATCCCTAGTCCAGGGAGTACGAAAAAAGCAGCTTTACTCAACGAGTATCTCGACTAGGTTGGTAGAGATGGACCGTCGTATCGATCGACGGCCGCCGTCCGTGCCAGGCAGGAGTGTGCCCTTGATCTATGACGTCGCCGTAGTCGGTTCCGGTTTTTCCGCCATCGCATTGACGATCAACCTCCTGCAGCAGCTCGGTCCTGACGCATCCATTGCCGTGATCGGCGACGATCCGGGGTTCGGCCGCGGCACCGCCTACCGGACGGAGGTGCATCTCCACCGCCTGAATGTTCCAGCGGCACGGATGAGCGCGCTGCCGGACGAGCCGGACGATTTCTTGCTCTGGCTGCAGAACAGCGGACGCAATCCGTCCGGTGACTATTTCGCGTCGCGCGGTGATTACGGGCTCTATCTGCGCGACAAGCTCGCCTCGCTGCTGCGCCGCCGCAGCGACCGGTCCAATGTCGATTTCGTCCGGGCCAAGGCGACGGCCTGCAGGACCGGAAGGACCGGTGAGATTGCGTTCCGCCTCGACAACGACACGGTTCTGGAGGCGAGAAACGTGGTTCTCTGTCTCGGCGTCGGCAATGCCGAACTGCCGGTCGCATCGGCGACGATCCCGCAGCAGTTGCAGGCGCGCGTGGTGCAGAATCCGTGGAGA
>JBQGDG010000071.1:0-4407 GCA_052038935.1 Neorhizobium sp. | reverse complement strand
CTAAAACAGATGTTCCGGCTGCGCGCCGACGTGTTCAGCGGGCGGCTCGAATGGGACGTCTCCATCATGGATGGTGGCGAGCGGGATCAATACGACGAACTAGATCCAACCTACATCCTCGCCACCTGCGCCAATAACGTGGTCGGATGTGCACGCCTCCTTCCCGCGGTAGGGCCGACCATGCTCGAACGAACCTTCCCGCAGCTGCTCGCCCATGGTTCGCTCCATGCGACCAGTGCGATAATCGAGAGCTCCCGGTTCTGCGTCGATACGACCTTGCCCGCCGGCAGGGGAGGGAACCAGCTCCACCATGCAACACTGACCCTGTTCGCCGGAATCATCGAATGGTCGATGGCGAACGGCTACGACAAGATCGTTACCGCCACCGACCTGCGCTTTGAGCGCATCCTGAACCGGGCGGGATGGCCGATGACGCGACTGGGTGAACCCGTGGCAATTGGCAACACCATCGCGATTGCCGGCACACTCCCAGCGGACGAGAAGAGCTTCGAACGGGTTCGCCCACCGCACTATCGGTCCGCTGTGACTTGTGCTGATGCCTATTCCGAGAGGAGCGCAGCGTGAACCAGCTCCGTTCCCATCCAAGGCTTGTCCGCAAACTGCAGGACGCGCTTGGCGACAAGCTGTGCGTCGCGCTCGACGATGCCTCGGTCGTCGAGATCATGCTCAACCCTGACGGCCGACTGTTCATCGAGCGTCTGGGTCACGGTGTCGCGGAGGCCGGGGTCATGGCGCCAGCGGCGGCGGAAGTCGTCATCGGCAGCGTCGCACACGCGCTACAGTCGGAGGCAGACGACGAGCGCCCGATCATCTCGGGCGAACTTCCGATCGGTGGCCATCGATTTGAAGGACTGCTTCCACCAATCGTCACAGGGCCTGCCTTCACGATCCGTCGCCGCGCCTCGCGTCTCATCCCACTCGACGACTATGTAACCACGAATGCGATGACCGGGGCCCAGGCATTGGCCATTCGCAGCGCGATTGATGCCCGCATGAATATCGTGATTTCCGGGGGCACCGGCTCCGGCAAGACGACGCTCGCCAACGCGATCATTGCCGAGATCGTTGCGACCTCACCCGACGATCGCATGGTGATCCTGGAGGATACCGCCGAAATCCGTTGCACGGCCGAAAACACAGTCAGCCTTCATACCAGCGACACCATAGATATGGCGCGGTTGCTGAAAAGCACCATGCGATTGCGACCCGATCGCATCATTGTCGGCGAGGTCCGCGACGGTGCGGCTCTCACGCTGCTGAAAGCCTGGAACACCGGCCATCCCGGCGGCGTCACCACGATCCACTCCAACAACGCGATGTCGGCGCTGCGGCGGCTGGAGCAGCTGACAGCAGAGGCAAGCCAGCAGCCAATGCAGGAGGTGATCGGCGAGGCGGTCGATCTCGTCGTCTCGGTCGAGAGAACGGGTAAGGGAAGGCGGGTCCGCGAGGTGATCCACATCGAGGGATACCGCAACAATCTCTACCAGACAGAACACTATGCCCAAATCGACGAGGACAGCCATGACCCGTAAGACCTATCTCATTCTCGCAGTGACTATATTTGCTACCGTCTCCTTCAGATTTTCGGGACCTGCATTGGCGTCCTCGGGCGGAGGCGGCCTTCCGTGGGAATCGCCGCTGCAGCAGATCCAGCAGTCGATCACCGGTCCTGTCGCCGGGTTCATAGCGCTTGCCGCGGTCGCGATCGCCGGAGCCATGCTGATCTTTGGTGGAGAGCTCAACGATTTTGCCCGTCGCCTTTGCTATGTCGCTCTGGTCGGCGGCGTTCTTCTCGGCGCTACCCAGATCGTCGCTCTCTTCGGTGCAACCGGAGCGTCGATCGGCGGGGACCGTGCCGAAGCAGGAGTAGCTCCGGCCGTCTCCGGCCCAGTGGGCATGGTGTCCACAGCAATGGAGGGGGCTCGTGGCTGACGCCGGTTCCAATCTCATCCGATCGCGGGTGCATCGGGCGCTGTCGCGTCCCAACCTGTTGATGGGCGCCGATCGCGAGCTTGCCCTGGTGACGGCGCTCGCCGCCGTCATCCTGATCTTCGTTGTGCTCACCTGGTATGCAGCGCTTTTCGGCGTTGCGGTCTGGCTGGTCGCGTTAGGTGCCCTTCGCATGATGGCCAAGGCCGATCCGCTGATGCGAAGGATCTATATCAGGCATATCTCCTACAAGACCTTCTACCGCGCGACGTCGTCGCCGTGGCGCCGGTATTGAGGGGTACGGCATGGTTTCCCTCAAATCCTTCCGCCACACGGGGCCGTCGTTTGCCGATCTCGTTCCCTATGCCGGACTGGTCGACAACGGCGTCATTCTCCTGAAGGACGGCTCGCTGATGGCCGGCTGGTATTTTGCCGGGCCTGACAGCGAAAGTTCGACCCACGCCGAGCGCAACGAAGTGTCACGACAGATCAATGCCATCCTGTCGCGCCTCGGTTCCGGCTGGATGATCCAGGTCGAGGCTATCAGGGTGCCGACGGGCGATTATCCGAATGAGGAGGCCAGTCATTTCCCTGATCCGGTTACCCGCGCCATCGATGCGGAGCGCCGGGCCCATTTCCAGAAAGAGCGGGGACATTACGAGAGCCGTCACGCCCTGATCCTGACCTGGCGCCCACCGGAGCCGCGGCGGTCCGGGCTAACGCGCTACGTCTACTCGGACGCCAGCAGCCGATCCGCCACATATGCCGACACGGCGCTAACAAGCTTTCTGACATCTATCCGTGAGATCGAGCAATATCTCGCCAATGTCGTGTCGATCCGGCGGATGATGACACGCGAAACGCTGGAACGCGGCGGCTATCGCGTAGCCAGATACGATGAGCTTTTCCAGTTCATTCGCTTCTGCATCACTGGCGAGAATCACCCGCTGCGTCTGCCAGAGATCCCCATGTACCTCGACTGGCTCGTGACGGCCGAACTCCAGCACGGTCTGACACCACTCGTCGAGAACCGGTTTCTTGGCGTGGTGGCAATCGATGCCCTGCCTGCGGAAAGCTGGCCGGGAATCCTAAACAGCCTTGACCTGATGCCGCTCACTTATCGCTGGTCGTCCCGCTTCATCTTCCTCGACGCCGAGGATGCACGCGCCAGGCTGGAGCGTACGCGCAAGAAATGGCAGCAGAAGGTCAGGCCGTTCTTCGACCAGTTGTTTCAGACGCAGTCGCGGTCACTCGACCAGAATGCGATGCTCATGGTGGCAGAGACCGAGGACGCAATTGCCGAAGCCTCGTCGCAGCTCGTGGCCTATGGCTACTATACGCCTGTGATCGTTCTCTTCGATGAGGACCAACAAAGCCTGCAGGAGAAATGTGAGGGAGTCCGCCGCCTGCTCCAGGCCGAAGGTTTTGGCGCACGCATCGAGACGATCAACGCGACCGATGCGTTTCTCGGCAGCCTGCCGGGCGTGTCCTACGCCAATATCCGCGAGCCACTGATCAATACGCGCAATCTCGCCGACCTCATCCCGCTGAACTCGATCTGGTCGGGAAGCCCGATAGCACCTTGCCCGTTCTATCCGGCCGGATCGCCTCCGCTGATGCAGGTCGCCAGCGGGTCGACACCCTTCCGGCTGAACCTGCATGTCGACGATGTCGGCCACACGCTGATCTTCGGTCCAACCGGCTCCGGAAAATCAACGCTCCTAGCGCTGATCGCCGCGCAATTTAGACGCTACGCCGATGCGCAGATCTTTGCCTTCGACAAGGGCGGCTCGATGCTGCCGCTGACGCTGGGGATCAACGGCGATCATTACCAGATCGGTGGCGACGCCCCGGAGGAAGCGGAGGGAAGGGCACTCTCCTTCTGCCCGCTGGCGGACCTCTCGTCAGATGCCGATCGCGCCTGGGCGTCCGAGTGGATCGAGATGCTGGTCGCCCTGCAGGGCGTGACGATCACTCCCGATTATCGCAACGCTATCTCTCGACAGATCGGGTTGATGGCCGACTCGCGCGGCCGCTCGCTCTCCGACTTTGTTTCGGGCGTACAGCTGCGCGAAATCAAGGACGCCCTGCATCACTACACCGTCGACGGCCCGATGGGACAGCTTCTCGATGCCGAAGAAGACGGTCTGGCGCTCGGTGCCTTCCAGTGCTTCGAGATCGAGGAACTGATGAACATGGGCGAGCGCAATCTTGTGCCTGTTCTGACCTATCTCTTCCGACGCATCGAAAAACGCCTCAGCGGTGCGCCCAGCCTCATCATCCTCGACGAGGCCTGGCTGATGCTCGGCCACCCGGTGTTCCGGGACAAGATCCGGGAATGGCTGAAGGTGCTGCGCAAGGCCAACTGTGCCGTGGTGCTCGCCACGCAGTCAATCTCTGATGCCGAGCGGTCCGGGATTATCGACGTGCTGAAGGAATCCTGCCCGACCAAGATCT
>JBQGDG010000070.1:0-37513 GCA_052038935.1 Neorhizobium sp. | reverse complement strand
CGCCATTTCGGCCACGATATCACCGACGAGGACCACGTGCTGGAAGCGGGCCTAGGTTTTGCCGTGAAGACGGACAAGGGCGATTTCATCGGCCGTGACGCGGTGCTCTGTAGGAAGGAAGCCGGGCTCGACCGACGGCTGCTCCAATTCAAATTGGCAGATCCGGAACCCTTGCTCTTCCACAACGAGGCGGTGGTGCGCGACGGAAAAATCGTCGGCACGATCACCTCGGGCAATTACGGCCATTTCCTCGGGGGAGCGATCGGCCTGGGCTACGTGCCGTGCAAGGGCGAGAGCACGGCGGACGTGTTGTCTTCGGCCTACGAGATCGAAATCGCCGGCCGAAGAGTGAAGGCGGAGGCATCGCTGGCGCCGATGTACGACCCGAAGGCCGAGCGGGTGCGGATGTAGAAAGCGGTTGCGGCTTTCGCGTTGGCAATGCCCATCACTCTAACCCTTTCCCCGTTTACGGGGAGAAGGTGCCGGCAGGCGGATGAGAGGCGGACGCGGATAGCAAATGGGTCAGGAGCAAACCACGAAAGCAACCGGCCAACAGATCACAGGAGACAACATCATGCTTGCATCGGACACAATCGAGGAGCCTCCCTCGCTCGACCTTATCGACAGGCTCGTCGCCGAGCATCGACCCGGCCACGGCCTCGCCCGTCCCTTCTATCTCGATCCCGAGATATTCGAACGGGACATGCAACGCGTCTTCTTCCGCCACTGGCACTGCCTGGCACATGAAAGTGTCATCTCCAACCTCAATGATTTCGAACTCTTCAGGCTCGGCCATGAACAGGTCATCCTCACCCGCGTCGGCGACGGCACGATCCACGCCATGCTCAACGTTTGCCGTCATCGCGGCGCCGAGGTCTGCACAAAGGACAGGGGAAATGCAAAAGCCTTCGTCTGCCCATACCATGCCTGGACCTTTGCCAATGACGGCCGTCTGAAGGCCGCCCGGCTTATGCCCAAGGATTTTCGGCGCGAAGACCACGGGCTGAAAAGGCTGCATGTCCGGGTCGTCGAGGGCCTCGTCTTCATCTCATTTGCCGACGAACCGCTGGATTTTTCCGAGGTCGAGAACCTGCTGCGCGCCACCTGCGGTCAATACGGCTGGGGTTCGGCAAAGATCGCCCATCGCCAGACCTATCCGTTGAACGCCAACTGGAAGCTCGCGGTGGAGAACTATGTCGAGTGCTATCATTGCGGCCCGGCGCATCCGGAATATTCCGAGACCCATGCGCTGGAACAGCCGCTGCATATGATAGAGGAACTGAATGCGGCGATGGAGGCGCGTACCTGCGCGCTCGGCATCGAGGTCGGTTCAGGCAATCATTGGCGAAATTCGAGCGAAGGCCGCGAGGCGATCCACGCCTTCCGTTATGCGCTCTATGACGGGGTGAAGACCGGCAGCAGGGATGGCCGGCCGCTGGCGCCGTTAATGGGCCGTTTTTCCGATTTCGATGGCGGCGTCACTTCGATCCATCTCGGCGGTACTAGCTTTTTCGTCTGTTATGCCGACCACGGCATGATCTATCGTTTCGTCCCGAAGACGGTCGATACCTGTGAGATGGAACTGATCTGGCTCGTCGATGAAAAGGCAGAGGAGGGCCGTGACTACGATCTCGACCAGCTGACCTGGCTATGGAAGGTTACCACAGACGAAGACAAGGCGATCATCGAACACACTGCCCGCGGTGTCGTCTCGCGTTTCTTCGTACCCGGCCCGATCGCACCGATGGAACAGAACGAGCTGCGCTACATCGGCTGGTATCTCGACGAAATCGGCCGGGCATGACCGTCGCTATCCGTTCCGATATCCAGCGATCCAGAGGGCGCGGCGACCGTCATCGGCGGCATAGGGGCACGTGTTTGCATCCCTGCCCCGGTGGGCCGCCGCACGGCCTTCCTTCATGATGATCAGACGCTCGGATTCCGTGACCGCGCCCGAGGCATCCGTATCGCTGTCAATCTTCACCTTCACGCGAACACCGCTATCGCGCATCGTGTCGATTTCCGATACCGCCTCTTCGGCGGTTTCGAACGTGTGGCGCTTTACCCCGGTCCGGTCGGTTGCCGTCAGCGAATAGGTCATGGCTTGCTCCTCTATTGAAGGAAGCAACCTGACATACACGCCATTTGTTCCGCCAAGCGGACATTCCTGCGGCTATTTCCCCTTCCAGACCGGATCACGCTTCTCCGCGAAGGCACGGGCGCCTTCCAACTGGTCGTCGCTGGAGTAAAGAATATCGACCGTCTTGAACTGGCGGCGGGTGATGCGGTTCATCGTCGTCTGGAATGTCTCGCCCTCCGCCGCGCGGACCACTTCCTTGATCGCGGCATAGACGAGCGGCGGACCACGCTCCAGAAGCCGCGCCAGTTCCCAGGCCCGTTCCATCAGCCTGGCGGCAGGCAACACCTCGTTGACGAAACCCCAGCGATGGGCCTCCTGCACATCCAGCCAACGGCCGGTCAGGAGCATATCCATGGCGATATGATAGGGAATGCGTTTCGGCAACTTGATCGAGGCGGCGTCGGCAACGGTGCCTGAGCGTATTTCGGGCAGCGCAAAAGTCGCATGATCGGCCGCCAGAATAAGATCGGTCGACAGCGCGATCTCCAGCCCGCCGCCACAGCAGATGCCGTTGACCGCCGCGATAATCGGCTTGTTCAGGTCGCGCAGTTCCTGCATGCCGCCGAAACCGCCGACACCGTAGTCGCCGTCCACCGCATCGCCGCCAGCCGCGGCCTTCAGGTCCCAACCCGGGCAGAAGAATTTTTCGCCGGCACCGGTAACGATCGCGACACGGAGGCTCTCGTCGTCGCGAAAGTCGGAAAAGACTTTGCCCATGATCCTCGATGTCACGAGATCGATGGCATTGGCCTTCGGCCTGTCGATAGTGACCTCCAGAACACCACCCTCGCGGTGCGTCTTGATAGGTTCGTCGGTCATCGTGCTCTTCCCTTTTCGAGTTCGATGGATGGGAGTTTACCCACTTGTCGATTTCGCCGCGGGTTCGCCACCCTTACCCGGCCGTCGGATACTCTCCCCTTTTGGCAGAGGATAAAAATCCGCGAGACACGGAGCCGATCGCCGGACGCGCTCGGGAACGGTGTTCGCTCCGCCGGCCCATCAGACCCGCCTTCGCACCAACGCGTCCACGGCCACCACCCCCTCGCCTTCCGGCAGGACCATGACCGGGTTGATGTCGATCTCCTCGATATCGGCAGCATTGGCGACAACGTAGGCCGCAACGGACGCGACGGCCTGTTCCAAGGCGGCGATATCGCCCTTGGGTGCGCCGCGATAGCCGTCCAGCAGCATCTTCACTTTCAAGCCGGCGATCGCTTCCGAGATCGCTGTGGCTGAAGTGGGCAACGTGATGAGAGCGGCGTCCTGCAAAATCTCGACCAGAACACCGCCGGCGCCTACCGTCATGACCAGCCCGGCGACCGGATCGCGCGCCGCTCCGATAATGACTTCGGCGACGGGCTTGCCCGCCATTTTCTCGACCAGATAACCATAGGCGACATCCGCCATCGCCTCGGCTGCTGCGATCACCTCGCCACAACTCTTCAGGTTGAGTTTGACCGCGCCTGCTTCCGTCTTGTGGGCGATGCCTCGACCTTTCAGCGCGACGGGGAAACCGATCTCGTCGGCGGCCGGTCCCGTATCGCGAGGCTCCATCGCGACGAGCCCTTCGGGGACGGGAAGGCCGAAGGCCGCAAGCTCCCGCTTGGCCTCGTCCTCGGTAAGCGTCGCCGCAGCACCGGCGCTGGCATCGACCGCAAGCAGAGGTTCCGGCGGCAGGGCTTTCCACGCTCTGCCGATGAAGGCTGCAGCCTCCGCCGCAGCCAGCGCCTCTTCGATGCCGTAGAAGGGCACGACACCTTCGTTCATGAGGCGGATCGCCACCTTTTCGGGCAGATTTTCCGCCATGCTGGCAACGATGCCGGCGTTGGCGCCGGTCGCGGTACAGGCCGCGATGACGGCATCGACGGTGGTCAGCCAATCGGAGGCGTCACAGCGGTCGAGACGCGGGAAGTCGAGGACGACGAGATTGATCGCATATCCGCCCCGCATCATGGCGGAGAAGGCGGCTTCCTGCTTTTCGCCATTCCCCCAGACGAAAGTGTGGTAGTCGAGCGGATTGGAAAGCGTCACCATCGGACCGAGCGTCTCGCGCAGCGGTTTCAACTGGTCTTCGTGAAGCGCGCGATAGGAAATCCTCCTCTTCACTCCTGCGTCGGCCATCAGAGACGCCTCGCCGCCGGAGCAGCTCATCGAGGAGACTTCATCGGTGGCCAGCGGCCCGTAGAGATGCAGGAGTTTCAGTGTCTCCAGAAGTTCCGGCAGCGTTTCCACGCGAGCGATACCAAGGCGCGCGAGGATGGCGGATGAGACCTTGTCGTTGCCTGCTAGCGAGGCGGTATGCGAAATCGTAGCAAGCCGTGCCGCCTCCGATTTACCGACCTTCAGCATCGCGACCGGCTTCTTCAGCGTCCTGGACAGGCCGGCCAGTCGCTCCAGCGATCCGATGCTGTCGAAGCCCTCGACGTGAAGGCCGATCGCCGTCACCCGCGGGTCCTGGATGACGGTGGAGGCGAGATCGGCAAGCCCCGTCTGGGCCTGGTTGCCGGCGGTCATCAGGTAAGCAAGCGGCAGGCCCCGGCTTTGCATGGAGATGTTGCAGGCGATGTTGGAACTCTGCGTCAGCACCGCGACGCCCGTCTCCGTTCGCATCATGCCGTGCTGGTCGGGCCACATCAGCGCACCATCCAGCATGTTGATGAAGCCGTAGCAGTTCGGCCCGAGGATCGGCATATCGCCCGCCGCCTCCACGAGGGCGGTTTGCAGTTCGTCGCCGTCGGAAAGTTCGCTCTGGGCTTCTCGGAAGCCAGAGGCGTAGCAGATGGCGCCGCCTGCCCCGCGCGACGCAAGCTCGCCGATGATCTCGATGGTCAGTTGCCGGTTGACGCCGACGAAGGATGCATCCGGAGTGCCGGGCAGGTCCGTGACGGAGCGATAACACCGGTATCCGTGAACGGAGTCCTTTGTCGGATGAACCGGCCATATTTCGCCTTGATAGCCCATCTTCCGGCATTGTTCGACGACGCGCCCGGCTTCCTTGCCGCCGAACACGGCGATGGTTTTCGGGCGTGTCAGCCGGTCGAGGGATCGCGCCATCGCGTCAGGCCCCCAGCGGTCGCAGGAGTTCGCGGCTGATGATATGGCGCTGGATCTCGGATGTCCCGTCCCAGATGCGCTCGACGCGCGCATCGCGCCAGAACCTTGCCAGCGGCAGGTCGTCCATCAGCCCCATGCCTCCATAGATCTGGATCGCCTCGTCAGTGACGCGCGCCAGCATTTCCGTCGCATAGACCTTGGCGGAAGCGATCTCGCGGTTTGCCGGCAGCCCCTGGTCGAGCTTCCACGCGGCGGACAGCGTCAACAGATCCGCAGCATCGATCTCGGTGATCATGTCGGCAAGCTTGAACGAAACGCCCTGATTGGCGCCGATCGGTTTGCCGAACTGCTTTCGCTCGGCTGCATAGTTCAGGGCGTAGTCGAAGGCCCGCCGCGCACGACCGACCGAAGTGGCGGCTACCGTCAGCCGTGTCGCATAAAGCCAGTCATTGGCGATGTCGAAACCCTTGTGCAGCTCGCCGAGGATCTGGCCGGACGGCAGGCGGCATTCGTCGAAGGTAAGGATGCAGTTCTGGTAGCCGCGATGGGAGACCGATCGATAGCCATCGCGGATCTCGAAGCCCGGCGTTCCGCGGTCGACGAGAAAGCAGGTGATCAGTTTCTTCCTGCCACGCGGGGTGTCCTCTTCTCCCGTCGCGATGAAGACGATGACGAAATCGGCGATGTTGGCATGGCTGATGAAATGTTTGGTGCCGTTGACGATCCAGTCGTCACCATCCTTGCGGGCAGAACACTTCATGCCGCGTACGTCCGATCCCGCATCCGGCTCGGTCATCGCCAGCGCATCGAATTTCTCTCCGCGCACCGCCGGCAAAAGATACTTCTCGCGCTGCTCGCCTTCGCAAGCCATCAGGATACCGGAAGGACGGCCGAAGAAGACGGTGAGCGCCATCGAACCGCGGCCGAGTTCGCGTTCGACGAGCGTGAACGACGTGTGATCGAGACCCGCTCCCCCGACATTCTCGGGGAAATTGCAGGCGAAGAAGCCAATGCTGCGGCACCTGGCGGCGATTTCGCGGCCGAGTTCCGGCGGCACGAAGCCGGTTTTCTCCACCTCGTTTTCGTGAGGATAGATTTCCGTCTCGACGAAGTCGCGAACGGTGGAGACGATCATCTCCTGCTCGTCCGTCAGCCCGAAATTCATGCTCTGCCCTCCCTATCCGCCACTTTACCTTCTTCCGGATTCAGCCCTCCCCTCCCCCGGAGATGGGTATGCCACTTCATTGTATGGTGCACTCCCATCGCGGGGCGGAGCGCCTAAGCCCTCTTCTGCCCTACGGATCTCCCCACGCCTGCCGGCTCCGGCAGTTTTCCATGTGCCTCGGCAATCGGCCCGAGCTTCGCCAGCACCTCGGCCGGCGCGGCTACCGCCCTGCCCGCTTTGCTATCCACATGCAGCATCAGCTGTTCGGCGGTGGCGAGGGCCTCGCCGGTTGCGGCATCGTGGATGGTGGTGAAAAAGCGGATGCGCTTGTCGTCTGCCGCAAGCACCTGCAGCGTCGTATAGAGTGCCTGCCCGAGCTTGGCCTCGCCAAGATGGCGGATATGGGTCTCGACCGTGTAGTAGCTGTGGCCGGCTTCAACATAGGCGAAATCGACGCCGATCAGTCGAAGCAGGGCGTCGGACGTATCCCCGAAGACCTGCAGGTAACGGTGCTCGGTCATGTGGCCGTTATAATCCACCCAGGCAGCGCTGACCTTGGTATCGAGCAGGCGCAGCGGCGTGGAGAGGTCCGGCGTCTCCTTCTTGAAACCTCCTTGCGCCCAGAGATGCTTCTCGAACTCGGCGAGGATCTTGCCTGAACCCCAACCATTGCCGCCATCGGCGCCCTTCAGCGCCTGCATGATACCGACGAGGTTTTCGTCGCGAATGCGCTCGAGGTCGCGGATGCCACGGGCGCCGGACTGCGCGTCGGATTGCGCGGCAATCTTGTCGACCAGCGCATCGTCGAGATCGACGACGTCGGTCAGTTTCGTCCAGGGCCAGGAGAGGCAAGGGCCGAACTGCGCCAGGAAGTGGCGCATACCTGCCTCGCCGCCTGCAATGCGATAGGTCTCGAACATGCCCATTTGCGCCCAACGCATCCCGAAGGAATAGCGGATCACGTCGTCCAGCGTCTCCGTATCGCAGATATCGTCGTGGATCAGCCAGAGACCCTCGCGCCATACCGCTTCCAGCAGGCGATCACCGACAAATGCCTCAATCTCCTTCTTCAGGATAACGCCCTTCATGCCGATCGGCGCAAGCAGCTGCTTGGCGAGCTCGAGCGTTTCGGGGCTGGTCTTCTCGCCGCCGACCAGCTCGGCCAGAGGCAGGAGATAGACCGGATTATAGGGATGGGCGACGAACATCCGCTCTGGATGTTTCATGTCGCGCTGCAGCTCGGTCGGCATGATACCGGATGTCGACGAACCGATCAGGGCTCGAGGATCGGCTGAGGCATCGATCAGGGTGATGACATCCCGCTTCAGATCCACCCGCTCCGGCACGCTTTCCTGGATCCAGTCGGCGCCTGCGACTGCTTCCTCCACCGTTCGGCAGAAGGTCAGCTTCCCCTTGGGTGGAAGCGGTGCCATGGTCAGCATGGCATAGGCCCGCTCGGCATTGGCAAGCACTTCTCCGACGATACGTTCCGCCTCCGGGTGCGGATCGTACATCGACACGTCTATGCCACCGAGAAGGAAGCGGGCGGCCCATGCCCCGCCGATAACGCCGCCACCGATGCAGGCGGCCTTCTGGATTCTGGTCATCCCGGTCACCGTTTCGTCAGCTTGAGTTTTTTACGCACGTCGGCCGGACCGATGATCCGCGCGCCCATTCCCTCGATGACGCCGACGGCCTTCTCCACCAGCTGTGTATTGGTGGCAAGCTGGCCCTTTCCGGCATAAAGATTGTCTTCCAGTCCAACGCGGACGTTGCCGCCGGCGAGCACCGCTGCGGCAGGATAGGCCAGCGCGTTTCGGCCGATCGAGAAGGCCGAGAAGGTCCAGTCCTTGGGCACGTTGTTGACCATCGCCATGAAGGTATTGAGATCGTCCGGCGCGCCCCACGGAATGCCCATGCAAAGCTGGATCAGCACCGGATCCTCGATCAGCCCCTCCTCGACCAGCTGCTTGGCGAACCACAGGTGGCCGGTATCGAAAGCCTCTATCTCGGGGCGGACGCCGAGCGCCGTCATCTGCCGTGCCATCTCGCGCAGCATCGACGGGGTGTTCGTCATGACGTAGTCGCCGAGCGAAAAGTTCATCGTGCCGCAGTCGAGCGTGCAGATTTCCGGCAGGCATTCGGCCACATGCGCGACGCGTTCGGTCGCGCCGGCCATGTCGGTACCGTTGGGATTGACCGGGAACGGAGCCTCGACATCGCCGAAGACCAGGTCGCCGCCCATCCCTGCGGTAAGGTTCAGGACGACGTCGATATCCGCCGAGCGGATGCGATCGGTAACTTCCCTGTAGAGATCGAGACCGCGCGCCGCAGCCCCGGTCTCGGGGTTGCGGACGTGGCAGTGGACGACTGCGGCACCCGCCTTGGCGGCATCGATAGCCGATTCCGCAATCTGTTTCGGCGTGACAGGCACATGCGCGGACTTGCTTGTCGTATCTCCCGCGCCGGTGACGGCGCAGGTGATGAAGACTTCGCGATTCATCTCTAGCGGCATGGTTCCCTCCTTTTTCGTTGTCCGTATTACGAACCGGTCGCATTTCCGATGCTTCTCATTATCGGTACTTTTCTATACATTCTCGGAAATGACAGGAGGCATTCTATGGTCGGGATCGGCGATGTCGGGCAGCATTTCGATATCCTGGTGCTGCCGGAAACCAATCTCATCCTGACGGCGTCGGTGATCGAGCCGCTACGTGCCGCCAACCGCATCGCCGGGCGGGATCTTTATCGTTGGACGCTCCACTCTCCCGATGGACGCGCGATAGATACGAAGGCCGGCATCCCTATCCCCGTAAGTGGCGCGTTCCGCCCCGCCGGAGAAACCGATCCGCTCTTCGTTCTTTCCAGCTACAACTGGAGGAAAAGCGCCACCCGGGAACTCAAGTTCCTCCTGTCCCGGACGGCACGGTATCGAAGCCTGATCGCCGGGATCGAGGCCGGCTCCTTCATTCTCGCCGAGACCAGCCTCCTCGACGGCTTCTCCGCGACCACCCACTGGGAGGATTTCGACGATTTCTCGCGCGCCTATCCGCAGGTCCACATGATCCGCGAGCGCTTCGTCATCGACGGCAAGCGCATCACCACCGGTGGCTCGCTGCCGACACTCGATCTCATGCTGGAATTGATCCGCCGCACCCATGGGTATTCGCTGGCGCTCGAGGTCTCGCGGCTCTTCATCTACGAGCAGGAGCGCACCCGCGGCGACCTCCTGCAGGTGCCGGCGATCGGCAATATGCGGATCGTCGATGCGCGCGTGCAGACGGCGGTGAGGCTCATGGAGGAGACGGTCGAAGCGCCGATTTCCATCGGCCGGCTGGCGAAGCGTTCAGGCGTCGGCGTCCGTCATCTGCAGGATCTGTTCCATGACACGATGGGTGTCGCTCCACATGCCCACTATCTCGCCCTTCGGCTGAATGCGGCACGACGCAAGGTTATCGAGACCAGGGCGAGTTTCGCGGACATCGCCGCAGAAACCGGCTTCAATTCCGCTTCAGCCTTCTCGCGCAGTTACCGCGCCAGTTTCGGCGAGAGCCCGAGTGACACGCGCCGCCGGCTGAAACTGAAGCTCATTTCTTGAGTATCACCCAGAGCGCATGAACGATGCCCGGCAGCCAGCCGCACAGCGTGAGGAGGATGTTCAACCAGAAATGCAGGCCGAGGCCGACCTGGAGAAACACTCCGAGCGGCGGCAGTATGAAGGCGAGCAGGATGCGGATGATGTCCACGGAGAAACTCCATTTTACATGTCAGGGCCGGAGAAACGCGGCGAGGCAAGAATGGTTGCCGTACATTATCGGCCGAGGTCGATGCGGCTCGTCACGACCGATTGACCGCTTTTGGGATCCTTGTCGATCGTTTGCAGCCGCAGCCGGTTCTTTCCCAATTTGGCGATGGTCATCGTCGCGGACCGGTCGCCATTCGTTACCTTGGCCCAGCGGACCGCGAGACTGATGGTTTCGCCGCGGCGGCTGCCGGAAAGCGAAGACGGCTGGCCCGAGGGGCCGACATAGGTGCCGCTGTAGCGGCTGCCCGATACCGCGATATTTGCCGAAATCGACCGGTTGACCACGACGAGCCCGCGGCAGTTGCCGTCCATCGAGAGATCGGAAGCGCCGGCCTCGAATTCGATCCTGCAACTGACGTTGACGGGCTTGGTGCCGATGCGGGTCGTCACGACGCCCTTCCCGCTCCAGCGGCCGTCGATGGATTTCAGGAAGTCGCCTTCATCCGCAAATGCCGCGACCGGCAGGAAGACGGATGCGAAAACCGCCGTGATCAGCGCATGGGGCATCGGATCCTCCCGTAGACTATCGGAGAACCTAACGCTTTCCGCCTCTGCCGGTTCCGTTCCGAGCTTGTGGAGGATAGGAAGTGGCAGGAGCAAGCCCCGTTGCCGAGCGCCCGGACAGACCCTTCCGCAATCGGCTAAAGATACGACGTCCGTTGCGGGTCGAAGATTGCTGGATAGTCGTTTTCATCAAGCATACCGAGAAACGGATCCAGCCCGGCGGTCTTGATCAGTTGATATTCGGTGCCGGAGATGAGGTGGACGGTCAGGACATCCACTTCGTCCTTTTCGATCATCAGCTCCTCGGCAAGACGTTGGTCGGGCGCAATGATAGGCGACAGAAAGAGGAAGGTTCTGAAATCGGATCCGGACACCGGAGGCTGAGGCATGGGAATGCGATGCCCGAAACCCAGCCAAGTGTCGTCGATAAAGGGGAATTTTGCCAGCCAGCGCAGGTTAGCGATGATGTCGGGTGTCGGCTCTCGCACATACCACATCAGTTCGGCCCGCCGCGCGGCATTCCCGCTTACGTTCGACGGGACCGCCATCCGGCGATCGCTCATGCCGTTGGTCAAGAGCACGTAGCCTTCGTCCACATCATCCGTCGGCGAGAAGTCGCGACCATAGGCCAGGATTTCGATTCCGTCCGGTTCGCTGTCTGCAAAGATGTGATCCGGTTCACCCAGCTCCGCCGCATAGACGGATCGCCGGTACGGATAGTTTCCTTCGCCGGATGCCGGCTGTCCGCCCGACAGCAATTTTCTGAAGCCTGAAAACATCGCAACCCCGTTCGATCGGCCAGGCAGCACTTTGAGGTGGAATCTCGATCGTGGCAACGGTGTCATATTGCCGGCGGAAGAAAATGCGGGTCGCCGATGACGATGGAGGCCCTATCTCATGCTCGATCAGGGAGGAGCAAATGATCATTCGTTCCGGCAGCTGCCTGTGCGGGCAGTTGCGTTACAGCGTCAAGGCGGAACCGGTTCGCATCGGTCTCTGTCATTGCAGCGATTGCCGTAAGGAAAGCGGTTCGAGCTTCGTCACCTTCGGTATCTGGCCCGCCCACGCTTTCGAAATGTCGGGCGAGGTTCGTTATTTCCACGGCCGCGGCTTCTGCCCGGCCTGCGGTGGCCGCGTCTTCAACGAGCCGCGGAGCGACGGTGTCGAAATCCGTGTCGGCTCGCTCGACATGGCTCCGACGGATCTCGAGCCTACCTATGAAATCTGGGCCAAGCGACGCGAAAACTGGCTCGTGCCGATCCCCGGCGCCGAGCAGTTCGAGGAGGATCGGCACTGACCGGTGTCGCCATGTACAGCGCAGCTTGTTATGCCTTGTATCATCGCGATCGTGATTTGGAGAGGCCCGGATGAGCTATCAGATGGATTTGAAGAAGGCGATGGATATTGCCACGGAGGCCCACGAAGGGCAGTCCAGCAAGACCGGGGGGCCATTCATCGATCATGTCCGACGGGTCGCCGAGCAGGTTGCGGGCGAGGACGAGATCCTCGTCGCCTGGCTGCACGACGTGATCGAAAAAGGACCGGGCTGGACGTTCGAACGGCTGCGCAGTGAAGGGTTTTCGGCAGACGTGATCGAAGCTGTCGATGCGATGAGCAAGCGCGACGGTGAGGATTATTTCGATTTCGTTCGGCGTTCCATCGCAAATCCGCTGGCACGACCGGTCAAACGCGCGGACCTTACCGACAACCTTGCGCAGATGCGCCAGATGGGTGGTGACGGCTCAAAATTTGCCGAGGGTCTGCGCATTCTGGCGGAGACCTATCCGGATGAACTCTCGCGCTGATCGGAACCTCGGGCCGTGCCCTTCGTTCCGGGGTTAGACGCTTCGGAACATGAAGAGGACTCTGCATGGAACTTCGATCGAAGGTGGCTCTGGTGACGGGCGCCGGATCCGGGATCGGCAGGTCCTCCGCTCTCAAGCTTGCAGAAGCCGGCGCCGTTGTCGGCGTTCTCGGTCGCACGAGGAACGAACTCCGTGAGACTGCAGCAGAGATCGAGGCTGCCGGCGGCAGGGCAATCGTCCTGGAGGCGGATGTCGCCGACGAGAATGCGATGCAGCATTCGATCGACGCGCTGCTGGCAGAAACCGGACGCCTCGATATCGTCATTGCCAATGCGGGAGTAAATGGGGTCTGGGCTCCGATCGACGACCTGAAGCCGGAGGAATGGGACCAGACCATCCGCGTCAACCTTCGCGGCACTTATCTTACGCTTCATGCGAGCGTGCCACATCTGAAACGGCAAGGTGGCGCTATCGTCGTCGTGTCTTCGATCAACGGCAACCGCACCTTCAGCACTCCGGGAGCCACCGCCTATGTTGCGACGAAGGCGGCGCAGGTGGCCATGGTTCAGCAGCTGGCGCTGGAGCTAGGGCGTCACGGAGTCCGCGTGAACGCCGTCTGCCCCGGCGCCATCGACACGAGCATCAACGATAATACCAAGGTGCGCGGCCAGAGCGAAACCGAGGTTCCGGTCGAATTCCCCGAAGGAGACATTCCGATCACCGGCGGCGTAGCGGGCAGGAGCGGAGATGTGGCCTCGGTTATCCTGTTTCTTGCGTCCGATCATTCCAGACATGTGACGGGCACGCCGATATACGTCGATGGCGGCCAGGGACTGCTACGCTGAAGATCGGGACGCCTCCCAGCTACCCATGCAAAAACGCCGTGCCAGAGTTGCGCTCGCACGCGGATTGAAATCGCATACTTTGCATGCTAACTAATGCGGCAGATAAACTTAGTGTGCTAACTATGCCGTATAGCGATCAGACAGCGTCGGAATTTCTCGAAGCGCTCACGAAAGTGAGTCGCAAGATACGAACCGTTTTCAATCAGAGGGTCACGGCACATGGCCTGACCTATCCGCGCGCCCGGACGCTGTTCCGTCTCGCCAAGAAACAGAACATGACGCAGACGGAACTGGCTTGCGAACTGGAACTCGAACAGGCGACGATGGTTCGCCTGCTCGACCGGATGGAGGAAAACGGGTTGATCGAGCGGCGCCAGGATCCCGGTGACCGCCGCGTCAAGCTGATTGTCCTCACCCCCCATGGCCAGGAACAGGCCGCCTTCGTCCGGGCTCTGGCGGACGAGATACGTCACCAGTTTTTCGAAGGCGTCGGCGACGTCGAGCTCAAGCAGGGAATAGCGCTGCTCGAAAAGATTTCGGCGAATGTGTCGAACGTGGAGGATGGCGATGTCACCGCGTGAGGCCGCAGCCAGGATCGATGCGGACGAGACCGTGGCGGAAGATGCAGGGGCAGGACCTGAAAAGGAACCGCAATCTGCGCCAGCGCCTGCCGCCCCGCCTGCTTTCGTACCCAAGCCCTTGCCGGTGGCACTTCTTTATGCCTTTACCTCGATCGCTGCGGCGGTCATGCAGGGTCTGGGCACGGCGCTCATTTCCACCAACCTGCAACAGATTGCCGGACCGCTGGAAGCGACCCAGAACGAGGCCGCCTGGCTGATGGCCGCCTATCTCTTTCCCAATACCAGTCTCGGTCTTTTCCTCTTCAAGGTCCGGACCCAATATGGCATCCGCAATTTCTGTGAACTCGCCATCATCCCCTATGTGGTAATCAGTCTCGCCCACCTCTGGGTCAACGATCTCAGTCTCGGGATCGCTTTGCGTTTCTTCGCCGGTGCCGCTGCCGCTCCGATCTCCTCGGTGGCGTTTCTCTACATGCTCGAGATCTTTCCGCCGGAGAAGAAGCTCAATATCGGCCTTTGTCTTGCGTTGATCGGCCTTTCGCTGTCGGCGCCGATCGCCGGCCTGGTGTCGCCATCCTTGCTCGATGCGAACGATCTCCAGGGCCTCTATCTTCTTGAGTTGGGACTTGCCCTGATCGTCTTCGGGCTGATCTACGTTCTTCCGCTGACCTCGCCGCCGCGGGCCAAGGTCATATCGTCGATGGACTATCTCAGCTACGGCCTGCTTGCCGTGTCGATGGGCTGCCTTGCCGTGTTCTTCACCATGGGACGCCTCTATTGGTGGCTGGAGGCCGACTGGCTCGCCTGGCTCCTGATCGTGGCCATCGTCACCGGCGCGCTGCTCGTGATGATAGAGCTCAATCGCAGGAACCACCTGATCGACGTGCGGTGGATCACCTCGCGCGAGATCATCCATTTCGCCGGCGTGCTTCTGGTGTTCCGTATGCTTCTGACCGAGCAATCGACCGGTGCCATCAATTTCTTTCGGCAACTGGGGCTGTTCAACGAGCAGATGACCGGAATCTACTGGACCATCCTCATCGCAAGCGTTGTCTCGGGACTTTTCTGTGCTGCGATCATGAAGCCCGGGCGCGAAGCGGCCATTCATCTTCTCGCCCTGACGCTGATTGCCGCGGGTACTTTGATGGACAGCTATTCGACGGTCCTCACCCGGCCGGAGCAGATGTATCTCAGCCAGTCCCTCATCGCCTTCGGCAGCGGCCTTTTTCTGCCGCCCGCCATGGCCGTCGGTTTCGCCGCGGTGCTGAAGAAGGGCCTTACCTACATCATCAGCTTCATCGCCGTCTTCCTTTTCACCCAGAAGGTCGGAGCCTTCCTCGGCAGTGCTCTTTTCGGCACGTTCGTCACCTGGCGCGAACAATATCATTCGGCGATCCTGACCTCGCGCCTGCTGCCCACCGATCCGCAGGTCGTCAACCGTATGGGGCAATATGTCGGAGCATACAGCCGCTCCGGTTCCGACAGCCTGCAGCACACCGTGCAGGGAACGAGCCTGTTTGCCAAACAGGTGCAGCAACAGGCCTATGTGCTTGCCTACAACGACGCGTTCTTCGCCACCTTCGTCCTGGCTGTTGCGGCAATCGCCCTGCTGCTCGTCAACATCGTCTGGAACCACCGCCATCGCTTTCTGCCCGTCGCGGCAACCGCAGAGCCTGTCTGAATCGCCCGGCTGCCGGCAACAACAGAGTAAAGACCATGAATTCCGTGTTTCGCTCTATCGCAACCTATATCGCCGCCGCAATCGGCGCCGTCGGCGTGCTCGTCGTGCTCTATGCATGGAACCTGCCGCCCTTCAAAGGCTCGGTGGAAATGACGACCGACGCTTACATACGCGGACAGGTCACGCTGCTTAGCCCGCAGCTCGCCGGCTATATCGTGGAAGTGCCGGTGCAGGACTATCAGACTGTGAGGAAGGGCGATCTGGTCGCCCGTATCGATGACCGCATTTACGCTCAGAAGCTGGAGCAGGCCAAAGCGAGCCTCGCATCCGCAGAGGCGGCGCTCTCCAATTCCGAGCAGAGCCGCAAGTCCGCGGAGGCGAAGATCGTGTCCGCCAAGGCTGCCGTGGAGAGTGCCAACGCCGCTTTCAATGCCGCCAAGACCGCCTACGAGCGGACTCAATCGCTGCTGAAGAGCAACGTCTCGACCCAGAGTGATTTCGAAAAGGCGCAGGCGACCTATGATCAGGCTCAAGCCTCCGTACACCAGTCCGAGGCATCGGAACTCGTAGCCGAGCAGGATCTGAACACGATCGTCGTCAATCGGCGGTCGCTGGAAGCGACTGTCGAGGGCGCTAAGGCATCGGTGGAACTCGCAGGTATCGACCTTCAGAATACGCGCATCACGGCGCCTCAGGATGGCCAGCTCGGCGAGGTCACCGGCCGTCTCGGCCAATATGTCTCGACCGGCACCCAAATCGCATCACTCGTTCCCAACCATGTCTGGGTGGTGGCGAACTACAAGGAAACGCAGCTCGAAGGCATGCGACCGGGCCAGGCCGTCACCTTCACGGTCGATGCCATCGGCCACCAGTCGTTCACCGGTCGTATCGAACGTTTCGCCCCGGCGACGGGATCGGAATTTTCCGTAATCAAGTCGGACAATGCGACCGGCAATTTTACCAAGATCGCTCAGCGTATTCCGGTCCGGATCGCGATAGAGCCCAACCAGCCGCTGACTGACAGGCTTGTTCCCGGCATGTCGGTCATCGCTCGCGTCGACCTCGCGCAGCAGGCGGGTGCGGATCTGGCGCAGGCGCGTTGACTTGAGCGTCTGACCGCGTAACCAATCCGGACGGATGACGCCCCGCGTCGCGTTTCATGCGCGGCGCGGGGCGTGTCGTTTCGAGATTGGAGATTTTCTAGCGCGCGGCGACAGCGCGTCCGGAATAGGTCGAGCGTGCCACCCAGTCGTGCCAGCCGTTTTCACCGCCGTTGAACACGTTGAGGTCGATCTTGCCTTCCACGCCGTGCGACAGGCCGGAACCCGAATACTGCCAGAAGACCCATTTGCGGTCCGGGTAGATCTTCGAGGGATGGGCCGCGACCGAACGGAGCCAGAAAGGATAGTCGCGGAACTGGCCACGCAGATGATCCTTGTAGAAATCCGGGGCGGTATAGATTACCGGTCGCTGGCCATAATGCCGTTCGAGCTTGTCCATGAAGACCTGCATCTTTTCCAGTACGCGCTCCGTGGAAAGACGCATCTTGCATCGAGACTCGCCGTTGTATTCGACGTCGATCACAGGGGGGAGTGCGTCGGGATCGCGCGGCACGTTGCGGATGAACCAGTCCGCCTGCTCGCCTGCGGTCCGACACCAGTAGAAGAAGTGATAGGCGCCGCGGCGAATGCCGGCCTCCTTGGCGCCGCGCCAGTTCGTCTTGAACATCGGATCGAGATGATCGCCGCCGTCAGTCGCCTTGATATAGGCGAAGTTGGCGCCCTGGGTGCGCAATCGCGTCCAGTCGATGTCGCCCTGCCAGCGTGATACATCGACACCATGAACAGCGAAATGCTTGGGTGCAACCCTGCCGAAATTCATCGGCTTGGCGTCGCTGAAACGTTGGTTGTAGACCTTGAGCCGCTGGAAGTTTCCCGATGAGCCGAGGGAAGCGGTAACGGCCGGATTGATTGCCGGCTTCAGCGTTGCGACCGGCCGATCGGACGGGGTCGGCATGCCCACCGTGGTCGTCATGCCGTCGAATGCGTGTGTCTCTCTTCCCCCGCCGTTCCACGCCAACTCATGCGGATCCGCGACTGCCGCCGGCGGGGCAATGGCTGCGACGGGTGTCGGATCGATACCTGCAACCGGCATAGCGGTCTGAGGCTGCGCGGCGAGGCGCGCGGTCTTTACGGAAGCCGGCGGCAAGGTGAGTGCCGTCTCGGGGCTCGAGGACGAGGTGCAGCCCGATATGCCGAGGCAGACGACGAGGATGGCCGATGTGACAGCATGAAAACGCATGAGGACCCGTACGCAAAACATATCCGCCCCGATCCGAGACAGAATGCGGGATTTCACTAACGGGACGTTACCGGAAAATCCTAAATGCAATCTTTACGAGGCGGCTGCCTGTGTCGGTGAAAGAATGCAGAAAGCCCTGGGCCTGCAGCCCAGGGCCTTTAAAATACGGTTTGATCGGAACGGAATTCTACTGAGCCGGGTGGCTGCCGCCGCCTTTCTTGCTCGCATCGTGGGTGTGATGGCGGTCACGTTCGCCACCGCCACCTGACACGCGGCTCTGCGACCGCAGATCGCTGTCCGCGTCCGGCTTCTTCACCTCGAGCGGCGCTTTGGCGTTTTCATGGGAAGAGCCAGGGCCGCCCTGACGGATGCTGGCCGGCGTTTTGGTCGAGGTCGACATGTCTAAACTCCTTTTCGGTCCGTTTCGTCGCTCGTCGATGAACTCATCGGCAGTCGACACACGGTTTTACAGACAGAACGAGAGGTGGTTCGTTAAAACCCGTTCTCGTTCTATCGATCCTGCTGGTAGCCCTGGTGAGTGGTGTTGATCTTGCTATTGCCTTGCTGGCCCTGCTTGCTGGGGTCCTTGGCCGCCTGCACTGCCGAATTGCGAATATCGGCGTGATCGTGTTCACCTGACCCCTTGTGGCTGAGGTTTTCAGAGGGTGTCGGAGGAAGTCTGCTGCTCATGGGATTCTCCTTGTCTCTGGGTTTCCCATTTACCTAACCCGACACGACCGCACGGAGTTCCATGGAGAGGCTCGTCTCATCCAATGTCGCTTGCGCAAAGCGAGCCGCCCATGTTGGGACCAGGCCATCGGCCGAGGTCAGGCGGTTCAAAAATACTTGATCACGATCTTAAATATGCGCGCGCTGATAACACCATCGTAACGTCTCCTCCCAATAGTGCGCGCAAAGCTTCTGACATCTCTGAAAGTCGCCGGCTGGCATGCGCTTTATCCATTTCAAACTCGTCGGTCCCGCGATCGTCGCCGTGGTGCTCCTGATCGGCGGAATGGCGACCATTCCCTATTTCGGCGCGGCACAGTTCGACGCCCAGCTGCGCGAACGCCAGGAGAGGCTCGTTCGGCACAATATCGATCTGTGGATCGGCGATATAGAATTTGCCCTGACGGCCTGGACGATCTGGGATGAACCCATCGCCAAGATCGATAACGAGTTCGATTTCGACTGGACCGACCGCAATATTGGCGCATCCCTTCTCGGCACGTCGAGAACCCGCTTCGTCGCGGTGCTCGACGCGGCGGACCGCCTGATCTACTGGCGCACGGATGACAGCGTCAAGGATCGCGGCTTTTTCGAGAGGGGCGCGGACGCCGTCGTCGCCGATGCTTCCGTTCTCGTGACGGATGTACGGTCCAGGGAACCGGCCGGCGTCGCGCAAGGGATTCCGAAGCCGGTCAGCGTCAGCCGTATCGAGATCCTCGGAGAGGATGCGGTCCTGATGACCGCGACGCTTTTCCAGCCGGATTTCGGTACCGCCAAGATCAAAGGCGAGCGGGCCCCCGTTCTTGTCACGGCGATGCCGATCACCGGTAGCCTGCAGGAGTTTTTCGGTACTCGTTTCCTGCTGAACGATGCGCGCGTCACCCCGCTTGGAGAGGTGGCGGCCGAACGGGCGCGTGCGGCGATCGCTACCGGGCCTGGCGGCGAGATAGAAGTGCTTTCCTGGCTGCCGCCGCGTCCGGCGGCCGATATTCTCTATCGGTCCCTCCCGCTGGTCGCTACCGTCGGCATCCTGCTTATAGCGGCAGGCTTCCTGACCTTGAGGATATCCCGCCGTGCCGCCGATGCCCTCGTCGAGCGGGAAAAAGTGATGCGTCACGCCGCAACCCATGATTTTCTCACCGGGCTTGCCAACCGCGCGTTGCTGCAGCAAGAATTCCAGGCGGTGGCAGACAAGCTGCCGTTAACCGTGGTCTGTCTCGATCTCGATGGTTTCAAGGGTGTCAACGACACCTACGGCCATGCCATGGGCGATGAGTTGCTCAAGGTCGTGGCTTCACGGCTCCAGGCCGGAACGCGCGAGACGGACAGGCTCTTCAGGCTCGGCGGAGATGAATTCGCCATTCTCATGCCGGACATGGATGCCGAAGAGGCGGAAAATGTATGTCGCGGACTTTCGCGGTCCCTGTCGAGGCGGATCTGCCTTCCGGACTGCGAGGTATCGATCGGCGCGTCTTTCGGCATAGAACAGGTTCGGGGCAAGGATGTTGCCTGCGATGCAGCACTGCGCGCCGCCGATGCTGCTCTCTATCATGCAAAATCCTTCGCCCCGGGCAGTGTCGTGTCCGCCGCGAACGTTCCTCCACCGGAGGCCCGCTTGTCCATCCGAGAAAAGGCCATGGCAAGGGTCGGGCGGACGGCGCGCGGGGGCTGAGACCCTGCTATTTCGAGCGCAGAAGCCGCAGCGCGTTGATCGTCACCAGCACGGTCGCACCGGTGTCGGCAAGGATTGCCGGCCACAATCCCGTCACTCCGATGATTGTCGTGACGAGGAAGACGGCCTTCAGGCCCAGCGCGATGGTGATGTTCTGCCAGATGTTTCGCATGGTCCGCTTCGATAGATCGATCATTCCGGCGATGTCGGAGACCCGGCCGTGCAGAACGGCCGCGTCCGCCGTTTCCAGCGCCACGTCGGTACCGCCCCCCATGGCGATGCCTATATCTGCCGCGGCCAGCGCCGGTGCGTCGTTGATTCCGTCGCCGACCTTGCCGACGACAAAGCCTTCGCGCTGCAGTTCGCCGACGATACGCTGCTTGTCCTCCGGCATCAGCTCGGCGCGAACGTCGATACCGAGGTCCTTGGCGATCGCGGATGCGGTTCGGGCATTGTCTCCGGTCAGCATCACCGTCTTCACACCGGCGTCGGCCAGCAACCTCAGGCCGGCCTTGGCATCTGGACGCGGTTCGTCGCGCATTGCGATCGCTCCGGCGGCAACATTGCCGACGACGAGCACGGAGACAGTCTTGCCCTCGTCATTGAGGCTGGCGATGCGCTGCGAATGGGCCGCCTGCAAGGTAGCTCGCCCGGCCGCCGCCTTCGGCGCTCCGAGGAAGACTTCCTCGCCCCCGACGACCGCCGTGACGCCGGCGCCGCCCAACGCCTTCGCCTCGCGCGAGGCGGGGATTTCGAGCTCGTGTTCCGCTGCTCTTGCAAGGATGGCGAGAGCCAGCGGATGGCTGGAGCCCGTCTCCAGCGCAGCGGCAAGGCGCAAAACGTCGTCTGCGTCGCGGTCGAAGGCGATGACGTCCGTGACCTGTGGCCTGCCGGCCGTGAGCGTGCCGGTCTTGTCGAAGGCGACCGCAGTCAGTTTGCCCAGCCCTTCCAGCACCATTCCCCCCTTCATTAGAAGGCCGCGGCGGGCGCCTGACGACAAGGATGCGGCAATTGCCGCCGGCGTCGATATAACCAGGGCGCATGGGCAGCCGATCAGAAGAATGGCGAGACCTTTGTAGACCCATTCACGCCAGTCTGCGCCCGAGATGAGCGGCGGGAGGATGGCAACGAGCGCGGCGACAATCACGACGCCGGGTGTGTAGTAGCGGGAGAAGCGGTCGATGAAACGTTCGGTCGGGGCTTTCTTTTCCTGCGCTTCCTCCACCAGCCTCACGACGCGGGCGATGGTATTGTCTTCGGCCGCGGCAGTGACGCGGACCCTCAGGGCCGCGTCGCCGTTGATCGTACCGGCAAATACCTGGTCGCCCTCTCCTTTCGCAACCGGCGTGCTCTCGCCCGTCACCGATGCCTCGTCGACGGAAGTGTCGCCGGAGATGATGACGCCATCTGCAGAAATGCGGTCGCCCGGCCTCACGAGGATGACGGCGCCGACGGAGAGTTTTTCCGCCGGCATCTCGCGCACCTTGCCAGCGTCTTCCAGGAGAGCCGTCTTCGGCACGAGCGCGGTCAGGCCCTGGATGCTCGCGCGCGCCCGGCCCGCGGCCACGCCTTCCAGAAGCTCGCCGACGAGAAAGAGGAATACCACCGCCGCCGCCTCTTCCGATGCGTCGATGTCGACCGCGCCGACGGCGGCGATCGTCATGAGCATCTCGATGGAAAAAGGCGTCCCGGCGAAAGCCGCTATGATGGCCCGGCGTGCGATCGGCACGAGGCCGAACAGCATCGCCGCCGTAAAGATATAGCTGTCATAAGCTGGCACGAGATGTCCGAGCCCGTAGGAGGTCGCCAGTGCCAGTCCGACGAGAAGGGTCAGCCGCCCTTTCCGTGACTTCCACCACGGGCCATCCATCGGGCCGTGATCATGGCCGTGCAGTTGCACCCCGCCCGCGTGATCGTGTCCGCCGGCATGGTCGTGATGCTCGTGTTCGCAGTGCGGCCCGTGTTCAGCGTGTTGGTGCGTCGATGAAGGCTCTGCGGACATCGCCTTCCCGAGCACTCGGAGCGAATAACCAAGCCCCGCGACCTTCTTCTCCATGGCATCGAGATCGGCGCTTCCGTCGTGGCTGACCGTCATGGTTCCCGCGGCGACCGACACCGAGACGTCCTCGACACCCGGTATGCGGCGCACCGCAGTGTCGATCTTGGTCGCGCAACCGGCGCAGTCCATCCCGCCAACCTCGTAGCGAGCCCGATTGGAAGTTTCGTTCTTTGCCATGTCACTCTCCGCCTTTCGCATCGAGTGATCCTTCTAGGACCTCTAGTCACTAGAGGTGCAAGCGCCTTTTCGCAAAAAAAACGTCGTTTACCAGACGATCGGGTGCGTCTCGCCGGTAAGCACGTTGACAAAACCTTCCGGCGCCGGCTCCGTCGGAGCGACCAGAACCCACCGCCACGGGGAGCAGGTGAGTGTTGCAAAGGACAACCGTTCCGGAAAACCGGGCCACCAGCGTGGCGAAAAAGTCGGCTCATACATCCAGTCGATCGCTTCCCCGGCCTTGTAGAGTGCCTGCATCTCGGCATCGAGTTCCTCGGCCGCCCGCGCCGTCATTAGGCCGCCAACCTCGTAATGGACGCGCGCCAGCACCTTGCCGCCCGAAACCAGGACCCAGCCTCCCTGCTGTGCATTAAGCTCGTTGGCCACCATCGCCATCGCTTCGTCGGAGGAACCGACGACCCAGATATTGTGCTTGTCGTGGCCGAGGGTAGAGCCGAGCGCCGTATCCGCGGTGCGCGGCCCGGTACCGAGCCAGAACATTTTCGAGACCTTCGCCTCGCCCGAAAACCGATCTACGATCGAAAACTTCGTGACATTTCGGTCATGGTCGCGCTGCACGGCGCCGTCGACAACAGGCAGTTCCATGGTGATGAACTCGTCCGACCAGTGGAAGGGACGCAGCAAGGCGGCGTATGCCGTGTCACGGCCTGCCGGCGCCGTTATGCGGAAGTCATCCGCGGTCACCTCGCGGTTGATCGTCACCGTCTTCGTCGCCCAGTCTGGCCAATCGATCTTGGGCAGGTGACCGATGAATGTCTTGCCCTTGCCAACCGGTTTGCCATCTGCCCAGACCTGGGCGATCGACAGGCTTCGCACATCGTCCAGCAGCACGATGTCGGCGAAGCGCCCCGGCGTGATCGAGCCGACCCAGGGTGTCAGCCGCATATGCCTGGCAGGATTGATGGTCACGCACTGGATGGCGATTTCCGGTGAAAGCCCGCTCTCGATCGCCAGCCGCACGTTGTAATCGGTCGCGCCCATCTTCATCGTATCGGAGGCGCTGCGATCGTCGGTGACGAACGCGATCTGAGACCAGTCCGCAAGCCCCTTTTCGATCAGACCTTTGATGACCTCGGGGAGGGAATGCGGTCGAAGCTCGATGAACAGGCCGTGTCTCAGCTTGTCCCAGACTTCCTCCAGAAACCAGCCTTCATGGTCCGAGGCGAGACCGGCAGCGGCGAAGGCGTTGATCGAGGCAAGGTCACGAAGCCCCGCGCCATGGCCTTCCACAACGCCCCGTTGTTCGAAGGTCGCACCGATCATGCCCCAAAGCCGATCGTAGGAAGGATTGGACGGATCGGTGATCGAAGGCCAGTCCATCACCTCATCCAACCCTGCCACCATCAGGCTCTCGGACATGAACTGCTTTTGCTCGTCATGGCCGAAGTACCCGCCGCCCCATTCATAGGCCGTCGGCGGCACCGCCGAACCGGGCAGCGGAAAGATCTTCATCTGCGAGCCGGCGCGGCGTGCGGCCAGCCAGAACTCGAGGTTCTTCGCGCCATTGACGTTGGAGAATTCGTGGCTCGCCTCGCAAACCCACGTGACGCCATGAGGCATGACGAGCGCAGCCTCGAATTCCGGCGTCAGATGCGAGCTTTCGATATGTTTGTGCGCCTCGCCGAAACCAGGCACCGCCCACAGATCCGGCTCATGCACCCGCTCCTCGACATTGCCCATATAGCTTCCGGCCGGGCCGACATAGGCAATGCGTCGGCCCTTTATGGCGATTTCCTGGTCGTCGAGCCAGGTCCGGCTGTGCACGTCGAGAAGCTTGCCGACCCTGAGCAGCCGGTCTGCGCTCCGCTTTCCCAGAGCGGTCAGCACGAGATCCTGCCGTATCCTCACCTCGTCCGCGGCATTGATGAGGAGGTCGTCGGGGAGTTCGGCATGATATGTCATGAGGAGGCCTTGTGATTTCGCGCGGAAACTAGACGCAGTGCTCTGCCCTGTAAACCGGCCCACCCGTTGCGCCCCTTCCCGGGTGGAAAATTAGGAAAGCGTGGACTGCCCATTAATCAGGCTTGCGGCATCGCCGTTCAAAAAATAGAATTATCGTAACGTTCGGGTGCTCCTGAGCAAACGATTTTCCCAAGAGGTGCTGATCCGTGAACCTGCCCCGTCTTCTCCGCGTCGCGGCTTTTGCCGTCATCGCTTCGTCCACCGGAGCTTTTCCGGCGAGCGCCCAGTCGAAGACGCTCACAATTTCCTGGTGGGGCTATAACGGCGAGAAGATGAACGCCAATATCATCGAGCCGTTCAAGAAGATCTGCGGCTGCGACATCGTCTTCGAGACAGGCAACAATGCCGACCGCCTGAACAAGCTTCGCCTGCGCGACGGCAAGGGCGTAGACGTCATCTATCTTTCCGACAGCTTCTCGCAGCTTGGTATCGAACAGGGCCAGTTCCTGGAAATCGACCCGGCAAAGATCCCGAACCTGGCGGAAATCTATGAGCTCGGCCGTCAGCCGCAGGGGAAGTTCGGCCCGGCCTACACGATCGGCCGCGTCGGTATCGTGTATGACAGCGCGAAGGTCAATCCACCCATCACCTCATGGAACGACCTCTGGCGGGCGGATCTCGAAAAGTCGATCTCATTGCCCGGCATCACCACCACGGCCGGCCCGATGGTCGTGCTGCAGGCAGGCAAGCATGGGGGTGTCGATGCCTATGAAGATAGCGAAGCGGCCTTCTCGGCGATCGAGGAACTGAAGCCGAACGTGGTGAAGAACTACAACACGGGTTCGGAACTCGTGAACCTGATCTCCACCGGCGAGGTACGCGTTGCGCTTGCCCAGGATTTCACGCTCGCCTCAATGCAGGCGGCAGTACCGGCGATGACCTGGGCGAAACTTTCCGATGGCGACATTGCGACGCTCAACACGGTCAACATTCCGAAAGGTTCGGAAAACGTCGAACTGGCCTATCAGTTCATCAACTTCGTGCTTTCGAAGGAAGTCCAGCAGAAGGAAGCGGAGCAGGGTGTCGATGCTCCGATCAATACCAAGGTCGAACTTACGCCGGAACAGGCGAAAATGTGGACCTATGGTGCCGAACAGGTGGGCAGCCTGACCCTTATCGACTATGCCAAGCTGAACGAAGCGAAAGCCGACTGGATCGACCAGTGGAACGAGCTGTTCGCACAGTAGGACTGCAATACGCAATCGCCCACCTGATGTTTGCCCCTCATCCCCCTGCCGGGGCCTTCTCCCCGCAGGCGGGGGAGAAGGATAAGAGCCGCAACGTCGCCCTTCCCCCTCGCCCGTTTACGGGGAGAGGGTGCCCCGCGCGGAGCGGAGGTGGGGTGAGAGCAGCCCTGACCGAGAGAGACGCTTGAACAGATGAACAAATTCACCAGATGGGGACTGACACTGCCCGCGACAATCGCCGTCGTGGTGCTACTGGTAATCCCCGTTCTCCTGACCATCGCCACCACGTTCGGCGAGCCGAAGGGCGTCTTCTCCACCTATGTCGCCTTTTTCAACAGCGGCTTCCGCACCAACATCCTCTACCGGACGCTGAGGATTGCGCTGATCACCACCGCGATCTCGCTCGTCATCGGCTTCCTTACCGCCTATGTCATCGCCCAGATGCCGGGACGGCTGAAATCGATCGCCATCATCGCGGCGGTCTTCCCGCTTCTGACCGGTGTCGTCGTGCGCTCTTTCGCCTGGCTGATCATTCTCGGCAAGAACGGCATCGTCAATGACACGCTGATGTCTGTCGGTATCATCGCCGAGCCCCTGTCGATGCTCTATACCGAAGGGTCGGTCATTGTCGCCATGGTCTATCTCTTCGTCCCGCTGATGATCCTGACGCTGACCGGCGTGCTCGAAGGAATTCCGCGCGATGTGGTCGAGGCCTCCTCCTCGCTCGGCGCAAAGCCGATCGCCACCTTCTTCCAGGTGATCCTGCCGTTGGCGGTGCCCGGCCTCATCGTCGGCGCAGTACTCGTTTTTACCGGCAGCTTCACTTCCTACGCGACGCCGCAGCTTCTCGGCGGGGAGCAGATGATGATGATGGGAACGCTCCTCTACCAACGCGCAATGGTCACGTTCGACTGGGTCGGCGCCTCCACCATCGCGGCGATCATGGTTGTCATCACCATCGCCGTCGTGTCGATCATGAGCCGCATGGCGCGGCGCCTCAATCCTATGGCGGTTTGATCCCGTGACAGCCCGTATCCATCCCCTGCTCGGCGCCTTCGCCGTCCTGGTCTTCCTCTTTCTCCTCGCGCCGCTGTTAATCATTGTCGGGGCGTCCCTGAGCGATACGACCTATCTCACCTTTCCGCCGCAGGGCCTGACACTGCGCTGGTTCTGGAACATTTTCGAAATCTCCGCTTTCAGGAATACCGCAATCACCAGTTTTCAGGTCGCGATCATCGGCACGGCCCTGTCGTTGCTGATCGGTATTCCGGCGGCTTATGCGCTTAGCCGCTATCGCGTGGGCCTGCCGAAATGGCTCGGTACCCTCTTCGTCCTGCCGATCCTCGTACCGGAAATCGTCTTCGGGTTCTCGCTGCTGAAGTCGATCACGATCGGCCTCGGCCTGCCGATCTATCCAAGTCTGATCATCGGTCACGCCCTGCTCGTGCTGCCCTATTCGGTCCGCGTCGTGGGCGCCAGCCTCGCCTCCTTCGACTTCTCGGTCGAGGAAGCCGCGATCAGTCTCGGATGCCCGCCGCTCAAGACCTTCATGACCGTCGTGCTCCCGAACATCCGCGCCGGTGTCATCGCCGCCTTCATCCTGGCCTTCATCACCTCGATCAACGACGTGTCGATTTCGGTCTTTCTCACCGGCCCCGGCATTTCCACGCTGCCGATCCAGATCCTGGCGCATATGGAACAGTTCTTCGATCCGACCATCGCTTCGGTCTCCGTGCTGCTGATGCTGGTGACCGTCGGCGTCATGGCCATCGTCGAGGTGACCCTCGGCCTCACCTTCCTGACCAAGTAACAAGTAGACAGCTCGTGACCGTATCGCTGACCATCGAAAACCTTTCCGCTCACTACGGATCGACCCAGGTCCTGAAGGACCTGTCGATCTCCGTCGCGGCAGGCGAACTCGTCTCGCTTCTCGGGTCGTCCGGCTGCGGCAAGACGACGACGTTGCGTATCGTCGCCGGCTTCCTGCAGCCGACCAGCGGCCATGTACGATTGGGCGATCGTGACCTGACGAGGCTGCCTGCGCATGCCCGCGATATCGGTCTGGTCTTCCAGAACTACGCGCTTTTTCCGCATCTGACGGTCGCGGAGAACGTGGCGTTCGGCCTGAAGCAACGTGGCATAGCAAAGCCTGATCGAGCCAAGCGGGCGACGGCGATGCTCGAACGCGTCGGCCTCGCCAATCTTGCCGACCGCCTGCCTGCAGCGCTTTCCGGTGGCCAGAAGCAGCGTGTTGCCCTTGCCCGGGCTCTCGTCATCGAACCGCCGCTCCTGATGTTCGACGAGCCGTTGTCCAATCTCGATGCCAAGCTCCGGATCGATATGCGCGTCGAGATCCGCCAGTTGCAAAGGGCCAACGGCACGACATCGCTTTACGTCACCCACGACCAGGAGGAAGCCTTCTCGATCTCCGACCGTGTGGCTATCATGAATGCCGGCCGGATCATGCAGCTCGGCACGCCGGAAATGCTGTACCAGAAACCGGCCAATGCGTTTGTTGCCCGGTTCGTCGGGTTCGAGAACCTGATTCCGATGAAGGTCGTGGCCCGTGAGGGGGCAATCGTCACCGCCGAGGCCGCCGGTGGCGCAAGGCTGCATCTGTCGCAGGAGACGTTCGGCCCGATCCGGGACACATTCGTTCTGGCGACCCGCCCGGATGGTCTCGTCGTCCGCCGGGATGGTGAAGGCATCCCGGCGATACTCGGAACCCGGACCTATCTCGGGCGCGCCTATCAATACAAATGCGAGACCGCGGCGGGCGAAATCATTGCCAATGGCGCGCTGTCCGAACCGGCCGAGACCGGCGCAGAGGCTGTTCTGGTCCCCCTGCCGGAACAATGCTGCATCCTCGCTGCGGAGGAATAAAGGGCAGTCGCGGCAAACAGCGCAAGAGGCTGCGAGGCTCCTCCGACAGCCGTCGCGCTCTTTCAATCAGGCCGTGGCCGCGGCTTAAAGCGCGGCCTGCACCTTTTCCGCGATTTCCGGTGAAAGCCACTTTTTCCAGATATCCGGCATGGTTTCGAGGAAATGCCTTGCCGCATCCTCGTTCGTGCCCTGGTTGTCCACCTGCCATGCCAGGATGCCGTTTACCGTGTCGTTTGTCCATTTCCGGACCTTCAGATAGTCCATCGCGACGCTGTTCTCCTGAGAGAACTTCTTCGTGACCACCGTGAACACTTCCGAGACCGGATAGGAGTTGACCTTGGGGTTGGGGCAATCGAGCACCGACGTGCAGGCGTCCCATTCCGCCTTGTCGTGCGGAACGTCGAACGAAAGCCTGACCATATGGTATTTGCCGAGAATGGCTGTGGGCGACCAGTAATAGCCGAGCCAGCCGGTCTGCTTTTCGAATGCGCTGGCGATCGTGCCGTCGAGCGCCGCGGCCGAACCGGTATCGACGATCTCGAACCCTTTTTTCTCGCCATCGAGAGCGCGGAAGAGATTGCCGAGCGATGCCTGACACTGCCAGCCCGGCGGGCAGTTGTAGATCACGCCCTTGGAGGGATCTTCGGGCGACGGGAAGAGTTCCTTGTGTTCCAGCGCCTGCTGCACCGTTTTGATGTCGGGATGGGCGTCGGCGAGGAATTTCGGCATCCACCAGCCGTCCTGTCCGCCTTCGGAAAGGAGGTCTGCGGCAATCACCAGCCTCCCTTCGGCAACGGCCTGGTCGAGCGGAGTGCGCACCGCATTGATCCACAGTTCCGGCGCGACGTCGGGTTGTCCCTTTTCGTTCATGGCGGTGAAGGTCGGCAGCGTGTCACCGGTGACGAGTTCGACCGAACAGCCATAGCCCTCTTCGAGTATGATCTTGTCGACATTTGCTGCAACGCCGGCCGATGCCCAATTCATTTCAGCAATTGTCACCGTCCCGCAATCGGCCTGCGCGCTGCCTGCAAACATGTAGAGGGCCGTGGTGAAGGCTGCGTAGCCAAGGAGTTTCTTCAATTCAGACCTCGTCCTGCTCATTCCAGTATTTGGGTTACGAGACCGTGGATGCCGACATCCGACGTCCGCTCTCGCATCCCGGTGTCAGTGCCACGGATACTATACGCCCATATGTCGGCCGTTTGGATGCCTGATTTACCCACAGGAAAGTTTGGGACGCGGCTTTCCGCGGCAGCGGACGGGAGAGCCTGGCTCCTTGTATGCCGCCGATATGCGCATATAATTTGCGCATAGTGTGGAGATCGACATGTCGTCCATTGCCCGTAAAGCCGCAAACCTCTCGCTCGACGCAGCGCTTCTTTCCGAGGCGCGCGAACTCGATATAAATCTTTCTCGCGCAGCCGAGACGGGCATCGCCGATGCGGTGAGACTGGAAAAGGAAAGACGCTGGCAGATCGACAATGCCAAGGCGATCGAAGCGCATAATGCCTATGTCGAAAACAACGGCTTGCCGCTTGCCCGTTTTCGTCAGTTCTGATGGCGCGTTTCCACGCCCATGAATTCGGCAAAGGTCTGGTGCTCGACACTCAGGCCAATCTTCTCGACGGCTTCAACACCCGAGTGGTGGTGCCGCTGCTCCCTGAACGTGAGATCAAACGCAGGGCGGATCGTCTCAACCCGATTTTCGAGATCGACGGCACGATCTATGTGATGGTGACCCAGTTCCTCGCGGCGGTTCCGTTGGCTGAGATCGGCGCCGAAATTGCCGATCTTTCACATCACTCGGATGAAATCACCGCCGCGATCGATTTTCTGTTCCAAGGGTTTTGAGCCCGACCGAGTTGCAGATCGTCCTCCGGGCTTCCCGTGGACCTTCAGCTATTCGAAAAGAGCATGGGCGCTGCATGATCTCGACGCGCCGCAGAATATCTCATTCGATCGCCGGAGGCATGGGCGGTAGCACCAGCGGTCCCTTTCCACGCAGGTCGCGGGCGATGGAAAGCACGAGCGTCGCGATGCTGAAGAGATCCGCGAACGCGACGATCGACCCGATTGCCCAGTCATGCCAGAACCACAACAGCATGCCGGCGAAGACCAGGGCTTTCATCTTGCGGGCTTCGGTTTGCATCCGACCGACCGCCACCAGCATCACGGCACCGGTGGATATGAGCGATAGGACACCGTTCCAGACGCAAAGTCCCGCAAGACACATTACGCCGACGAGAAGATAGACCGGCAACCGGGAATTCCGGGGTCCCAGCGCGACGACGATGATCAGCTGGACCGCGCCGAGGAGGTTGAGTATCGACGCGCCGAAATGCTGAAGGAGGGCGAAGTGAAGGGCAAAGCCGGTGCCGATGCCCATCTGCGTCAGCAGCATGACGCGATGGGATTTGAATGTCGGCCAGACGACCATGCAGACGGCGCCGAACAGGGCGGGGATCAGAGCTATGGTATCGATAGTTGGGAAGTCTTGCATCGCCTTGTCTTTCGAATGAATGCGAAAGCCGAGGTCGATCGACCATTTGTCCGGATCGGCCCCTTTCACGATGCCAGGTTGACGAAGCGCCGTTGCAAGCGAATTGCCGATTGTCCAAATCCGCTGACAACCGAAATTCCGGGGTTTCATCGGAAACCGAATTTCCCCGACGTAGGTGCCGGCACTTGGAGTTCGCATCGAATGGAGAGGCTCGGGAGACGGCGGGGCGAGGCAGGGAGGGATCGAAATGCGGGATGAGCATGTCAGATGCAACCCTATGCCGTCGAACTGACACGTAGCAGCATAACCCGCAGGGCATTGAGCGATCGCCGCATTTTGCAACGGCCAAGGAGACGAGCATGCTTCAGATCGGCCAGATCGCACCCAATTTCGTTCAGAAGAGCACCGAAGGCGACATCGACTTTCATCAATGGCTCGGGTCTTCCTGGGGTATCCTTTTCAGTCATCCGGCGAATTTTACGCCGGTCTGCACGACCGAGCTTGGAGAGGTGGCGCGTTTGCAGCCGGAATGGCAGAAGCGGAATGTCAAGGTGATCGGCCTTTCGGTCGATCCCCTCGAGCGCCATGGGGCGTGGGCCGACGACATCGCCGAAACGCAGGGTCACAGCTTGAATTTCCCGCTGCTGGCGGATGCGGATCGTCGCGTGGCTTCCCTCTACGGCATGGTGCATCCCGAAAGCGACCCGCTGCAGACCGTACGGGCGGTGTTTGTCGTCGATCCGAACAAGAAGGTCCGTCTGACGCTCAACTATCCGCCGAGCGCCGGCAGGAATTTCGTCGAGATCGTGAGGGTGGTCGATAGCCTGCAACTGACCGATCGCGAGAAGGTTTCCACCCCGGTCAACTGGGAGCCTGGCGATCGCGCGATCGTATCGCCTGCCCTGTCCGACGAGGAAGCCACAAAGCGATTTCCGCAGGGTTTCGAAACGCAGCGACCATATCTGCGCTACGTCAAGCTGTGATGACTCCGGCCGCACGACCGTCCGCGTTCATGTCGGCGCAAGCCGGCGAGATCGCCGGAGACTTTCGTAAGGTCGGTGAGCCATCGCGACGGCGCTGAGGAACGTTTGCAGATCCGGCGGAGATATAGACGGCTAGATGATGATCTCGGCGGCAAGCCCGCCGCCCGCGCGATTATAGAGCCGTACTTTTCCGCCGATCGTCGCAGCCAGTTGCTGCGCGATCGCCAATCCAAGACCGGTGCCGCCGGTTTCCCGGTTGCGGGAACGTTCGAGCCGGAAGAATGGCTGAATGACTGCAGCGAGCATGTCATCCGGTATGCCGGGGCCGCGGTCGAGAACCGTAATGACGGTAACGCCGTTCTTGTTGTCGACACTGATCTCGGCGGCGCCGGCAAATTTGATGGAGTTGTCGATAAGGTTGGTGAGTATGCGTCGCAGGGCATGGGGCTTGGTCGATGTGGTGCCCTGGACGATGCCGGTCACGCTCACCTGCTTGCCTGTGTCCTGATAGTCGTAGGCGATGCTGTCGATGAAGGATGACAGGTCGATGCGGGATAGCTTTTCGCCTTTGTCATGAGCGCTGCGTGCGTAGGTGATGCCGTCCTGCACGAGCTGCTCCATTTCGCCCAAGTCGTTGATGAGTTTCTGCTTCTCCGGGGTATCGTCCGCCATGTCCGCCCGCAGTCGCATGCGGGTGATCGGCGTTTGCAGGTCATGGGATATGGCTGCCAGTATCTGCGCCCGCTCTTCGAGATAATGGGCGATCCTCTCCCGCATGCCGTTGAAAGCCCGCGCTGCCTGGGCAACCTCCCGCGGGCCGCTCTCGGCCATGGGCAGGCCGGCGCGGTTGGGATCGAGCATTGCGACGGCGGCGGAAAGGTCGCCCAGCGGCCTCATTGCCTGGCGGACTGCAAGCCACACGCACAGGACGAGAACGATCATCTGGATGGCAAAGACATAAGGCAGCCACGCGGCCACGGGCATGACTCCGGTCGGCGTTACGTCGATAGTGAGCGGAGATCCGTCCGACAATGTCAGATGGCCCTGCATGCGTCCGTCTTGGCCGGGGATTGAGACCACGCGAACAGCAAATTTGAATCCCGCCGCTTCTTCTATGCGTCGTGCAATCTCGGCGCCGTGATGGGACATGTCCGGTATGCCTGCGAGACCCGGCCCAAGGACGAGGCGATAGTTTCCCCGGCTGAGGCGATCGAGCCAGACGGCCCGTTCCTCGGCCGGAAGCCGATCGATGACGGCGATGGACGTGGCGAGATCGCTTTCGAGCGTTCCGAGCATCATGGCCCTTGCCGACATGTAGCGTTCGGCGAAAAAGACGGTGAAGGACAAGCTGTAAGCCGTCACCAAGCCCGCGAAGAGGATCAGGAAAAGCCGGGAACGCAGCGTTCCCGGCATACAGACTGCGGCGATCCGCCGTGCCATGCTCATTCTCCGGGCTCCGAAATTACGACGGGAACGGAGAAAACATATCCTTCGGCCCTCACCGTCTTGATATAGGTCGGTTCGCGCGCATCATCGCCGAGCCGTTGCCTCAGACGGCTGACCAGAAGATCGATCGACCGGTCGAAGAGATCCGCATCCCGGCCCTGCGTGAGGTTCAGGAGCTGATCCCGATTGAGCACCCGTTGCGGGTGGTCGATGAAGACGCGCAGCAGACGGTATTCGGCGCCGCTCAAGGCAATCTCCGTCCCGTCTGTGTCGAGCAGGTGGCGGCCGATCGTATCGAGCCGCCATTCGCCGAAGCGCAGCATCCGGCCCGCCTCGCTTATCTGGAGGTTGGGTGGCAGCATGCGCGTTCTACGCAAGACCGCCTTGATGCGCGCCAAGAGTTCGCGGGCTGCGAACGGCTTCGGCAGATAGTCATCGGCTCCCATTTCGAGGCCGATGATCCGATCCATTTCGTCGTCACGTGCCGTCAGCATGACGATCGGGGTCGCCTTGTGCTTGCCCGCGCGAAGCTCGCGGCACAGTACCAGCCCGTCGTCGCCCGGCATCATCAGATCGAGAACCACGAGATCGACGATGTTGGTTTCGAGAAATCCCCGCATCTGGCGGCCGTCTGCCACGGCCGTCGCACGCAGACCGTTCTTCCGCAGATAGGCCGAGACGAGTTCGCGGATTTCACGATCGTCATCGACGATCAGGATATGGTCGATATGCTCCATGTGTGGCTCTTTCGCAGGCGTACACAGCGGGTTTCCGGCAGTGCTCTCTTCTAACCCGCCGGAGAACCGCTGCGAAGCGAAGATCGGCGGCGGTCCTATACGGACGCTCAGAAATGCGAGACGTCGATGACGGCCTGGGCAAAGGCCGCCGGCGCTTCCTGCGGAAGATTGTGACCGATGCCGCCATCGATGGTCCGGTGCTCGTATCTGGCGGAAAACTTTCCGGCGTAGACGGCGGGATCCGGGTGCGGCGCGCCGTTGGCATCCCCTTCCATGGTAATGGTCGGGACGGTGATGGCGGGTGCTGCAGCCAACCGGATTTCATAGGCGTCGTACTTCGCTTCGCCCCGGGAAAGCCCCATGCGCCAGCGATAATTGTCGATGGTGATCGCCACGTGATCGGGGTTGTCGAAAGCCGCCGCCGACCGCTCGAACGTCGCGTCGTCGAAGTTCCATTGCGGTGATGCGCTGTGCCAGATCAGCCTTGCGAATTCGCGGGTATGGGCGGCATAGCCGAGTTCGCCGCGTTCGGTGGCGAAATAGAACTGATACCACCAGGAGAGCTCGGCTCCGGGAGCAAGCGGCTTCTTGCCGGTCTCCTGATTGCCGATGAGGTAACCGCTCACAGAGACCATGGCCGCGCAGCGCTCGGGCCAGAGGGCGGCCATGATGTTGACCGTCCTTGCTCCCCAGTCGAAACCGGCTACGATCGCCTTCTCTATCCCGAGTGCATCCATGAATGCGATCATGTCGGCGGCAAGCGCGGACTGCTGACCGTTGCGTGGCGTTTCGGCCGAAAGAAAACGGGTCGTGCCATACCCCCTGAGATAGGGAACGAGCACCCGATAGCCTGCCTCGGCAAGGATGGGGGCCACATCCACGAAGCTATAGATGTCGTAAGGCCACCCATGCACGAGTAGCGCGACAGGTCCGTCGGCGGGGCCGGTTTCGGCGTAACCGACGTCGAGGACACCCGCCTTTATCTGTTTCAGTGTCGAAAACGATGTGTGGATCTCGTGGTTGCGCTTCTGGGGCGAGCCGGCGGTCTGGGCCTTAGCCATTGTAGCCACTCCGGCTATCGTCAGGGCTGCTGTGCCTATGAAGCGGCGGCGGCGTATCTCGAGCTGACTGGACATCGACTTTCTCCGATTTGCGTTGAAATATGCCGCCAGAAAATCGTCTGCATGTATCCCCCGTGTGTCTCTCGACCGCCGATATTGAAAGCATTTGTAGCCCCCTGCTCCCGAGATACGTTTCGATACAATCCGATCCCGGCGAGGGATCGGTTTCCGGGCGGATCGGACATTCCTGTATCCCACTGTAGCCGCAGCGGCGCTTGATATACTTCGGTACAGTTGTCATTCCCGCCGGACACATCCGGGATACGTGGCACCCGTCAGGATCCTTCATTGCCTGCCAGACCTTGTGGCAACCGCCGCCGCGCGGTCCTGTTTGAAGGAAATACATGATGACGCTCCTTATCATCGCATATCTCGGCGGGGTCCTGACGATCCTCAGCCCATGCATCCTGCCTGTTCTGCCGTTCGTCCTTGCCCGGATGGGGCAATCGTTCATGCGCAGTACGCTGCCCCTGCTCACAGGCATGGCGACCGCGTTCTGCCTCGTCGCAACGCTCGCAGCCGTGGGCGGCAGCTGGGCCGTTGCAGCCAACCAGTATGGTCGGCTTGCGGCTCTCGTGCTTCTCGGCTTGTTCGGCGCAAGCCTTATTTTTCCGCGGATGGCGATCACCATCAGCCGTCCTGCGACGGCACTCGGCGACAGGCTGGTCAGGACGTCCGCGAAGTTGGGCACTGTTGCCGGCTCTGTTGTTCTCGGGGTTGCTACGGGCCTCCTGTGGACCCCATGTGCCGGGCCGATCCTGGGCCTGGTGTTGACGGGAGCGGCGCTGCAGGGCGCAAACAGCGGAACGACCTTCCTGCTGCTTGCCTATGCCGCCGGTGCCGCGACGTCGCTTGCCTTGGTGATGTTTGCCGGTGGGAAGGTGTTCAACGTCTTGAAACGATCCATGGGCAGCGGCGAGCGGGTTCGCCAGGTGGGCGGCGCGGCGGTTCTTGCCGGGATCGTCGTCATCGGCCTCGGCCTTGATGTCAGCCTTCTCGCCAAACTCTCCTATGCCAGTACAACGGCGTTGGAGCAGGGCGTTATCGGTCGTTTCCGGGAACAGGTTTCACCAGAAGGCCGGAACCCGTCTACCGTCGCAATATCGACAGGGGGATTTCACAGCGATCTTCCGGTCAGAGGGCCCGCGCCCGCGCTTGACGGCGCCGTCGAATGGCTGAACTCGGGGCCGTTGGCGATGGACGAGCTGCGCGGCAAGGTGGTGCTTGTCGATTTCTGGACCTATTCCTGCATCAACTGCATAAGGACGATGCCTTATGTAAGAGCCTGGGCGGAGAGATACCGTGACAAGGGACTGGTCGTCATCGGCGTACATGCGCCGGAATTCGCCTTCGAGAAGAAAATCGACAATGTGAGAAAGGCGGTAGAGGATTTCGGAATCTCCTATCCGGTCGCGATCGACAACGACTACAGGATCTGGCGCGCCTTCCGGAACAGTTACTGGCCGGCACACTATCTGATCGATGCCGATGGAAACGTCCGCTACGAACATTTCGGCGAAGGTGACTACGGCCGCACCGAACAGGCCATCCAGGATCTTCTGCGTGAAACCGGCAGGGATCTGACGGCCGCAACAGCGACGATGCCGCAGGCCAGCGGCGCCGAGGCAGGTCCTGATCTGGCGAACATTCGTTCCGGTGAGACCTATATCGGCTACCAGCGCGCCACCGGTTTCGCTTCTGCCGGACGTTTGAGAGCCGGGACCTCTGCGCAGTATTCGGTTCGCGAACTGGAACTCAACCAGTGGGGTCTGTCCGGCGCCTGGACGATCAGCGCCGAGCACGCGGTGCTTGATCAGCAGGGCGGTGCAATCGCCTATCGCTTCAGCGCCCGCGACCTCCATCTCGTGCTGGGCTCGGGCTCGGGAGGAGAACCGGTTCGCTTCACTGTCACGGTCGACGGCATGGCGCCAGGTGCCGATCATGGTGCGGATATCGATGCCGAGGGGAACGGCGTCGTGTCATCGACCAGGCTTTACCAGCTCATCCGCCAAACAGGCGACATACGGGCGCGGACGTTCGAAATCCGGTTCCACGACCCGGGCGCCGAAGCCTATGCTTTTACCTTCGGCTGAAACTCACGCAGCCAGGGCAGCGT
>JBQGDG010000069.1:0-7238 GCA_052038935.1 Neorhizobium sp. | reverse complement strand
CAATCGCGCCAAGGTCGGCGACCTGATCCGCATCTTCGGTTTCCTCGGTGAGGAAAAACAGGCGGGACGTATCGCGCGGGCCATCGAGAAGCGGCGCGCCTCGGCCGCGTTCGAAACGACGCGCGATCTCGCCAACCTCATTGAAAGCGTCAATCCGCGCAAGGCCAAGGACAAGATCCATCCGGCCACGCGCGTGTTCCAGGCCCTGCGCATCTTCGTCAACGACGAACTGGGTGAACTGGCGCGCGCGCTCTTCGCGGCGGAGCGGTCGCTGAAGCCGGGCGGGCGGCTCGTGGTTGTGACGTTCCATTCGCTCGAAGATCGGGTCGTGAAGCAGTTCTTTTCGGATCGCTCCGGCAAGGCCTCCGGTTCTCGGCACATGCCCGCCGTCGAGGTTCGCCCGGCTGTCTACGAATTTCCCGGCAAGCAGATGGTCGCCGCAAGCGAAGCGGAGGCGGAAGCCAATCCGCGCGCACGCTCCGCCAAGCTGCGGATGGGCGTGCGGACGACGGCAAAACCCGGCGCTGCAGACATGTCCATCTTTGCGCTGCCGGATCTTGCCAGCCTAGCGACGATGGGAGCCTGAGGATGCTGAGAAGTTTCGACCTCGTCCTGATCGGCGTGATGACCGCGATGGCTGTCGTTACCTACAGCATCAAGCATCGCGCCGACGAAAAGCTTTCGGAAGTGCGGCGTCTGGAAGCCGAAATCAGGCTGGAGCGCGACACGATCGACCTGCTGAAGGCGGACTGGGCGCTGCTGACGCAGCCCAACAGGCTCCTGCCGCTGACGAAGGTCTACGACGCCGACCTAGGTCTGGTGTCGACCCAGCCGACGCAGCTTGCCATGCCGCGCGAACTGCCCATGCATCGCGCGCAGCTGCCTCAACCCGAAACGACGATCGAGGACATCATCGCCGGCAAGTCCGGCGAGGTGGCCGCCGCGCTCAAGGGTGTCGAGGCGGCCAAGGCGACGCCCGCGCCGAAAATTCCGCTGCCGCTGCCGCGCGGCTGGTCTCCCGATGCAATGTCCACTGGTTCGGTGCAACGCTGATGACTTTTCTTTCCCGTATCATGGTGGTCAAGCGCAGGGCCCATTTCTCGTCCGACCGAAAGGGCAGGCAGGACAAGCCGGGCTCCGCCTTCGAAGGCAGCCGGAAAAGAAAATCGTCGCAGGCGCGTAACCGGGTCGGCCTGCTGATCGCCGGCTTCACGGTCTTCTACTGCATGATCGGCGGAAGGCTGGTGCAATACGGTATCGCCGAACCGGAGACGACCTCCAGCATCCTCCCCGCAGATCGCCTGATGGCATCCCGGCCCGATCTCGTCGACCGCAACGGCGAGGTTCTGGCCACCGACATCCGCACGGTCTCGCTGTTCGCCGAACCGCACAAGATCGTCGACGCCGACGAGGTGATCGAAAAGCTCTCGACCGTGCTGACCGATCTCGACATTCGCTCGACCTATTCGAAGCTGAAGTCGAATTCGCATTTCCAGTGGCTGCGCCGTCAGCTCACGCCGAAGCAGCAGAGCCAGATCCTGGCGCTCGGTATTCCGGGCATCGGCTTCAGGCCTGAGAAGCGCCGTTTCTATCCCGGTGGACGGACGGCCTCGCACATCGTCGGCTACGTCAATATCGACAACCGTGGTGTTGCCGGCATGGAGCGCTACGTCGATACCCAGGGTTTGGCCGATCTCGCCTCCGTCGGGATGACCTCCAACCAGCCGCTCGAACCCGTCAAGCTCTCCATCGACCTGCGTGTCCAGGCGATCGTTCACGACGTTATCATCAGTGCAATCGACAAGTTCAAGGCGATCGGTGCCGGAGCCGTGGTGCTCGACGCCCGCACCGGCGAAGTGCTCGGCATGGCCTCGGCGCCGGATTTCGATCCCAACAATCCGGCGGCCAGCGCCAAGGAAGGTTGGCTGAACAGGATGTCGAACGGCACGTTCGAAATGGGGTCGACATTCAAGTCGTTTTCGCTGGCGATGGCGCTCGACGCCGGCAAGTTCAGCATGTCGGACACGGTGGACGCCCGCTTCCCGATCCGCATAGGCGGCTTCACGATCAAGGATTTCCACGGCAAGGGCCGGTTCCTGTCGGTGCCGGAAGTCTTCCAGTATTCCTCCAATATCGGCACGGCCAAGATGGCGGATGCGGTGGGGATCGAGGGACACAAGGAATTCCTCACCAAGCTCGGGCTTCTGAGCCGAATGCAGACGGAGCTTCCCGAAGTCGCCCAGCCGACGCAGCCGCGCCAGTGGAAGAAGATCAACTCGATCACGATTTCCTTCGGTCACGGCGTCTCGACCACGCCGTTGCAGACGGCCGTTGCCGGCGCGGCGCTGGTCAACGGCGGGCGGCTCATCTCGCCGACCTTCCTGCCGCGGACAGAGGAAGAGGCCGATCTCACCGCCACGCAGGTCCTCAAGGCCTCGACCAGCAAGGACATGCGCTTCCTGTTCCACTGGAACGGCGTGAAAGGCTCGGGTCGCAACGCGCGGGTCGACGGCTTCAATGTCGGTGGCAAGACCGGAACCGCCGACAAGGTGGTCAACGGCCGCTATGTCCACGACAAGAATTTCAACGCCTTCCTCGCCGCATTTCCGATCGACGATCCGAAATACGTCGTCCTGACCTTCATCGATGAACCGAAGACGGACAAAGGCAACGGAGCTGCGCTCGCCGGCAGTTCCGCAGCGCCGATGGCCCATGACATCATCAGCCGTGCGGCCCCCATTCTCGGTGTAAAGCCCAAATTCGGCGATGACGGTTCTGCCCTGCTTGTGTCTTATTGAGCGGCAACAAATCGGGCGGCGATTCGTAATGCCGCCCGGGAAATGGAACTCTTGAGATGAAACTGCGCGATCTTGCCGGTCCGGACTTTCCGGAAGTGAACGACCTCCTCGCCGGACCCGTGGGGGACCTCGAGATCACGGGCCTTTCGTCCGACAGCCGCAAGATTTCGCCGGGCATGTTGTTCGTCGCCCTGTCCGGCTCGAAAGCCGACGGATCGAATTTCGGCGGCGATGCCGCCAGCCGCGGCGCCATCGCCGCCGTTTCCGCCCATCCGATGGATATCGGCGTTCCGGTTCTGGTCGTCGCGAACCCGCGACGGTTCCTCGCCCTGGCCGCCGCACGCTTCTTCGGGCGGCAGCCTCAGACGATGGTCGCGGTTACCGGCACGGCGGGCAAGACGTCGGTTGCTTCCTTCACAAGGCAGATCTGGGCGAAGGCCGGCCTGAACGCGGCCCAGATCGGTACGACGGGCGTGGTATCGTCAACGCGCAACGACTATGGCTCGCTGACGACGCCGGATCCCGTCGATCTCCAGAGGCTGCTGGCCGAGCTGGCGGATGAAGGCGTGACGCAAGCGGCGATGGAGGCGTCGAGCCACGGGCTCGACCAGTCGCGTCTCGACGGCGTCAGGCTTGCCGCGGCGGCCTTCACCAATCTGGGCCGCGATCACATGGATTATCATCCGACGATGGAAAGCTACATGGCCGCCAAGATGCGGCTCTTCGATACACTGATGCCGAAGGGCGCACCGGCGATCATCTTCGCCGACGACGCCTGGTCGGGCGAGGCGATCCGGGTGGCCGGTGCGTCGGGCCTCGATGTCCGTACGGTCGGCCGCAAGGGTGACTATCTCTGCGTCAAGCGAGTCGAGCATTTCCGTCACAAGCAGATGGCGGAAGTGCATTTCGACGGGCAGATTTTCGAGATCGATATCCCGCTGGCGGGCGACTTCCAGCTGGCTAATGCGCTGGTGGCGGCAGGTCTGGCAATCTCGACCGGCGTCGAAGCGAGAACGGCGTTCAAGGCGCTCGAGAGCCTGACGGGCGCCTCGGGCCGGCTCGAACTCGTCGGCCACACCAGGGATGGGGCGCTCGCCTATGTCGACTACGCCCACAAGCCGGATGCGCTCGAGAAGGTGCTGACGGCGGTGCGCCCGTTCACCAGCGGCAAGGTGCTGGTGGTGTTCGGCTGCGGCGGCGACCGCGACAAGGGCAAGCGGCCGATCATGGGCGAAATCGCCATGCGGCTCGCAGACGTCGTCGTCGTTACCGACGACAATCCACGCTCGGAGGTGCCGGAGGTGATCCGGTCCGAAATCATGGCTGCCGCAGCCGGTGCGATCGAGATCGGCGACCGGGCGAAGGCCATCCGCCATGCGGTCGAGCTTTTGCAGTCCGGCGATACGCTCATCGTCGCCGGCAAGGGACATGAGGAAGGGCAGACGGTCGGCTCCACGGTACTGCCGTTTTCCGACCATGCAGAACTGCGCAAGGCACTGGAGGAGCGAGGATCTTGAACTGGTTGTGGACATCGGAAGAAATGACCGCCGTCATGGGTGGTCGGCCGATCGGCGCGCTTCCGGAGGGGATATCGGGAATTTCGATCGACAGCCGCTCCATCGGTGCCGGCGAAGCCTTCTTCGCCATCAAGGGCGATCGGGTGGACGGGCATGACTATGCCAGCATCGCGGTCGCGAACGGGGCGTCCCTGATCGTCGTCAGCGAGGCGAAGCTCCCGGCGCTCGGACGATTGACGGTGCCGATGATCGTCGTCGAGGACGTGCTGGATGCGCTCGGCAGGCTTGCGGTCGCCTCTCGCGAGCGAAGCCGCGCGCGCATCGTGGCGGTTACAGGTTCCGTCGGCAAGACGACGACGAAGGAAATGCTGCGGCAGGTTCTCGCCCCCTCGGGGAAGGTGCATGCGGCGGTGGCGTCGTTCAACAATCACTGGGGCGTGCCGCTGACGCTGGCGCGCATGCCCGCCGACGCCGATTTCGGCGTCTTCGAAATCGGCATGAACCATCCCGGCGAGATCACACCGCTGGTGCGCATGGTGCAGCCGCATGTGGCCATCATCACGACGATCGCCGCCGCCCATCTCGGCCATTTCAAGGATCTCGAGGAGATCGCCGAGGCCAAGGCGGAGATATTCAACGGCCTCCTCCAGGGCGGAGCGGCAATCCTCAACCGCGACAACAGGCAGTTCGACCTTCTCTCGCAGCGCGCCGAAGATGCGGGCGTCACCCATATCCGCAGTTTCGGCCAGCATGCGAAAGCCGATTTCCGCCTGGCCGATTTCGAGGGCAATGACGAGGGCTCGACCATATGGGCGGTGCTCAACGGTGAAACCCGCGAGGTGCGGATCGGCGCGCCCGGCCGGCACATCGCCGAAAACGCGATGGCGGCCTTGGGCGCCTGCACGCTCGTCGGCGCGGATATCGATTCGGCGATCTCGGCGCTTGCCGGGTTGAAATCGGTCAAGGGCAGGGGCGAACGTCACCGCCTCGGAATAGGCGAAGGGCATCTGACCCTGATCGACGAGAGCTACAATGCCAATCCCGCCTCGATGCGGGCCGCGATCGCGTTGCTCGCATCCGCTACGCCCGAAATATCGGGGCGGCGGATCGCAGTGCTCGGCGACATGCTGGAAATGGGCGAGTTTTCCGCCCAGGTGCACGAAGAGCTCGCCGGCCCGCTGCTGGCCGCCGGCATCGAGAACGTCTGGCTGGCCGGCCCGGAAATGGCGGTGCTCCGCGACGCGCTGCCCGACAGCGTGCAGGTCGAATATCGCGAGCAGACCGCGGATCTGGTGGATTACGTCATCCGCTCCGTCAAGCCGGGCGATGTGATCGTGGTGAAATCGTCGTTGGGCATCGGCTTCGGCAAGATAGTTGCGGCTCTGCTTGACAACTATCCGGCATTTGCCGACACGGGGCACCAACCCCGAATTAATTAGGCGGCTTTCGGAAAGGGCCCTCATGCTGATCTGGCTTGTCGAACTGGCGGATAACCTCCAGTTTTTCAATTTGTTCCGATACATTACCTTTCGAACCGGCGCCGCCATGTTCACCTCGGCACTGATCGTCTTCCTTTTCGGTCCGGGAATGATCAATTCGCTGCGGGTTCGCCAGGGCAAAGGCCAGCCGATCCGCGCCGATGGCCCGCAGACCCATTTCAAGAAGGCCGGCACGCCGACGATGGGCGGACTGATGATCCTGGCGGGCATCGTCGGCGGCTCGCTTCTTTGGGCCGACCTTTCCAACATCTATGTCGTGGCAACCCTGCTGGTGACGCTCGGTTTCGGGGCGATCGGCTTCTACGACGATTACCTGAAGGTGACCAAGCAGTCGGACAAGGGCTTTTCCGGCAAGGCGCGCCTCGGCATCGAATTCGTCATCGCCGGCATCGCCGTCTTCTTCATGATGCGCATGGCGCTGGCCGGGCAGACGACCAATCCCGCGCTGGCGACGTCCATCGCCTTCCCGTTCGTCAAGGAATTCGTGGTCAATATCGGCTTCTTCTTCATCCTCTTCGGCGGTTTCGTCATCGTCGCCGCCGGTAATGCGGTCAACCTGACGGACGGCCTCGACGGGCTGGCGATCGTGCCGGTGATGATCGCGGCCGCGTCCTTCGGCGTTATCGCCTACCTGGCGGGCAACGCGGTCTTCGCCAACTACCTGCAGATCAATTTCGTGCCCGGCACCGGCGAACTCGCGGTCATTCTGGGGGCCGTGATCGGTGCGGGACTGGGCTTTCTATGGTTCAACGCGCCGCCCGCCGCGATATTCATGGGTGATACCGGTTCGCTAGCGCTCGGCGGCCTGATCGGCTCCGTCGCCGTCGCCACCAAGCATGAGATCGTCATGGCCATCATCGGCGGGCTGTTCGTCATGGAGACCCTGTCGGTCATCATCCAGGTCGGCTTCTTCAAGATGACCGGCAGGCGCGTCTTCCTGATGGCGCCGATCCATCATCATTTCGAAAAGCTCGGCTGGACGGAAAGCCAGGTGGTCATCCGCTTCTGGATCATTGCCGTCGGCCTCGCCATGCTCGGCCTCTCCACCCTGAAACTGCGGTAGCGGCGATGATCCCGGTCACCACATTGAAGGGAAAGGACGTGGCGCTCTTCGGCCTCGGCGGATCTGGACTGGCGACCGCCCAGGCCCTGGTGGCCGGCGGGGCGAACGTCACCGCCTGGGACGACAATCCCGACAGCGTCGCAAAGGCGTCCGAGGCCGGGATTCCCGTCGCGGACCTTCACTCGATCGAATGGCCGAAAATGGCCGCGTTCGTTCTGTCCCCCGGCGTACCGCTGACCCATCCCAAGCCGCACTGGACGGTGGATCTCGCCAAGGGAGCGGGCGTCGAGATCATCGGTGACGTCGAACTCTTCGTCCGCGAGCGGCGCGCGCATGCGCCGGACTGCCCGTTCATCGCGAT